>JBKHJP010000335.1:0-4848 GCA_046538065.1 Thermoanaerobaculia bacterium | reverse complement strand
GCGGGCGCTCGGTCCGCCACCGTCCGGAAGCCCCGGCCCCGGCCCTCCCGCCCCCGACTCCGAAGCGTACGCCACGGCCACCGTCGGAGGCACGGGCCGTGGCGGGGACGCCGGACGCGGGAGCGTTCGCGTTCCATGTCCTCAAGCCGGCCGCGTACGGGGGCGTCGGGTTCCGGGGGGCGAAGTAGCCGCCCTCGCTCCGGGTCCCGTGGCGATCCGGCCGCCGGCCGGGGGGAGCGCCCCTGTCCACGAACGGCACCACCACGACACGTTCCGGGTAGACGCGGCCGGCGTGCCATCCAGGAGCGCGGCGCCCCAGCGGAGTCCTGCCTTGCGGGACGGCCGGGGGGAGTGGCGCCCGGAGGCACTCGAGAGCGGTTCCGGGACGTATGTCGATCGAGACCCGAGAGGAGCTGGAACGGCCGGGAGCCCTGGCGCGCGCCCTGGACGAGGCGACTGCGGCGGTCGCCGGCGCCGACGGTGGCGAGGCCGCCGCGGAGCGCCTCGGGCGGCTGGGGGCGCCGGCGGTCCTGGATGCGGTGCTCCGACTCCTGCTGGCCAGGGCGTTGCGGGGCGGAGCCGCCACCGGCGTGGACCCGGGGGCCGTCGTGGGCGCGGCGCGCGCCGCCGCTCGCCGCGGCCTGGTCCCGATGGCGACGGTGTCGGCGCTCCGGGGGACCGTCCGCGCCGTGGAGGGCGGACTGCGGGACCTCGGGGTGTGGCAGCCCGGGGTCGAGTGGACACCGCTCCCGCCGCCGGACGATCTGGAGAAGCTCTGGGACGGGCTCGGAGGCGCGGACGGACCGGCGGCTCCCACCCTGCCGGACGGGGCGGAGCTGGCCGGGGCCCTCGCCGCCGGCACGGACGCACCGGGCTGGCTCGCCTGGCCCGGGGCGGTTCCCGGCGACCTCCTCCGACGTCTCGCCGGCGAGCTCCGGACCGCCGCCGCCGAGGGCCTCCTCCCCCTGACCCCCGGCGGCGTCGGGCGGGAAGGCGAGGTTTCGGAGCGGCGCCACGACGCCGTCCTCTACGCCACCGGCCTGGAGGACGATCTCCTCCGGCGGGCTCCGGCGACGGCCCTCCTGGTCCAGCACCTCCTGGAGCGCCTGGAGGGGCCGCTCCGCCGGGCCCTGCCCGAGCGCTCCCTGTTCGCGCCTCAGACCGCCATGCTCGCCCGCTACCGGGCGCCGTGCGAGGGGTTCGCCCCGCACCTGGACAACCCGGGGGGCGAGGCGGACAACGGCCGGGTCCTCAGCCTGATCCTGTACCTGGGCGAGCCGGAGGAGCCGTGCCGCGGGGGAGGGCTGGCCGTCTGGGCCCCGGGCACGTCCACGGCCGGCCCGCCGGCCGCGGTGGTGGCACCGGAGCCGGGCTCGGCGATCCTCTTCGACGCCCGGCGGGTGCCCCACGGGGTCGAGCCCCTGGAGCCGGGCCCCGACCGGTGGACCCTGGTCGTCTGGCTGAGCGAGCGCCGGCGGCGACCGCCCCGGCCGCTCCTGCCGGTGCCCGAGGTCTCGCCGGAGGAGGCGTTCCGGGCGGTGGACGATCCGCCGGTGCCCGAAGGCACCGTCGTCCTGCGGCGCCTGGCAGGCCTCGGGAGCGGGTCCGGAGCGGGGCCGGGGGGTGCCGGGGCGCCGGTGCCGAGGTCCGGCGAGGGGGCCGGGGACGGGGCCGTTCCGCCCGCGGGAGGCGAGGGCAGCGATGCGGACCCCACCCTGGTGGTCCGGCGGCTTCCCGGCGGCGCCGAGCCCTCCGAGGCGCCCCGGGTGGGGATCGTGGCCACGGTGGCCTCCCCCGGGCCGCAGGTGGAGGCGTGGTGCCGGTACCACCTGGAGCTGGGGGCGAGCCGGCTGATCGTGATCCTGGACGGGGACGCGGAGAACGCGCCGGCGGGGGAGGGATCTGGAAGTCCTCGCGAGGCGGGGAACGGCCGCGCGGTGGAGCGCCTCCGCCGGATCGCCGGCCCGGAGCGCCTGACGGTGTGGACCGGCGCCGAGGCGCGGGAACGGTGGAGGGGGCTCCCGGCCCCGGGCGGAGGCGAGCTCCGCCCCAACAGGAAACCGGGCGGAGGCGAGCTCCGCCCCTACAGGGAAAGGGAAGGAGGCGGGCTCGGAGCCTCCGGGCCCGCGGCGGAGGAGATCGAGGCTCTCCGGCGCCACGCCGAGGGCGGGAGCGCCGCCTGGGCCGTCGCCGCCCGCCAGGCCTTGAACGCCTCGGCGGCCCTCCAGGCGGCCCGCACCGGGAGCTTCGGGCCCGGCGCCGGGGGCGAAGCGGGCGCTGACGGCGAGCCCCTGGACTGGCTCCTCCACCTGGACGGGGACGAGCTCTTCCACCTGGAGGGCCCCGCCCGGGGAGGTGCCACGCTGGCGGAGCACTTCGCCGCCGTCTCCCGGGAGGGGTGGACGGCCGTGCGCTACGTCAACCACGAGCTCCTGGCGCCCTGGCCGCCGGGGGAGCCGCCCCGCTTCAAGCGCAACCCGGCCCTCGCCGCCGGGCGCCTGGGCGCCACCGGCTGGCGCCGCCTGGTGGAGTGCCTGGACATGGCCCAGGACGCCCGGCGGCCCTACTTCCGGGCTTACTGGAACGGCAAGTCGGCGGTGGCCGTGGCGGCGGGGGAGCGGGCCGCGGGGGTCCACGGCTGGCGGGTGCGCGAAGGCGAGCAGGTCTTCCTGGCGGGCCCTTCGGTGCTCCACTGGCACCTTCCCACGGCGGCGGCTTTCCGGCGCAAGTACCTGCGCATCGCCGCCGCCCCCGACGGCCCGGCCCGGCCGTTCCCGCCATCCCCCCTCGAGGAGGCCGCCTGCTCCCTGGCGCGGGAGCTGCGGCGGGGCGGTGCTCCGGAGGCCGAGGTCGCCTCGGCCCTGGACGAGCTCTACCGTGCCACCTGTACCTTCACGCCGCCGGAGGTGGAGCTGCTGGAGGAGGCCGGCCTGCTCTTCGCGCCGCCGGTGCCCCCCTGGCCCCTGCCGGAGGAGGCGCCGGCGGGCGGCGGCGGAGACGGAGGCGGCCCGCCGGACGATCCGCCGGACGACGGGGAGGGGGCGGGGCGGGCCGCCGCCCGGCGACGGCTCGCCGAGCTGGACCGGGCCGGGGAACGCCGGCGGGCCGAGGCCTGGGAGAGGGAGCCCCTCCGGAGCGCCCCGGCCGGGGCCGCCGCCCCGCACGTGGAGGAGCGGACCCCGGCGCCCCGCGTCGTCGTCCTGGGCGGCGGCACCGCCGGCTACCTGGCCGCCCTGGCTCTGCGGGCCAAGCGCCCCGAGGTCCCGGTGACCCTGATCGAGTCCAGCCAGGTGCCGGTGATCGGGGTGGGCGAGGCGACGACCCCCCTGACCCCCCAGTTCCTCCACGCCGACCTGGGCGTGCCGGTCACGGACCTCTTCCGGGAGGTGCGGCCGACCTTCAAGCTGGGGATCCGCTTCCTGTGGGGCGGCCCGGAGGCGCCGGACGACGGCGCCTTTCCGTACCCCTTCGGACCGGTCCGGCCGCTGGAGGCGGCGGTCTGGGACGGCCACCTCCGGAGCTCCTCCCTCCAGGCGGCCCTCATGGCGGCCGGGGTCCTGCCGGTGGAGCCGGGGCCGGGGAACGGAGCCGGTCCCTGGCGGGCCGCCTTCGGCACCGAAGTGGCCTACCACCTGGACAACCGCCGCCTGGCGGCCTTCCTCAAGCGGCTGGCCGTCGCGAGGGCCGTGGAGGTGGTGGACGCGCGGATCGTCCACGTGCCCACGGGGCCCGGGCCGGGGGGCGAGGCGGAGGTCCAGGCCCTGGTGGCCGAGGACGGCCGGCGCTTCACCGCCGAGCTCTACCTGGACTGCTCGGGGTTCCGCTCGCTCCTCGTCGGGGAGGCCCTGGGCTCGCCCTTCGTGAGCTACGAGAGGAGCCTGTTCACCGACCGGGCGATGATCGGGCCGGCGCGGCCGGGGGACGGCCTGCCTCCCTTCACCGACGCCCGCGCCCTCTCCGCGGGGTGGTGCTGGTCCATTCCCCAGGAAGGGGAGGCCCACGTGGGCTACGTCTACTCCTCCGCCTTCGCCGGCGCGGAGGAGGCCGCGGCGGAGCTGCGGCGCCTCCACCCGGCCCCGCCCGGAGGCGGTGACGGTTCCGGAGCCCTCCGGGAGCTCTCCTTCCGCCCGGGCCGCCGGGCCCACTTCTGGAAGGGCAACGCCGTGGCCCTGGGCAACGCCTACGGCTTCGTGGAGCCCCTGGAGTCCACCGCTCTCCACCTCCTGATCCGGCAGATCGGCCTGCTGGCCCAGGCGCTTCCGGCCCGCCGCGGGGAGTCGGCCCTGGCGCGCCTCGTCAACGCCCGGGTGGCGGCGTTCTGGGACTACGTGGCCTGGTTCCTGGCCCTCCACTTCCGGTGCAACCGGGGGCCGGACACGCCCTTCTGGCGAACCTGCCGGGAGCAGGCGGACGTCTCGGCCCACGGCGAGCTCCTGGACCTGTTCCGGGAGCGCGGTCCCCTCTCCCACGACCCGGCGGCCCGCAGGCTCTTCGACTTCCCGGACCCCCTCTGGGGGCCGGAGGGGATCGACACGATCCTCCTGGGCCAGGGGGTGGAGGCGAGGATGCCGTCTCCGGCGCTGGGCCTGGGGGAGTGGCGGCGGCGCACCGCGCTCTTCCGGAGGATCGCCGAGCGCTCCCTGTCCCAGGAGGAGGTGCTCGCCGGGCTCGACGGGCACCCGGAGGTCCTGGAGGCCCTGGCGGAGGAGTTCCGGCGGCGCGGCCCGGCCTTCCCGTGAGGGGCGGTCGACGCGCGAGCTCTCACTTGAGGAAGGCGTAGCCGACCTTGAGGAAAAACGGAACAGAGATTTGAGTCGCGCGGAGCCGCGGCTCAAATCGGTGTTGGAC
>JBKHJP010000037.1:0-19093 GCA_046538065.1 Thermoanaerobaculia bacterium | reverse complement strand
CCCGACGGTGGCTCCTGCTCTGGGGGAGGAGGCAAGCTCCTCCCCTACACGCACATGGAGGCAAGCTCCTTCCCTACACGCACATGGAGCGAGCCCTTCGGCTTTCCGGGTCGCGGTGTGGGCGGCGTCCTCCCCTACACGCACATGGAGCGAGCCCCCGGACCGACCACCGAGAGGCGAGCTCCGGTCCCCGGAGGGGAGCCCTCCCGCGCCGGCTCCCCCACCCCCCGGTGCGACCCACGCCCCCACCCGCAACCCCGAACGGCCCAGCGACCCCAGAGGTGAGCCCATGACCGCGACCATCCTGGACGGCAAGGCGACGGCGGCGGACGTCCGCCGGGAGGTGGCCGCGAGCGTGGCCGAGATGGTCCAGGCCGGGGCCCGGCCGCCGGGGCTGGCGGTGGTCCTGGTGGGCGAGGACCCGGCCTCGAAGGTCTACGTCGGGAGCAAGGTCAAGGCCTGCGAGGAGGCCGGCATGGTGAGCCGGGCCGTCCTCCTGCCGGAGGACACCTCCGCCGCGACCCTCCGGGAGACCATCGACGAGCTCAACGCTGACGACGCCGTCGACGGGTTCCTGGTGCAGCTCCCGCTCCCCGACCACCTCCCGGAGAACGAGCTGCTGGCCCGGGTCTCCCCGGACAAGGACGTGGACGGATTCCACGCCGTCAACGTGGGCCGGCTCTGGCTCGGGGAGGAGGGTTTCGCCCCCGCCACCCCGTCGGGCATCGTGGAGCTCCTCCGCCGCTACCGGGTCCCCCTCTCCGGAGCCCGGGCGGTGATCGTGGGGCGCTCGAACATCGTGGGCAAGCCCATGGCCGCGCTCCTCCTGCGGGAGAACGCGACGGTCACGGTCTGCCACTCGCGGACCCGGGACCTCCCGGCCGTCTGCCGCGAGGCGGACGTCCTGGTGGCGGCCCTCGGACGGGCCGCCTTCCTGGGTCCCGACGCCGTGAAGGAGGGGGCCACGGTCATCGACGTGGGCACCAACCGGGTGGCGGACCGCTCGGAGGTGGAGCGCCTCTTCCCCGGCGACGCCGGCCGGATGGAGACCTTCGAACGGCGCGGATCGGTCCTGGTGGGGGACGTGGACTTCACCCGGGTGCGGGAGCGGGCCGGCGCCATCACGCCGGTCCCCGGCGGGGTGGGGCCCCTGACCGTCGCCATGCTCCTGGCCAACGCCCTGGAGGCTTCCCGCCGGCGCCAGGGCCTGTCCGCCGGACCGCAGTGACCGAGCGGTCCGCTGGGGCCACGGGCCCGCCGCCCCGGAACGCGCGTAGGGGAGGAGCTCGCCTCCTCCCGAGGGGAAGGATCCCCGAACCGTGGGCGGAGTGGCTCCCCGCCCGGTCCGGCGAACCCGGACGGACCGGGAGGCCCCTGCCGTGAGCGCCCTGCGTGTGGGCCTGACGGGCGGCCTGGCGAGCGGCAAGTCGACGGTGGCCCGCAGGCTCCGGGAACGCGGCGCCACCGTGGTGGACGCCGACCGGCTGGTGGCGGAGCTCTACGAGCCGGGGGAGCCCGGCGCCCGGGTCGCCGCCGAGCTCTTCGGGCCGGAGATCCTGGACGTCCGGGGCGCCGTGGACCGCGCGCGGCTGGCGGAGGTCGTCTTCTCCGACCCCGCGGCCCGCCGACGGCTGGAGGCGGCGATCCACCCCCTGGTCCGGGAGCGCTTCGCCGCGCTCGCCGAACGCGAGGACGGGGTCGTGGTGCTGGAGGCCACGCTCCTGGTGGAGGCGGGGTACGCCCCGGACTTCGACCGCGTGGTCACCGTGGAGGCCGACCCGGAGGTGCGGCTGCAGCGGGCCGTGGATCGGGGGATGAGCGAGGCCGAGGCCCGCAGGCGCCTCCGGGCCCAGGGCGACGGCGCGGCCCGGCGCGCGGCGGCGGACGTGGTGATCACCAACGACGGCGGCGTCGAGACCCTGGAGCGCCGGGTGGACGCCCTGGCCCGGGACCTGGGGCTGGAGTAGGGCCGGCCAGGTGCGCCGCCAGGGCCCGCCAGGCCCTGCCGCGGTGGCCGATCCGGTCCTTCTCCTCCCCGGAGAGCTCGCCGAAGGTGCGCTCCTCGCCGTCGGGCCGGAAGACCGGGTCCCAGCCGAAGCCCCCCTCCCCCCGGGGCGGCAGGACCAGCCGGCCCCGGGCGACGCCTTCGGCGACCACCTCCCGGACCTCTCCCGGTTCCGGCGCCCCGGAGGACGCCCCGGCTCCCTGCCCGTGGGCATCGCCCGAGGTGGCCGGCGCGCCGCGGCCGTCCTCCGCTCCGGGAGCGTCGAGGAACATCAGGGCACACCGGGCCGTGGCTCCCGCCCCGGCGCCGCTCGCCGCGCCGGCGGCCAGGGCGGCCCGGGCCATCCCCTCCGCTCCCATGGCCCGGAGCATCCACTTGACCAGGGGGCCGGGGAAGCCGCCGAAGGCGTCGATCTCGAACCCGGTCTCCTCGACGATCACCGGGCGCCGGAGGCGCCGGGCCGCCTCGCGGCCCTTGGCCCGGAGGACCTCCTCGAGGTCCAGGGACTGGATCTCCGGCAGGTCCAGGGCCACGCCCTCGGTCTCCAGCCCCCCGGCGGCCGCGAAGATCCGGCGGGCCTCCTCGAGCTTCCCCCGGTTGCCGGTGGCGAAGGCGACGGGGGGCCGGCTCACGCCGCGCCCCCGTCGACCCGGAAGGCCTTGACCTTGCGCTGGAGGCCCTTGAGCTGAAACTGGCCCAGGAGCTCGGCCGGGTAGGCCCCGCCGACCAGGCGGTGGGTCTCCTCCCCCATGACCACGTCGCCGGGACGGGCCACGAACTGCTCCATCCGCGCCGCCACGTTCACCGTGTTGCCCAGCACGGTGTAGTCCACGCGACGGGCGCTCCCCACGTCACCCACCACCACGGGGCCGCTGTTGACGGCGATCCGGGCCACCACCTCCGGCAGCCCCTCCCCCCGGAGATCGCGGTTCCACTCCGCCAGGTCCCGCTGGATCGTGAGGGCCGCGTCCACGGCGCGGCGGGCGTGGTCCGGCTGGGCCAGCGGCGCGCCGAAGAACGCCATCACCGCGTCGCCGATGAACTTGTCCAGGGTGCCGCCGGCGTCGAAGACCGCCTCCACGGCGTGATTGAAGAAGCCCTCCAGCAGCGCCGCCACGTCCTGGGGATCGGCGCGCTCGGCGAAGGCGGTGAAGCCCACCAGGTCGGCGAAGAGGACGCTCGCCTCGGTGACCCGGAGCTGGCGGACGCCCTGGGTGTCCTCCACCCCGACCTCCTCCGCCTCGCGCATCATCTCTTCGATGACCGCCGGCGAGTGGTAGCGCTCGAAGCGACCCCGGAGCCGCCGTTCGTGCTCCACCCGGTGCGCGTTGCGCAGCCGCTCGACGGCCACCGCGGCGTAGTTGGCGACGGCGGTGAGGAAGTCCAGGTCGCGCTCCGAGAACGCCCCCACCTGGACCGGCGAGTCCACCTGGATGACGCCGATGATCCCCTCGCCGGACCACAGGGGAGCGCTCATGGCGGCCCGGATCCCGTGGAGCCGGATCGAATCCCCCGCCGCCAGGCGGCCGTCCGACAGGGCGTCGTAGGTGAGGAGAGCCACCCGCTCTTCCATCACCGCCTCGAGGATCGTCTGGGACACGGGCACCCCGCGTTCGGGCCGCTCCTCCACGGTCTCGCCAGTCCGGGCCAGCTCGCAGACCACCTCGCCCTCGGCGCCCTGGAGCAGGATGAAGCCGCGCTCGACCGGGAGCGCTTCGAAGGCCACCTCCATGACCCGCCGGAGGACCTCGGACACGCTGTCGGCGGTGATCAGGAGCTGGGCGAGGCGGGTCAGGAACCCGAAGACCCGGTCGCCGTAGGCGTCCTGGGGCTCGTCCGCCGGCACCTCCGGCGGCCGGGGCGGAGGGGCCCCTTCGAGACCGTAGGCGGCGGAGAAGTCCCGGAGCGGCCGGACGATGCTGGCGTTGGGCACCCGGGAGGGGCGGGGCGACACCGGGCCGGTCGTCCTGTCCAGGGCGTCCGAGTCGTCGGCCCTCGGCGCCGGGGCCGGCGGGGGTGGCACGGAGGGCGGCACCGCCTCCTCCTCGTGCGGGGACTCCCCCGGCTCCGGGATGCGCCCGTCCGCCGCCAGGTCCTCCACGTCCAGCTCGAAGGCGCCGATCCGCAGGCGGTCGCCGGGGGTGAGTGCCGCCCGGTGCACGCGGGCCCCGTTGTGCCGGGTGCCGTTGGTGCTCCCCAGGTCCCGGACCACCCAGCCCCGGGGTTCGCGCTCCACCACCGCGTGGTGCCGGGAGACGGACGGGTCCGGCAGCCGGACGTCGTTGTCCGGACCGCGACCGATCCGGACCTCCTCGCCGACGAGGGGAAACGCCCGGCGCGAGCCGTCGATCCGACAACGAAGCTGAAGCATGACGCTCGATCCTACCGCGCGGCCCGCGCTCCCGGGGCTCGCGGCGACCGGCGACCGGCGACCGGCGCGGTCTCAATCGACCTCGGCCCGCTCCGTCCGGGCCGGCGGAAACTCCATTGGCGGCGGCGGGCCGGTGACCGTGCCGAAGCCGTCCTCGAGCCAGGCCTCGATTCCGCCGTCCATGAGAATCGCCTCCTCGTAGCCGGCCTCGAGGAGCGCCGTCAGGGCCTGCTCACCGCAGGCGTCGGACCCGCAGTAGACCAGGAAGGTCCGGTCCTTGAGGGGGACCAGCTGGTCCAGGCGCTCCGGGAGCTCGTCCAGGGGGAGGTTCCGGGCCCCCTTGACGTGCCCCTGCTCGTCGGTGAACTCCTCCGCGGTCCGGAGGTCCAGGACCGGCGTGCCGGGTGCGTCCCGGAGCATCTCGAAGGCCACCGGCGGTCGCACCCGGCTGAAGGCGACGCGCTCCGTCAGCTCGCGCTCCTCGAACAGGGTGCAGCCGCCGGCGGCGATGCCGGCCAGGACCAGCACGGAAAGGACGACGGGAGTGCGGGTGTAGCTCATCGCGGGGGCTCTCCTGAGGTTCGGCCGCCCGAACGCGCCAGGCCGGCCGCTTCTTCCACCTCCACCGGTGGCTCCCCCGGGATCGGGCCGTCCGGAGGCCAGGCCACGAGCTCCGGGACCGGCTCGATCCGGCCCACCAGGAGACCGCGGTGGTTGCGACGCTCCGGCCGGTGGAACGCCTCCAAACGCTCCAGCTCTTCACCCGACAGGCTCCCGGTCATCCGGAGGAACTCCAGGACCACGCCGTCGCGGCAGCGCTCGCCGCCGTCCGCCACCTTGAGGGCCAGGCCCAGAGCGGCGGGACCCCGGACGGCCACGGCGTAGACGCCCTCGGCGCCCTCCTTGCCGATCACCCGGCCGCCGGTGGCCTCGATCAGGCGCGTGGTGAACCGCCCCGGCCCCGCCACCATGGCGGGCTCGGCGGCCATGGCCCGGATCACCCGGCGGGCGGCGGCCGCCTCGGTGTCGCCGAGACCCGCCGCCTCCGGATCCGCCAGCGCCGCCCACGCCCGGGCGGCGCCCGCCACCGGCACGTGGACCGTGGGCACGCTGCAGCCGTCCAGCGCCACCGGGAGCTCGCGCTCCGGGACGCCGCACAGGCGGGCGATGCGCTCGCGATTCTCACGCTGCAGCGGGTGGTCCGGCGCGTCGTAGCCCGCCGCCGGCAGCTCCCGCAGGCGGCACGCCAGGAGCATGGCCGCGTGCTTGCCGGAGCAGTTGTTGTGGAGCGCCGTGGGCTTGCGCCCGGTGGCCTGGAGCTCCCGCGCCGCCGTCGCGTCCAGCGGCGCGTGGGCGCCGCACAGGAGCTCGTCCGGCCCGAAGCCGCCCCGCTCCAGCATGGACGCCGCCCGCTCGGCGTGGGCCGGTGTTCCACCGTGGGAGGCGCAGGCCAGGGCCACGTCGGCGTCACCGAGGCCGAAGGCCTCCTCGCCCCCCGCGACCAGCAGGGCCATGGCCTGGAAGGGCTTGGCCGCCGACCGGAGGAAGGTCGCCGTGGCCGGGTCGCCCAGGCGGGCCACCCGCCGTCCGTCCGGCGTGACGACGGCGGCGACCCCGGCGTGCCAGGACTCGGTCCGCCCCCCCCGGACGGCACGGGCGATGGGCGCGAACGGTGAGGTCACGGGCCCTGCGGGTCGGAGCCTTCGGCCGCCATGGCCGCCTCGACGCTGTCGTAGATCGGGAAGAGCTCGGCCAGCCGGGCCACCTCCAGCAGGCGGCGGATCCGGTCCGTGGGGTTGACCAGGATGAGCTTGCGCCCGAGGTCCCGGAACCGCCCGAGGTGGCCCACCAGCTCGCCGATGCCGGTGGAGTCGATGTAGTTGATCTTGGAGAAGTTCACGAGCACGTGCCCCTCGTCCTCTTCGAGGGCGCGGGCGAGGGTCTCGGCGAAGAAGGCGGCGCTCTCGCCCAGCTTGATCACCCCCTCTACGTTCAGGAGGATGAAGCCGTCCAGGTGGCGTTTCTCGACGATCATGGCATTCCGGCAGATGAGTGCTGGGCCGAGTGTATTGCCCGGCGCCCCACCACGTCACCCCTCCTCGGCCCGGGCCTCGGAGCGTGCCAGGGGCACCGGTCCCGGGAAGTGGAGCGTGCGCTGCGGGAACGGGATTTCGATCCCGGCCTCGTCCAGGGCGATCTTGGCAATCTCCAGCATGGCGAAGGTGGCCTCGCGCTCGGTGAAGGGGTCCCGGAGCCAGACGCGCAGCTGCAGCTCCACCCCGGAGTCGGCCAGCGCCGTCACGACGACCTTCGGCTCCGGCCGGTCCAGGAGCAGCTCGTGGCCCCGGACCGCCTCCAGGAGCACCCGGCGCGCCTCCCGGGTGTCCTCCTTGTAGGCGATGGACAGGGGCACGCCGAGGCGCATCATGGGGTTCAGGGTGTGGTTGACGATCGTCTCGTTGATGATCTCCTTGTTGGGAAGGATCGTGTCGAGCTGCTCGACGGTGCGGATGCGGGTGGTGCGCAGACCGATGTGCTGGACCTTCCCGAAGGTGTCGGAGACCGTCACGTTGTCGCCGATCCGAAAGGGCCGGTCCCACAAGATGGTGAGCCCGGCCACCAGGTTGGAGAGGCTGTCCTGGGCGGCCAGGCCCACGGCCAGCCCCAGGATGCCGAGACCCGCCAGGAGAGAGCCCACCTGGATCCCGAGCTGACTCGCCGCCGCCAGCAGCCCGAGCCCCAGGACGAGGTACTTCGTCAATCGCCCGGTGATCTCCTGGGCCGCCGGATCGGCCCGGGTGCGGTGCATGACGCGCCGCAGCACACCACTCAGCACCCGGTGGAAAACGACGAAGGCGACCAGGACGATGAGCGCCGCCAGGACCGACGGCAGCCACTCCACGAGCCGCACCACCAGGACCCGGGCCAGGGCGGGCCAGGTACCGGGATCGAACAGCGCGTCGAGGAGCTCCCGCTCGGGCGGCCGGTCCGGGAGGATGCGAGGACGCTCCTCCGGCTGAGCGCCCTCCTCGCCGGGCTGGCCCTCCTCCTCGGGCTGCCGGCCGCCTCCCAGGAGCTCCCCCAGGCCCTCGGGGACCTGGGCTTCGGCCTGAGCGCGGGCCTGGAACGGGGCGGGGAAGCCGGGCGCGAGGCCCCAGGCCGCCCAGGCGAGGACGACGGTGAGGACCGCGGGGACCATCCGGCGGCGGGGCCGCATCGGGGAGCATCCTAGCAGTCGCGCCGGCGGCGGACGCACCGCGACGCGGCCCGCAGCCCTCCCGAGCACGATAGACTCGCGCCGTTCCGGCCATACCCCGACCTACTCCGGCCCTGGAACCGGCCGACCCGCTGGAGGAACCTCATGAGACGCAGCGCCCAGCTCGCCCTCGCCGCGACCCTGGTCACCCTCCCCCCGATCACGAGCCCGGCCCTCGCCGGCGCCTGGGGCAGCACCCAGCACGGCGGCCGGGCCACCGGCCAGGCCGGAGCCTTCGTGGCCCGGGCCTCGGACCCGTCGGCGGTCACCTACAACCCGGCGGGGGCCGCCCACCTGCCGGGCCTCCAGCTCCAGGCGGGCCTGGACTTCTCGAACGCCACGGACGACTACTCCAGCGTCTCCGGGGACCATTCCGCGAACCACACGATCCAGTTCCCGCCGGCCCTCTACGCCACCTACCGGCCGGCCGGGGCCGAATCGCGCTGGGCCGTGGGCCTGGGCGTGGACACGCCCGTCTGGTACTCGGTGGACTGGGACACGGCCCTCTTCCCGGCACGGTTCCTCACCCGGAAGACCGAGCTCCGCCTCTGGCAGGTCCACCCCGTGGCGGCCTACGCCATCGACGACCGCTGGAGCGTGGGCGGTGGCGTGCGCTACGTCTTCGGCGACCTGGAGCTGGGCCAGAACGTCGCCGGGACCCTGGGTGAGGTCCCGGGAATGCGCCCGGCGGTCCCCTGGGAGGCGGAGCTCACCGCCGACGGCAGTGTCGACGCGATCACCTTCGACCTCGGCGTGCAGTACTCCACCAACGTCTGGGGGTGGGGCGCCGTCTACCGCCACGGCGCCGACCTCGACTCGGACGACCCGTACGAGGTCTCCGTCCGGGACATCACGATCCCCGAGCTCTCCGGCGTGGTGGAGCGCAACCTGGGCGGGCTGCAGGCGGAGCAGTCCTTCGAGCTCCCCCGGGAGGTGGCCGCCGGCGTCTGGCTGGCGCCCTACCCGGAGCTGCGCCTGGAGCTGGACGTGGCCTGGGCCTCCTGGTCCCGGAGCGAGACCCGGATCGTGGACCCGGAGCGCCAGGGCCCGGTGCTGGGCGACGTGCTCCAGACCCGCACCCGGGACTGGGACGACACCCTGAGCGCCCGGCTCGGGGTCGAAGGCGACGTGACCTCGCGCCTGGCCCTCCACGGCGGAGTGGCCTGGGAGCCGTCGCCGGTGCCGTCGGACAACGTGGAGCCGGGCTTCCCCCGGGGCGACGCGGTGGTCTATGCCGTGGGCTTCTCCTACGGCTTCCCCCAGGTCTCCTTCGACGTGGGCTACTCCTTCTGGGACCACGACGAGGGCCGGGTCACCGGCCAGGAGATCGGCGGCCCCGACCCCGCCCCGGACGTCCTCTCCACCTACAGCGCCGACGAGCAGGTCTGGTCCGCCTCCGCCCGCTGGCGGTTCTGATTGTGGGATAATCAGACACCATGCGGGAGCGCATCTCGGCCACGGACGCGGCACGAAGGTTCTCGGACATCCTGAACCGAGTCCGATACCAGGGGGACTCGTTCGTCATCGTCCGGAACGGCGAGGAGGTCGGACGCCTGGAGCCCGTGTCGGGTACGCGGCCGAAGACCTTCAACGAGCTCGTGGAGATGGTTCGCACGAAGGGCCCGCCGGACGAGGACTTCGCTCGGGATCTCGAGGAGATCCACGACAGCCAGCCCGCGCTCCCTGAAGATCCGTGGCCTTCCTGATCGACACCAGCGTCGCCATCGCGCCCTGGAGCGACAAGCCGAGGGCCTTGAGGCGGTGCAGGCGCAGATGGGAAACGAGCTCGTCGCCATGGCGGCGATCACGGCCTCGGAGCTCCTGCACGGAGTCCATCGGGCAGACACGGCGGTGCGCCGAGAGCGTCGCCTCCGCCACGTGGAGGATGTCCTCGACTCCGTCGCTGTCCTCCCCTTCGACATCGAGACCGCCCGCATCCACTCCCGCATCTGGGCCGACCTCGCCGCCCGGGGCCAGCTCATAGGTGCCCACGACCTCCTCATCGCCGCCACCGCCCTCAGCCGCGAGCTCCGCGTTGCGACTCTGAACCGTGATCACTTCGACCGCGTCGAGGCCCTGGAGGTGGTCGCATGGTGAAGAAGTCGAAGCTCTGAAGAGCTCACCCCGAGAGTTTCAGCTCCGACTCCAGCCAACCCGAAAGCGCCTCCCGAACGGTCGTGGCTCCCAGCGAAGGTCGATGAATTCGCCCTGGGCGGGGGGCCTCTGAAGGGCACAGTCGGCGAAGGGCGTCGGGCCGGGGGCTCCCGGCCGGAGGGCCTCTGAGGCGGAGCCGCTTCCTGCAGTCACCCCTGCCACCGGCCGTTCCGCGCGGAGCCGAAGCCGAGGCGCGGCCAGAACGGAACATCACCCGAGGAAGCCGCGCCGTCCCGCAGGCCGGGAGCCCCCGGCCCGACGCCCCTCCACCCCCGTCACGGAGCCCTCCCTCCCACCCCGGCCGACCCTTCGGCACCGTTCCGGGCGAGCGCTCAGGGCATGCGCAGGGATCCGCCGTTTCATGCGGTGGTGAGCGACCCGGAGATCGGCCGGCGGGGAGGCCGGCGGGCCGAGGCCCGCCCTACACCGCCACCGGCTCGGGCGACCGGGCGAACATGCCCGGGGTGTAGGTGGTGATCTTGCCCGTGAAGGCCGAGGCCGCCACCGTCAGCGGCGAGGCCAGGTAGAGCCGCCCCGGCCCCGAGCGCCCCTTGTAGTTGCGGTTGATCGCCGAAACCGTCACCTGGTCCGGCGCCTCCGAGACCCCCGGCCCACAGCCGATGCACGCCCCGCAACCCGGCTGGATCAGCTCCACCCCCGCCTCCTCGAACGTCCCCACCAGCCCGTTCTCCCGGCAGAAGCGCTCCACCGCCTCCGAGCCGAACTGGATCAGGAACCGCACCCGCGGGTGGACCCGCAGCCCCGCGTCCACCGCCTCCTTGACCACCCGGTGGTAGAAGACCAGGTCGTCGATCTTGCCGGCGGTGCAGCTCCCGCCGTAGGCGATGTCGATCTCCACCTCGCCGATCTCGTCCACGAAGGCGCCGTTCGTCGGATCCGACGGGATCCCCCGGTCCGGATCCCCCGGGTGGGCCACCATGGGCCGGATCGACGACAGGTCGACGGTGTGGACGCCGCCGGCGTAGACGGCGTCCGGGTCCGGCGCCACGGCGCGGGGGCGCAGGCGCTCCAGGTCCACCCCCGGGCGCCACTCTGCGAGCCAGCGGAAGGTCTCCTCGTCGGTCTCGACGATCGCCGTCCGGGCGGAGCACTCCGTGGCCATGTTGGTCAGCGTCGCCCGCTCGTCCATGGACAGGGCGGCGAGGCCCGGCCCGGTGAACTCCATCACCCGGTTGAGCGTCTTCTGGGGCCTGGCGTACTCCAGGAGGATGTAGAGCATCACGTCCTTCGCCGTCACGCCCTCCCGCAGGTCCCCCACCAGCTCGAAGCGGATCGACTCCGGCACCTCCACCAGGGTGAAGCCCGAGTGCAGGAGGTTGGCGTACTCCGTGGTGCCCACGCCCCAGGCCAGGGCGTTGTTGACGCCGCCCATGCAGGTGTGGCTGTCGGTGGCCTGGATGAAGTCGCCGGGCTCGACGAGCGCTTCCCGGGCGACCTCGTGGCAGATCCCCGGCGACACCCGGTCCTTGGCCGAGAAGTCCTGCACCCCTGTGTGCTTCTGCAGGTCGCGCTGGAGCTCCCGGAGCCGATCGATCTTGCCGATGAAGCCCCGCATCTTGGGAACGTCGTCGGCGTAGATCAGGTGGTCCTCGAAGACGGCGAACTTCGACGGGTCCTGGATCTCGTAGTCGGGGCCGTACTCCTGCTCCAGGAAGTGGTGCACCTGGGCGGTGGTGAACTCGTGGCTGTAGCCGCCGTCCACGTCCACGACGACGGCGTCTCCGGGCTCGACGAACCGGTGGGCCTCGTCCCGGACTCCCCGCAGGTGGCGGGCGAGGATCTTCTCCGCCATCGTCATGGGACGCTCGCCGGTCTCTTGGGGCGGCAGCTCCACGTCGCCGGCAGCCAGGGCCTTGGCGAACGGAAAGAGCCCCCCCTGGCGGATGACGAGCTGGCTGATGGGGTCGTAACCCCGGCAGAACTCCTCCAGCGGCACGCCCTCGCCTGCCTGGAGGCACCGGAGCATGTCGTGATCCGCCATGAGGACGCCCTGGTTCACGTTGTTCCGGGCGTGGATCGGGGCGAAGGAGGCCGCCACCGCGATCCGGATGCCGCTCCACTTCTCCGCCTGGACCGCCGTCTCCCGGGAGCTCCCGACGCCCTTGCGGTAGCCGGAGACGATGACCTCGAAGCCCCCGTCCTTGAGGGCGTCCCGGGGGAACAGGCGCTCACCGTCCACGATCAGCCCGGCGTAGGCGTCGCGGGCGATGTCCTCCGGCCGGTGGCTGAAGCAGACCCAGGCCGGGGTCATGGCGTCCGTGTTGATGTCGTCCAGGAGATCATCCACCGAGAGGTCGTCCATGGTCAGGTCGAGCTCGCCGGCGAGCTGGCGCTTGATGAGCTCCGGGTCCTTGGTCAGGAAGAGGGCCCGTTTGCCGGGGGTCAGGCGGACGGTCTCGGGCGGCTTCATCTCGGGGCACCTCCTCGGGCATCTCGGCCCACTCGGTCCACGCGGCATGGGGGCTGCCGCCGATGCAGGCGGGGGTGTCGAAGCCGTGACGGCGGCGTCACCACTTTACCACCGGCCCCCGGAGGAGACCGGGTGTGGGCCGGGCTCCGGACCGGCTCGCGCGAGTCGGACGGTGTTGCGCAAGGCGCTCGCCTCGGCTCGGGCCTCCCGCGGCCCTTGCGGTGTCCACCCGTCCGTGGCCCGGGTCGGCCCTCGACGTCCTCCACCCGGCCCGCACCCGGCCTCCTCCTCCCCCGCCCGGCGGATGAGCCGCAGCCACGGTGCCCGGTCCGGCCGGGCTCCGGACCGGCTCCGCGGAGCGCGCTTTGGCGCGGTTCCTGCAACCCATCCGTATCGGTCGGCTCCGCGACCGGCCCCGGAGAAAGCCCGGACCGAGCGGGCCGCTCCTGATGGCTTGGAATCCTTTCGACCGACTCCGAAGGAGGCTTGAATCATGCGACATCGACGGATCCCGCCGATCCTGGTGACGGTCCTGTTCGCCGCCGTGGCGACCCTCGCCGCCGGCTGTGCCACCACCCAGCCCATGGGCCAGCAGGTCGACGACGCGACCATCACCACCCGGGTGAAGAGGACGCTGGCCGGCGACCCCGGAGTCCGCGCCTTCGAGCTCGACGTGGACACCATGGACGGCGTGGTCACGCTGCGCGGCAGCGTGGACGACCCGGCGGCCAGCCGGCAGGCGGAGCAGCTCGCCCGCGACGTCCGGGGCGTGCGGAGCGTCCAGAACCGGATCCAGGTCAACGGCGAAACCACCCGCGTCAGCGACGCCAGCCTGGTGACCGAGGTCAAGACCCGGCTGGCCACCGACCCCGACGTCGGCGCCATCAACATCGACGTCGATGCCGACGGTGGCATCGTCACCCTCTCCGGCATCGTCCGGACCGCGGAGGCGCGGAACCGTGCCGAGCGGATCGCCCGGGACGTCGACGGCGTGCGCCAGGTGAACAACGAGATCCGGGTCCGGACAGGCCGCTAGACCCGTTGCCCGCTGGACGCGGAAAGCCCGCAGCCAGCGGGACTCCGCGATCCGGTAGACGAGAGACCGGCGGGGCAGGGGGAGCTGCCCCGCCGGTCTCGTCGACCGGGGCCCGGAAGAGTGGGCTTCACGGACCCGCGACCAGGCTCAGTCCAGGCACGAGCCGTTGTTGTGGGTGTGGCTGTCGATGGCGTTCTCGGAGCAGCTCGAGAACGTGTTCGAGCCGTTCGACTGGAGCGACGAGCACATGATCGGGCCGAACCCGCCGCAGCTCGCGCACCCGATCTCGTCGTCGTGGCTGGCGCTCAGGTTGTGGCCGATCTCGTGCGCCGTGAGCTGGGTCCTCAGGAAGCTCGAGGAGAGGTCCTGGGAGACGCCGTACGAAAGGTCCGGCCGGTTGCAGATCACGCCCACCCAGGCAATCCCGACGGTGCCGCCGTTGAAGTCCTTGCCGGAGAAGAGGTGGGCCGTGTCCCGCGTGGTCCCCGTCCGGTTGGCGTTCCACCAGTCCCGGAACTCGAACAGGGTGGTGTCGGCGTCGAAGGACGTGTAGGGATCGGTGCTGGGGTCGGTCCAGGCCTGCTGGAAGGTGATGCTGATGAACAGGTTCAGGTCCCTGCGGTAGATCCCGTCGACGTCGTTGAGGATCCCCTCGATCCGGTCGAAGGTCCCCGGGTTGCCGTAGCGCTGGTAGTACTCGCCGTCGGCGTCGGTCGCCACCTGGAGGCGCCGGAGCGTCGTGTGGCCTTTGGGGGTCAGGCGGGGGGTGTCGCTCCCGGCGTCCTCGACGGCGTGGAGCCGCCCGGTCACGCCGCACAGGCCGCTGGCCTCGGGACGGACGTCCTCTTCGCGATAGACCACGGCCCGGTCCGCCGGAGCATCGGGGACGTACTCCCGGAGCGGATCGACGAACACCCACTGCTCGCCGGTCCGGACGTAGCCGGAGAAGAGCTCGGAGGTGGCCGTCAGGCGGACGACGCTGTCCTCCTCGCCCTCGACGGAGCCCCGGAACGTGGTCACGGGGCCCGGATCGACCTCCCGGGGGCCCGCGTCGGTGAGGAGCACCTCCCGGTAGCCCTCCCCCCGCAGGTCGTTGGGCTCCAGCTCCAGCCGGTAGAGCAGGCCCTGGAGCGCCACGTCCAGCGAGCCCTCGCGGACCTGCCGGTCGAGGCTGGCCAGGGGGAGCTCCACCACGTCGTACTGGTAGAGCAAGGAATCCAGGGCGGCGCGGACCGCCACCGTAGGCGCTTCGGCCGGGGGCACCACGACCTCGGGATCGCTCTCCGTCGCGTCGACCAGACCCCGGCCGTCCAGGCCGACGAGGCCGTCGGCTCCGGCGGCGAACAAGCCTCCGGTGCCGGCCAGGATCAGTCCCAGGGTCAAGGCGAGCGCGCGGGTGAATCTCGACTGCGGCATTCGATGTCCTCCGTGAAATGTGGAACGATGCGGGGCGTCGCGGGCGGCGATCGCCTCGGCTCGATGGCTATATGCGAATCTCAGACTCTTCGCCTGTCATCAACAACTCGGTGCAGCTCCGTCCCGGAGCGTGACGGAGCCGCGGCCACCGTCTCGTAGGCCATCCGGTATGGTTGACGCCACCATGACGACCCTCTCGGACGTGGAGCTGCTGGACCGGCTGGTGGGCTTCGACACCACCAGCCGCAACTCGAACCTGCCGCTGGCCCGCTTCCTGGCCGACTACCTGGACCGGCCCGGCGTGGAGATCCGGGAGCTGCCGTCGCCCGACGGCGAGAAGGCCAACCTGTGGGTGCGCCTCGGGCCGCCTCTCGACACCCCCGGAGGTGACGGCGAGCGGCCCGGGCTGGTCCTCTCCGGGCACATGGACGTGGTGCCGGCGGACGACGTGGACCGGTGGTCCAGCGACCCGTTCCGGCTGACGGACCGGGGGGACCGCCTGGTCGGGCGTGGCTCCGCCGACATGAAGGGGTTCCTGGCCCTGGCGGCGAACGCGGCGGCGGAGCTGGACCCGAACCGGCTGCGCCACCCCCTGGTGCTGCTCCTCACCTACGACGAGGAGCTGGGTTGCCTGGGGGCCGAGCACCTGGCCAAGAGCTGGGCCGAGAGCTGGGCCGAGAGCGGGTCGACCGGGGGCGGCGTGGACGAGCCGCTGCCCCGGGCGGCCCTGGTGGGCGAGCCCACGGAGCTGCGGGTGGTCCGCTTCCACAAGGGGCACCTGAAGCTCCGCCTGGACTACCGGGGCGTGAGCGCTCACAGCGCCTACCCCCACCTGGGGGCGAGCGCCGTCGAAGCGGCGGCGGACGGGGTGCAGGCGCTGACGGAGCTGCGCCGGGAGCTCGAAGACGAGCGGGTCGCCTCCTCGGAGCACTTCCCCGAGGCCCCGTTCGTGACCCTCAACGTGGGGACGATCCGGGGCGGCGCCGCCATCAACGTCGTGCCGGACCGGTGCGCCGTGGAGGTGGGCGTCCGCCTGCTGCCGGGCATGGAGACCGAGCCCATGGTGGAACGGGTGCGAACGGCCGTGGGGGCGCGGCTGGTGACCGGCGCCGGCGAGGAGGCGCCGGACGTCTCACCCCGGTCGCCGGCGGACTCGCCGCGGGTGGAGCCACCGTCCCTGGAGGTCCACTCCGCGTCCCCGCCCCTGGCGGTGCCGGAGGACGCCGCGATCCTCCGGACCCTGCTGGAGGCCACCGGGCAGGACCGCCCGGACGCGGTCTCCTACGCCACGGACGCCGGCTGGCTCCAACACATGGGGCTGGACTGCGCCATCTGGGGCCCCGGCTCCATCGAGGTGGCCCACAAGCCGGACGAATGGATGCCCAAGGCGGACCTGGCGCGGGCGCGGGAGGTCTTGGACGGACTGGTCCAAGACTTCTGCGCCCCGGAAGCCTGATCTACGACTACGGAGAATCGCCGGGTGGCGCGCGAAGTCCAAGCGGACCTGACCTGGACGGGCGCCTCCTTCGAGCGGAACGTGCGGCTGGCGGTGGACGACGACGGCCGGATCGCCGCGGTGGAGCGCGCCGGCGCGGAGGCCGGCAGCCCCGGAGAAGAGGACGCTTCCGTCACCCGACTGCCCGGCCGGGCCCTCCTCCCCGGCTTCGTCAACGCCCACTCCCATGCCTTCCAGCGGGGTCTGAGAGGCCGGGGGGAGACGTTCCCCGCCGGCGCCGGGAGCTTCTGGACCTGGCGCGAAGCGATGTACGAGCTGGTGGAGGCCCTGGACCGGGAGCGCTTCCGGGTTCTGTGCCGGGACGCCTTCCGGGAGATGCGCTCCGCCGGCATCACCACCGTGGGGGAGTTCCACTACCTCCACCACGCCGACCCGGCGGCGAAGCCGCCGGACTTCGCACTGGACGAGGTCCTGCTGGAGGCCGCCGCCGAGGCGGGGATCCGCCTGGTCCTGCTCCAGACCTGCTACCTCCAGGGCGGCCCCGGGCGCCCCCTGGAGGCGGCCCAGCGGCGGTTCCGGGCGGGCTCGGTGGACACGTTCCTCGACCGTCTGGACACCCTGGAAGACCTCCTGGACCCGGCGACCCAGTCCCTGGGGATCGTGGCCCACTCGATCCGGGCGGTCCCGCCGGAGGCGATCACCACTCTCTGGGACGAGGCGGAACGCCGGGACGTGCCCTTCCACGTGCACGTCGAGGAGCAGGTCCGGGAGATCGTCGAGTGCGCCCGGGCCTACCGGCAGCGGCCCATGGAGCTGCTGCTGGAGCGCCTGGAGCTCTCGGGGCGCTTCACCGCCGTCCACTGCACCCACACCGACCCGGCGGACATGGCCCGCTACGGGGGAACCGGCGCCTCGGTGTGCCTCTGCCCCACCACCGAGGCCAACCTGGGCGACGGCATCGCCGACCTGCCCGGGATCCTGGCCGCCGGGGCGCCGGTCTGCCTGGGGACCGACTCCAACGCCCGGATCTCCATGCTGGACGAGGCGCGCTGGCTGGAGCTGGTCCAGCGCCTGGCCCGGGAGCGCCGGGGAGTCGCCCGGGACCCGGACGACCCGGCGGGGCGGGTGGCCCCGGCGCTCCTGGCCGCCGCCACCCGGAACGGCGCCCGGGCCCTCGGCCTCGAGGCCGGCGAGATCCGCCCCGGTGCCTGGGCGGACCTGGTGGCGGTGGACCTGGAGCACCCGGAGCTCGCCGGCTGGACCGAGGACACCCTCCTGGAGTCGATCCTCCTGGGTGCCGGTGAGCGCGTCATCGCCGGCACCTGCGTCGGCGGGCGGTGGGACACCGAGCCGTAGCCCCGTCCCGGCGGGCTCGGTAGACTCGTTCCCGTGCCCTTCTCCTGGATCCTCCGGCAGGTGCGCCGGCGCGGCCTCGTGCCCCGCATGTCCGCTACCGAGCGGCAGGCCCTGGAGGCCGGCGACGTCTGGGTGGACGGGTGGTTCTTCTCCGGGCGCCCGGACCTCCGGGCCCTGGCGGCCCTGCCCTACGGGCCCCACGGCGAGCTCACCGCGGAGGAGCAGGCCTTCCTGGACGGCCCGGTGGAGGAGGTCTGCCGCATGGTGGACGACTGGGAGCTCCACCACGCCCGGGAGCTCCCGGAGGCGGTCTGGAGCGTCCTCCGGCGCCACGGCTTCTTCGGCCTGACGATCCCCCGGGAGCACGGCGGGCTGGGCTTCTCCGCCCTGGCCGCCTCGTCCGTCTTCGGCAAGCTCTCGTCGCGCTCCGCCGGGCTGGCCGCGGTGGTGCTGATCCCCAACTCCGTGGGCCCCGGGGAGCTGCTGCTGGCCTACGGCACCGAGGAGCAGAAAAACCGGCTCCTGCCGCAACTGGCCCGGGGGGACGAGATCCCCTGCTTCGCCCTGACGGAGCCGGAGGCCGGCTCCGACGCGGCGTCCCTTACCTCCCGGGGCGTGGTCTTCCGGGGGCCGGACGGCGCGCCCCGCCTGCGCCTCGACTGGGACAAGCGCTACATCACCCTGGCACCGGTGGCGACGCTCCTGGGCCTGGCGGTCCGCCTGGAAGACCCGGGGGAGCTCCTGGGCGCCGGGCCGGAGCCGGGGATCACCGTGGTCCTGGTCTCCACCGACCTCCCGGGGGTCGAGACCGGCCGGTACCACGACGCCCTGGGGGTGCCCATGCCGAACGGCCCCACCCGCGGCCGGGGCGTGGAGGTCCCGGCGGACGCGATCCTGGGGGGCCCCGCCGGCGCCGGCCGGGGGTGGCGCATGCTCATGGAGGCCCTGGCCGCGGGCCGGGCGATCTCCCTGCCCGCCCAGTCGGTGGCCGGAGCGAAGCTCCTGGCCCGGGGCGTGGGAGCGTACGCCGCCGTCCGCCGCCAGTTCGGCCGGCCCGTGGGGCGCTTCGAGGGGGTCCAGGAGCCCCTGGCCCGGATCGCCGGCTTCACCTACGCCCTGGAGGCCGCCCGCGTCCTGACCTGCAGCGCGGTGGATGGCGGGGTGCGGCCGGCGGTGATCTCCGGGACGATCAAGTACCGCTCGACGGAGCTCTTCCGGGAGCTCGCCGCCGACGGCATGGACGTGGCCGGCGGCGCGGGGATCTGCCTGGGACCGAGGAACCTAGCGGCCCGGGGATGGATCGGCGCGCCCATCGGCATCACCGTGGAAGGCGCCAACATCCTCACCCGGACCCTCATCGTGTTCGGCCAGGGGGTCCTCCGGAGCCATCCGTGGGCGCTGCCCATCCTCCGCTCCGCCGAGGCGGAGGACGCCCGGGCCTTCCGCCGCGCCCTCCTGGGCCAGGCGGGATCGTTCCTGGGCAACCTGGTCCGGGCGCCGTGGCTGTCCCTGACCGGGGCGCGACTGGTGCGGACGCCCGCCATCCGCCGGTCCGAAGCGTCCGGCCGATCCGGCGCGACAGGTCCATCCGATTCCCAGAGCCGGCCCGGGC
>JBKHJP010000334.1:0-4895 GCA_046538065.1 Thermoanaerobaculia bacterium | reverse complement strand
GTCCAGGTCACCGCCTCGGTGGAACCGTCCCGGCGGGTCCTTCCGGGCACCAAGATCATGGGACGTGTCGAGGCGGTGCCGGTGGCCGAGGGCCAGGCCGTCTCCGCCGGCGAGCTCCTGGCCCGGATCGAGAGCCGGGACCTGGAGGCGGCGGTGCGCCAGGCCGAGGCCGGCGTGGCGAGCGCCGAGGCCCGGCTGGCCAACGCCCGGGCCCAGCACGAGCGGATGGTCGAGCTCCACCGCCGGGGCTCCGCCACGGCCAAGAGCCTGGAGGACGCCACGGCCGCCTTCCGCACGGCGGAGGCGGTCCTGGAGCAGGCCCGGGCCGACGTCGCCGCCGCCGGGGTCACCCTGGAGTACGCCGAGGTCCGGAGCCCCCTGGACGGTTGGGTGGTGGCGAAGGAGGTGGAGGAGGGCGACGTGGTCCAGCCGGGCCGGGCGCTGTTCACCCTCGAGGACCTGGACCCGGTGAAGGTGGTGGCCGACGTGCCGGAGGCGGAGGTCACCGGGCTCGCGCCGGGAGACCCGGTGCTGGTGGAGGTCGCCGCCACGGGCTACCGGGCCGAAGGGCGGGTGGAGCGGATCGTACCCTCCGGCGACCGGCGCTCCCGGACGTTCCGGGTGGAGACCGTCGTGCCGAACGAGGACGCCGCCCTCAAGTCGGGGATGTTCGCCCGGGTCACCCTGACGCCGGACGAGGCGGTCCGGCGGGCCCTGGCGATCCCCCGGAGCGCCGTGGTGCGGAAGGGACAGCTCGAAGGGGTCTTCGTGGTGGACGATGAGGCCGAGCCGCCCCGGGCCCGGCTGCGCTGGGTGCGCCTGGGAGGCGCTGCCGGCGCGGCTCCGGACGCCCCGGTGGAGGTCCTCTCCGGCCTGTCCGAAGGGGAGCTCTACCTGCCCGATCCCCCGCCGGGCCTGGCGGATGGCCGGCCGGTGGAGCCGCGGGCGGGTGGCCCGGAGCCGGGGGAGGGTCCATGAGCCGAGGCCTGGGGCCGGCCGGTCGCCTCGGCCGGTTCTCGATCCAGTCGAAGCTCACCCCCCTGCTGGTCGTGGCGGCCCTGGCGCTGGGGGGCCTGGCGGTTCACCTCACGCCGCGGGAGGAGGAGCCGCAGATCGTCGTCCCCATCGTGGACCTCTTCGTCCCCATGGCCGGAGCCGGTCCGGAAGAGGTGGAGAACCGGGCCACCGTCCCGCTGGAGAAGCGCCTGTGGGAGATCCCGGGGGTGGAGTACGTCTACTCGGTCTCGCGCCCCCACGGCGCCCTGGTCACGGCGCGGTTCCTCGTGGGGGCCGACCAGCAGGAGAGCCTGGTGGCGGTCTACGAAAAGGTCGCCTCGGGCCTGGACCGGATCCCCGCCGGAGCGCGGTTCCCGCTGATCAAGCTCCGGACGATCGACGACGTCCCGATCCTGGCCCTGACCCTCTGGAGCGACCGGTACGACGAGTACGAGCTCCGCCGCATCTCCGCGGAGCTCGGCCGGGAGCTCGCCAAGCTCCAGGACGTCTCCGAGACCTCGGTCCACGGTGGGCTCCCCCGGACGCTACGCGTGCGGCTGAACCCGGAGCGCCTCGCCGCCCACGGCCTGGACGCTGCGGCGGTGGCCGGGGCGCTGGCCGCCCAGAACGCCGCGGCGCCGGCGGGCTCTGTGGAGCAGGGCAACCGGGAGGTCCTCGTGGAAACCGGGGCCTTCCTGACCTCCCGGGAGGAGGTGGAGTCCCTGGTGGTGGGCGCCTCCGACGGGCGTCCGATCCACCTGGCCGACGTGGCCGAGGTCCTGGACGGCCCCGCCGACCCCTCGGCGTACGTGGAGTTCGTGGCGGGACCGGCGGCGGCGGAGAAGGGGATCCGGGTGCCCGAAGGCGCCGGCGGGACCCTGCCGGCGGTGACCCTGTCCCTCGCCAAGCGCAAGGGGGCCGACGCCCAGCGGGTGGTCCACCGGGTGGAGGCCTACCTGGAGGAGCTGGAGCGGAGCCTGATCCCGGACGGCGTCCAGGTGACGGTGACCCGGGACTACGGCGAGACCGCTACCGAGAAGGCGAACGAGCTCCTGACCCACCTGTTCTTCGCCATCCTGGCGGTGACCGTGGTGATCGGCCTGGCCCTGGGCTGGCGGGGCGCCCTGGTGGTCTTGCTGTCGGTGCCGGTCTCCTTCGCCCTGACGCTCTTCGTCTACTACGGCTTCGGCTACACGTTGAACCGGGTGACGCTCTTCGCCCTGGTCTTCGTCACCGGCATCGTGGTGGACGACTCGATCATCGTGGTGGAGAACGTGGTCCGGCATCTCCGGGAGCGCCGGCTCCCGCCGCTCCAGGCGGCCATCGAGGCCGTGGGGGAGGTGGGCAACCCGACGATTCTCGCCACGTTGACCGTGATCGCCGCCGTCCTGCCCATGGCCTTCGTCCGGGGGCTGATGGGTCCGTACATGCGCCCCATGCCGGTGGGTGCGTCCCTGGCGATGACCTTTTCCCTGGGGGTGGCCCTGGTGGTGGCGCCGTGGTTCGCCTACCGCCTGCTGCGCCGGACCGGCGAGGGCGAGCCCGAGGAGGCGGGCATCGAGGGGACCCGGACGTACCGGGCCTACCGGGGCGTCCTGGGTCCGCTCCTCCGGAGCCCGGCCAGGCGCTGGACCTTCCTGGGGATCGTGGCGGCCCTCCTCCTGGTGGCGGTGGCCTTCTTCCCGCTCCGCTGGGTCGAGGTCAAGATGCTCCCCTTCGACAACAAGAGCGAGATCCAGGTCCTGGTGGACATGCCGGAGGGGACCACGCTGGAGAGCACCCGCCGCGTGGCCCGGGAGCTCGCCGGGTACCTGGAGACGGTTCCGGAGGTGACCGACCTCCAGCTCTACAGCGGCACCGCGGCGCCGATCAACTTCAACGGGCTCGTGCGCCACTACGACCTGCGCTCCGGGGCGAACGTCGCCGACCTCCAGGTCAACCTGCGCCACAAGGGGGAGCGCGAGGACCAGAGCCACGCCATCGCCAAGCGGATCCGGCCGCCGCTGGCGGAGATCGGCGAGGCGCTGGGGGCGTCGGTCAAGGTCGTGGAGGTGCCCCCGGGGCCGCCGGTCCTCTCGACCCTGGTGGCGGAGGTCTACGGCCCCACCCCGGAAGCCCGCCGGGCCCTGGCGGAGCGCGTGCGGCGCCTGTTCGAGGAGACCGATGGGGTGGTGGACGTGGACTGGATGGTGGAGGCCCCCCAGCGCCGACTCGTCGTCAGGGTGGACCGGGAGAAGGCCGCCCTCCACGGCGTGCCGGCGGCCCGGGTGGCCGAGACCCTGGACTACGCCTTCGGCTCCCGCCAGGTGGGCCTCCTCCACGACCCGGCCGAAGCGGAGCCGGTGCCCGTCCTCCTGGAGCTCCCGCGGGCCCGACGCTCCGAGCTGGACGAGCTCCTGGACCTGCGGGTGTCCGCCATGGGCGGGTCCCCGGGCGCGCCGGGACCGTCGGTGGCGCTCCAGGAGATCGTCCGGGTGGAGGAGGCGGAGCTCGAGCCCTCCCGCCACCGGAAGAACCTGCGCTCCGTGGTCTACGTCACCGGCGACGTGGCGGGCGCCGTGGAGAGCCCGGTCTACGCCATCCTGGACCTGGCGGAACGCCTGGAGGCTCTCGACCTGGCGGAGATCACCGGCCTGCCCACGGTGGAAGGGTCCCTGCTCCAGCTCTACACGGCCCAGCCCACGGCGGAGGAGGACCCGGCCCTCAAGTGGGACGGCGAGTGGCACATCACCTACGAGGTCTTCCGGGACCTGGGCTCGGCCTTCGCGGCGGTGCTGGTGCTCATCTACCTGCTGCTCATCGGCTGGTTCGGCTCCTTCCGCACGCCCCTGGTGATGATGATCGCCATCCCCCTCTCGCTGGTGGGGATCGTCCCCGGACACCTGCTCCTGGGGGCCTTCTTCACCGCGACCTCCATGATCGGGTTCATCGCCCTGGCCGGGATCATGGTGCGCAACTCCGTCCTGCTGATCGACTTCGTCGAGCTGGCCCGCTCCCGGGGCCGGAACCTGGAGGCGGCGGTGCTGGAGGCCGGCGCCGTGCGCTTCCGGCCCATCCTGCTGACGGCGGGCACGGTGGTCGTGGGCGCCTTCGTCATCCTCTTCGACCCGATCTTCCAGGGGCTGGCGATCTCGCTCATGTTCGGAACGCTCGCCTCCACCGTCCTCACCCTGGTGGTGGTGCCCGTCGTCTACTACCTGATGGAGCGGGGCTCGGCGGAGCCGGGGTCCGGGGAGGAGGCAGGAGAGGAGGAACCGGCCTCCGGAACCCGGGCCGGCGCAAGACCGAAGGCCTCTGGGGGCTCCGGCGGCGGATCGGGCCACGGATCGGAGGGCGAGCTTCGGACCGACGGGTCGTCCAGCGGACTCACGCCTCCGGGAGACCAGCCATGACCGACCAGACGATGCTCCTGATCCTCTGCGCCGAAGAGCAGGTGGACGCCCTGATTCGCCTGCTGGACGAGCACCGGGAGGTCTCGGGCTTCACCGAGCTCCAGGGGCTGCAGGGCTCGGGCTCCACCGGCCGCCATCTCGGCACCCGGGCGTTCCCGGGGACCGTGTCGATGATCTTCACGGTGGGCACGTCCGAGGCCATGGCCGCCCTGGCCCGGGACCTGGAGGCGTTCTCCCGCCGCTGCCGCCCCGGCCAGGGCCTCCGGGCCTTCGCCCTGGCCGCCTCCCAGGTGGTGTAGGGGGCGAGCCCGGCCCCTCGTTCGTGGAGAGAGGGGGTGCGGAGGCGGCTCCGCTCGGTCACCGTCGAGGCCGGGGTGGACCGGGGTCCCCCCGCCCCGGAGGAGGCCGGTGGGTGGAGGCCAGGGTGGACCGGGTCCCCCCGCCGCGGAGGTGGCCGGTGGGTGGAGGCCAGGGTGGACCGGGTCCCCCCGCCGCGGAGGTGGCCGG
>JBKHJP010000333.1:0-4909 GCA_046538065.1 Thermoanaerobaculia bacterium | reverse complement strand
CAGGCGGTCGCCGCCCTGGAGCGCGCCCGCCACGGCCGGCGCCCGGCGGCCCGCCAGGCGCCCTGAGCCCTCGTTCAGTCCGCATTGGCCGCCCTCCTACCCCAAACTCTCCACCGGGTCCACCCGGGCGGCCTGGCGGGCCGGGAGCCAGCTCGCCGCCAGCGCCAGGGCCGCCGCCCCGGCGCCGGCCAGGGCGAAGGTGACGGGGTCCAGGGGCCGGACTCCGTAGAGGACCGCCTCCATGAACCGGGTGAGCGCCACGGCGGCCACCAGGCCCACGGCCACCCCGGCGCCCCCGACGACCAGGCCGTGCCGGAGCACCAGGCGCCGCACGTCGGCCCGCCGGGCGCCCAGGGCCATGCGCACGCCGATCTCGCGCCGGCGCTGGGCGACGGCGTAGGAGATGACGCCGTAGATCCCCACGCCTCCGAGGAGCAGGGCCGTCGCCGCGGCGATGGCCAGCATGATGAGGGTGAAGGAGGTCCGGGCCATGGAACGCTCCAGGATCTCGTCCAGCGTCCGGACCTGGGCCAGGCGGGTTGCGGGAAAGGTTACGCAGGAGGCCGCGCGGTGCGGCGGCCCCGGGCGCTCACGCCCGCCGCGGGGCGGGGGCGTCCAGCTCGGCCATCCGGAACCAGGCCTCCTGGCGGCCGAACTTGGAGGTGAAGCTGGCCCCGACGCCGATCAGGGTGGCGACGGTCCAGATCCAGGAGCCCGCCAGGGGCACGAACTTGGCGATCCCCAGGAGGAGGAGCCCCGCCGTGGCGGCGTTGAGCACCAGCGGGCGGGGCCGCCGGACCGCCCCCAGGGCGGCGGCGCCCAGGGCGTGGAAGACCGCCACCATGCCCCAGAGCTTGAGCAGCAGGGCGAAGAGCACCAGCAGCACCAGGAGCGGCGCCCCGGCCACCGGCGGGGCCAGGGCGCCCACCGCGACCACCGTGAGCACCAGGGCGAGCACCCCGGTGAGGCCGGCGGCGAAGCAGCGGAACGGCTGGTGGCGCACGGCGTCCGAGGTGGCGAGGAGCTCGCGGCCGGACGCGGCGAAGAGCAGGAGCGTCAGGGCCATCCAGGCGGCCATCAGGGCGAGCTTCGCGCCGACGACGAGGGGGCTGGAGCCGCCGAGGCCCAGGGCCGGCCCCTCCAGGAGGGTGAGCCAGGCCGCGGAGGCGGTGGGATGGGCCACCGTGCGCCCGCCCACGACGGCCCCGGCGGCCGTGTCCACCGTGCCCCCGAGGGCGAAGACGTCTCCGGTCACCCGGGCGCTGGGGGCCAGGAGGACCCCGCCGCCGAGGACGATCACGTCCCCCTCCACCGAGCCGGTGACCCGGACGGACCCGTCCAGGGCGGCCACGTCGGAAAGCGCCTCGCCGGCGACCACCACGTCGCGGCCCAGGGCCACCACCTGCCGCCGGGCGACGCTGCCCTCCCGGATGACCAGGGCCGCATCGCCCGGCGCGGAGCTCCCGGCGCGGGCGGCGGCTGGCGCTACGGCGAGGCCCGCGAGGGCCAGGGCCAATGCTGGGGCGGCGGCGGGACGGATCATGGTTCCTGGGGGCTCGAAAGGACCGGACGGCCCTACCGGCGCCGGCCCTCCGGGCGGGTCCCTCGCGCAGCCGCCTCCCGAGCGGCTCCACCGGACCGGGTGCTCCGGGCGAGGAAGGTCAGGAGGAGGACGTCCAGGCTGACGACGAGGACCGTCAGGGCGACGGTGGCCCCGGGCGACAGGACGGTCTCCAGGGCCATGCCGACGCCGCGCCAGGAGGCCCAGAGCATGCCGGTGGCGGCGAGGATTCCCGTGGCCAGCATGTCCAGGAAGGCCCCCGCCACCCAGGCCACCCCTCCGGGGCTCGCTGCGGCGGCGCCCGCCGGGAGCAGCACGGGCACCGCCACGGCGGCGATCCCCAGGACCGCGGCCACGGCCACGGCGAGGACCACCGAACGCCGGGAGCGGCCCTCCCAGCCGGCCGCCGGCAGCGACCGGAGCACGTCCTCGCGGAAGCCCCGGCGCACCGGGACGCGGCTCGAGGCCAGGAGGGTGTCGAGACGCTCCAGGTCGCGGCGCTCCTTCCGGCACGCTGCGCAGGTGGCCAGGTGCTCCTCCAGGCGGCGGCGCTCCTCGCGCCCCAGCAGCTCCCCGGGCTCCCTCTCCAGGGTCAGCCACTCCCGCAGCTCCTCGTGGCCGGTGGGGTCGGTTCGGTTCTCCATGGCTCGGGTCCTCGCTCGCCCGGGGCCGGCCGGACCGGGTCGGTTCCTGCTCCCCTGTCGCCGGCCGTCGGGGCTAGTCCTGCAGATACTCCCCCAGCTCCTCCTTCAACATCTGCCTGCCGCGGAACAGCTTGTTCTTCACCGTCCCCAGGGGCATCCCCTTGAGCTGCGCGATCTCGTCGTACGACAGCTCACCGAAGTGGCGCAGCACCACGAGCTCCCGGTACTCCCACGGCAGCCGCTCGATCGCGTCCTGGATCGCCCCGCCCCGCTCGACGTTGCGCAGGGCCGCGTACGGCCCGCGGTCGGGGCTGACCGGCTCCCAGTCCCGCGTGCCGCCCTCCTCGTCCTCCGGCCTCTCGAACGGCACCGTGCGCACGCGCCGCCTGCGGATCTCGTCGATGGCGGCGTTCTGGGCCACCCGGAAGATCCAGGTCGAGAAGCGGTAGCGCGGGTCGTAGCGGTCCAGGGCCTGGTACACCTTGATGAAGACCTCCTGGGTCAGCTCATGGGCATCCTCGACGCTGCGCAGGAGCCGGAACAGGTAGTTCACCAGGCGCCCCTGGTAGCGCTGCACCAGGTCGCCGAAGCGCTCCCGCTCGCCCCGGAGGACGGCGTCCACCAGCTCCTCGTCGGTGGGCTGCACCGCCTCGGGGTCCATCGCGTCCGTTGGTGAGTACGGGGGGAGGAGGGGAAGGTTGCAGGGGGCCGGAGGGGGCGGTCCTCAGGCCGTCAGGGGCGAACGGTCGAGGCGGCCGAGCTCCGCCTCCGCCGGGGCGGTCGGGGGCGGCACCCTACAGGTCCTCTCGCGCGGTGACGACGCCGCTCTCGGTGCCGGTGAGGAGCGCCAGGAGGTCGTGCTCGATCCCGTTCGGGGAGACCTCCACCACCCGCCCCACCTCCTCGCCGCCCCGGGAGACGATGACCGTGGGGACGTACCGGAGGTCCCGGCCGGCCACGAGCTCGGCGGGCTCGGCCTTGTCCTCGTCCACCGCGACGTACTCGACGTCGAAGGGCACCAGGCCGCCCACCTGGTCCAGGGCCCGCCAGAGGCGCGGCACCTCGCGCCGGCTGTCGGAGCACCAGGTGCCCAGGAAGACCGTCACCCGGCCCCCCGGCTCGACGGCGGCCAGGGCCGTGGCCGCCTCCTCGTCGACGGCGGCGTCCGCGGTGGCCGCCACCCAGGACGGCACGGCGGCCTCGATCTCCGGCCGGGTGACGGACCCCAGGAGGACGGGCGCATCGCCGTCGCCGGATCCCGCCGCCCGCGCCGGGGCGCCGGCGGCCAGGGCCAAGCCGAGGACGGCGCCGGCCGTCACCAGGAGCTGGAGCGGGAGATTTCGCATCCGGTCGAGTTTAGCAGCCGGTCGAGTTGAGCGGCCGGTCGAGTTGAGCGGCGGGTCGAGTCGAGCGGCGGGTCGCGTTGAGCGGCGGGTACCCTGGTCCCGGGGTCCCCTTTGTCGCCCCGAGCGGAGCGAAGCGGAGTCGAGGGGCCTGGGCGGGCGGGCCCAAACGTTCCACGACGCTCCCCCGCCCGGGTTTCTCGACTCCGCTTCGCTCCGCTCGAAACGACAAACGTGTCCCTTCGCTCCCTTCGAAATGGCAAACGTGCCTCTTCGATCCGTTGGACCCCATTCGCTGCGCTCGAAACGGCAAACGTGGCTCTTCGGTCCCTTCGAAACGACAAACGCGCCTCTTCGATCCGTTGGACCCGTTCGCTCCGCTCGAAACGACGAACGGGGCGCTTCGCTCCCTTCGAAACGACAAACGCGCCTGCGACCCGTTCGACCCCACGATCGTGCCCCTTCGCTGCGCTCGAAACGACAGGGACTTTACGGACGCCTTCGCCGCGGCGGCTCCACCTCCCGGACCTCCAGGATCCGGTCCCCCGGCTGGAGGCGCTCCAGGACCTCCCGCCCGGACACCACCTCGCCCGCGGCGGTGTAGGTGCCGTCCAGGTGGGGCTGGGGGGAGAGGGCCACGAACAGCTGGCTGCCGCCGGTATCCGGGCCGGCCAGGGCCAGGCCGACGACGCCGCGGCGGAAGCGCAGCCGGTGGAGCTCGTCGCGGACGGTGTAGCCGGGACCGCCCCAGCCGTCCCCGCGGGGATCGCCGCCCTGGACGACGTAGTCCGGCACCACCCGGTGGAAGGTCAACCCGTCGTAGAAGCGCTGCCGGACGAGCTGGAGCAGCGACAGGCAGGTCAGGGGGGTGTCGGGGCAGGCCAGCCGGATCTCGAGGTCCCCCCGCTCCGTGGCGACGGCCAGGGTCCTGGGCTCCGCCGTCTGGAGGAGGATCGTCCGGTACAGGGCGAGGGGCCGCTCCGTCTCCACCGGCCCCACGGGCGGGCGGGGCCGGCCCAGGTCCTCCAGGGCGGCGGCGGCCCGGAGCCGGGTGGGGTAGTCGCCCTCGGCCGCCACCGTCTCCAGCAGGGTCACGATGGCGCCCCGCTCGCCGGACTCGGCCTCCGCCCGGGCGGCCAGGGCGTCCACCACCCCCAGCCGCTCCTCCAGCACCGGGGAGCGCCGGGCCCGCTTCAGCGCCGCGTCCAGCTCCTCCAGCGGGAGCACGGGGGTGTCGGCGAGCCAGCCGAGGGCCGCGGTGCGGACCCCGGCGTCCGGGTCTTCGAGGGCCTCCCGGGCCACCGGCGCCGCCGGCGGCTCCCCACCGGGCCCGCCGCCCTCCGCCACCGCCAGGGCCAGCC
>JBKHJP010000332.1:0-4923 GCA_046538065.1 Thermoanaerobaculia bacterium | reverse complement strand
GCCTACCGGCGATTCTTCTTCGTGGGGCGCCGCTTGCCCTTTCGAGCGGCCCTGGCCCGCTCGGTACGGCGGCGCCGTTCCGTCTCCTCGCGCTCGGCGCGGATGGCCTCTTCCGGCGTCCGCCCTTCGAGCCGGTCCTGAGGCGTCTTCTGCCACGTCTCCTGGAGCTCCAGGAGGTCACCCAGGAGCTCCTCCGGATCGTCCAGGCCGGCCCGGACGAGCTCGTCGCGCCACAGGAGCCAGCGGCGCTGGAGCTCGACCTCGAGCCTGGCCTCCGGCAGACTCACGCCCGGCTGTGCCGGATCCGCTGGAGCGATGCCCTGGATCGGTACCAGGACCCGGGCCAGGAGAGAGGGGACGAGCTCGGCCTGCCATTCGCCCATACCCTCGGCCCAGGAGAAGGGGCCCGGAACCGTCGCCAGGCGGTCCTCGAAGAAGTCGCGCTCGTCCGTCAGGATGGCCCGGGCCCAGAGACAGTCGATGCCCTCCCGGTCCGCCAGGTAAGCGAAGAATCGCTTGAGGGACACGGGCACCTGCCGGTGCTCCCCCTGCGGTCCTATGACCTTGCGCGGGTACCAGTCGAAGAGGAACGTCCGGAGGTCGAGCTCGTGGACCGCCTGGAGGGGGATCCACTGGTAGTCCACCAGGAAGCTGACGAACAGATTTGCGTTGCCGGCGTGCCGTTCGACGGTGGCGAGCGAGAGGCCCTTGTCCTCCTCGAGGTACCGGGCGAACCCGTGGACGTGGCGTAGCTCCCGAGCCCGGAAGGCGTCGGGATCCTCGAAGATCTCGTCCACGTCGGCCAGGGCCGCGATGGGCTCGGCACCGGGACCCTCGGTGCTCCCGGGTAGCAGAGGGTGGATGAATCCGAAGGACCCTTGTGGCTCCAGAACCTCGTACCTCAGCTCCACGCCGGTCGGCTCGTCCGTCCAGGCCGGAATGGACTTCGCCGATGCGATGTCCGCACCCCAGCGCTCCAGGAACCGGGGCAGGGCCTCCAGGATCGCCAGCAGGTCCTCCGCGTCCCGGAGCGCCAAGCCGCCGGCGGGGGAGCTCATGGTGTAGAGCTGCGGAAAGGCTCGCGGATCCGCCACCTCCCAGCCCCGGGAGGAGATCTCGCGGCGCATGGGCCGGGGCAGGTCCTTGCCCTCGTCGAAGCTCAGGGCGACGACGCGACCCGCCAGGTCCTCGAGCCCCTCCCCTTCCGGCTCGTCGATCAGCTTCCGGTAATCCTCCATCTCCGAGAAGAGGTTGAGGCCGTAAGCCTCGCCGGCATTGCCCAGGACGCAGATCGTCCAGCGCCGTTCGCCGCTCCAGGCGGCATCGAGGACGTCCAGGTCGCTGAGACGCTCCCAGGGAGCGCACCGGTAGAGCTCCGCCGCGCCCCGGAAGAGCTGCGCCACGAGCTCCTCCGGCAGATCCCAGGCGGACCAGGTTTCGGGCCACGAGACGTGGAGGCGCCGGTCGACGCCGGCGAGCTCCCGGACCAGGGCGAAGGCGGCTTCGTCGAGCTCTTCCAGCCGGCCGCCTTCGACCTCGGGGAGGGCTCCTCCCGCCGGCAGGTCTCGGGCCAGAAGCTTCCGGACGACGGGGGCCAGCTCCGGGTGACGGATCCGCACTCGGCTTGGAACAGGGAGCTCCACGCGTCGCGCCGCCGCCAGCACGCCCTCGGCGAGGATTTCCGCCAGGGACTCCGGCTCCGGGGAGGGGCGGTTCAGGACCTCGTTCTCCAGAACGAACCCGGCGCCGACGACGAGCAGGGACCCCAGGCGGGCGCGGGGGTCACTCTCGATCCCGCCCGGGAACGGAACGACGTCCACCTCCCAGGTGCCGGCGGCCTGGATCTGACGGCGCACGGCCTCCGTCTTGAGGGGATCGCCCGCGGCCGCCCGGTCGGCGTCCAGGCAGCACTTCTTGTACTTCTTGCCCGAGCCGCAGGGGCACGGGTCGTTGCGGCCGGTCTTCATGGAGGTCTCGGAAGTCTCGAGGGTCGCGTCGTCCTGGGCCGGCGCCAGCGCCGGTCGGCGCCTCGGGATCGAAAGTACCACCACGGGAGCCGACGACGAAGACCTCACCGGTCCGGCAGCGCAGGGCCAGGTCCACGCCGGCGCGGAACCTGCCGCCGTCCTCGACGGAAAACCCGCTGCCCGTTCGCTTGAACAAAGGGACGGCCGACCACATTGCCAGAATGGTGAACAGGGTTCCTGCTGGTCCGACGTGGAGGGGACGAAGTACTGTCCCGACTGCTCGTCGCTGACCTGCGAGTCCTGCTCGTCCGAGCCCCGGTGCGAAGAAAAGCACGGTACGTCCTGCTCCCCGGACGGGGCCCGGAGCGAGTGCTCGTTCTCCGACGGAAGCTGCGGGGTCTGCGACTGCTTCGACGGAACCTGGATGTGTACCCTCTGAAGCACCCGGACGCCGCCGGGGACGGGCCGTCTGAGCGCCCGCCCGGCGGCGTCCAGCCCTGGCGAAACTCTCCTGGCGATCCCGGCCCGGCTCTCATCTGAGCTACTACTTCGGAGAATCGTCGCTTGGTGCACGAAATCCCTGTGCCACACAGAGTCTCCATGGACGCGTGTAGGGGAGGAGCTCGTCTCCTCCCGGCCTCAGCGACCTACGAATCCCCGCGCGACGGGCGGAGGCAAGCTCCGCCCCTACGCGCTTGGGTTCCGCGCCGGAGCCCGCGCCAGGAGCCCGTGAATCCATCGCCGCCCCGACCCACCGCGCTCCGCGCGGCGGTGCGTCTGAGAGCTGAATCGCCCGCCCCCGCTACACTCTCCCCGTGGCGACGGCCTGGCACACGCTGGCGGCGGCGGAGGTAGCGGAGCGGCTCGAGGTGGAGCCGGAGCGGGGGCTTCCGCCGGAGGAGGCGGAGCGCCGGCTCGCGGAACACGGGCCGAACGAGCTGGCCCGGGACGAGGGCCCGTCGGCCTGGCGCATCCTCTGGCGCCAGGTGACCGAGCCCCTGGTGCTCGTCCTGGTGGTGGCGGCGGCGGTCTCCGCCGCACTCTGGTTCTTCGAAGCGGGCGGCGAGCGCGAGCCCGTTCCCTACGACACCCTGGCGATCCTGGCGATCGTCGTGCTCAACGCGCTGCTGGGCTTCGCCCAGGAGTACCGGGCGGAGCGCGCCGTGGAGGCCCTGCGCCGGATGACGGCGCCGGCGTGCACGGTGCGGCGCGGCGGGGAGGTCCGGAGGGTCCCCTCGAAGGAGCTGGTCCCGGGGGACGTCCTCCTCCTGGAGGCCGGCGACCGGGTGGCCGGGGACGGCCGGCTGCTGCGCTCGTCCAACCTGAAGGTGGACGAGGCGGCCCTCACCGGCGAATCGATCCCCGATTCGAAGAACCCGGCGCCCCTGGACGACCCGGACCTGGAGCTGGGCGACCGGGAGAACCTGGTCTTCACGGGAACGGTGGTCACCTATGGCCGAGGCGAGGCGGTGGTGGTGGCCACCGGCATGGAGTCCGAGATGGGAGCGATCGCCGGCATGCTCCAGGCCGGCGAGGAGGAGGCGACGCCCCTCCAGCAGGACCTGGGGCGGGTGGGCAAGCAGCTCGGCTTCCTGGTCCTGGCGATCGTCGTCGTGGTGGCGGCGGCGGGGGTCCTTCAGGAAGGCTCCGTCACCGCCGCCGTCCTGGTGGACATGTTCCTGTTCGGCGTCGCCCTGGCGGTGGCGGCGATCCCGGAGGGCCTGCCGGCGGTGGTGACGGCGGTCCTCGCCCTGGGCGTGCGGCGCATGGCGGACCAGAACGCCATCGTCCGGCGCCTGCCGGCGGTGGAGACCCTGGGCAGCGCCACGGTCATCTGCTCGGACAAGACCGGCACCCTCACCCGGAACCGGATGACGGTCCGGGAGCTGGTGCCGGATGTCGACCGGGTGGTGGGGATCGACGACGCCGGGGACGACGACGCGGCCCGGCGTCTCCTGACCCTGGCGGTCCTCAACAACGACGCCCGGCTCGTACCCTCGGAGCAGCCGGAGGACCAGGACCAGGACCAGGACGGGGACGGCGACAAAGAAGCCGAGGAGGTTCGGGTGGAAGCGGCGGCGCGTGAGCGGGTCGAAGGCGATCCCACCGAGGGAGCGTTCCTCCTGGCCGCCCGGGAGCTGGACCTGGACGCCGAGTCCCTCCGGAGGGACCACCCCCGGCTCGCCGAGGTGCCGTTCAGCTCGGAGCGCAAGCGCATGACCACGGTCCACGAGCTGGAGGGGGAGACCGTCGCCGTGGTCAAGGGGGCGCCGGAGGTGCTGCTGGAGCGCTGCGACCGGGTGCGGGAGGACCGGGGCGAGACCCGGACCCTGGACGACGGGGCGCGGCGCCGGATCGACGGGGTGGAGGAGGCTCTCGCGTCCCGGGCCCGGCGGACCCTGGCCCTCGCCAGCCGGACCTTGGGAGGCGATGCGGCGGAGCCCGTCCGGCAGGAGGCCACCGAGCTCGACGCGGACGCCGTCGAGCGGGAGCTGGTCTGGGAAGGGCTCGCCGGGCTCCTGGATCCGCCCCGGGAAGGCGTCGAGAAGTCCGTGGCCCGGGCCGGGCGGGCCGGCATCCGGACCGTCATGGTGACCGGGGACCACCTGGCGACCGGGCTGGCCATCGCCCGAGAGGTGGGGATCGCCGGGGAGGATGCCCGGGGCCTCGCCGGCCGGGAGCTCGCCGCGATGGACGACGAGGCCCTCGCCGAACGGGTCCACGAGGTGGCGGTCTTCGCCCGGGTCCGGCCGGAGGACAAGGTCCGGATCGTCCGGGCCCTCCGGGACCACCAGGAGGTGGTGGCCATGACCGGCGACGGGGTCAACGACGCCCCGGCGCTCCAGGAGGCCGACATCGGCGTGGCCATGGGGATCACCGGGACCGATGTCTCCCGGGAGGCGGCGGACATGGTCCTGGCGGACGACGACTACTCCACCATCGTCCGGGCCGTGGC
>JBKHJP010000331.1:0-4929 GCA_046538065.1 Thermoanaerobaculia bacterium | reverse complement strand
ACCAGCCGGCCGGGCTCGATCTCGTGGTCGCCGAAGGACGAGAGCATCTGGTAGCTGGTGATGTTCGGCGCTTCCGCCGCCTCCTGGGCGTCCATCCCCCACTCCACCACGTTGAGGAAGTACTGGAGGAGGTTCTGGTCCTGGGTGTCGCCGCCCTGGACGGCGAAGGCGATGTAGGGCTCGCCGTTCCGGATCGCCAGGCCCGGGGTCAGCGTCACCCGGGGGCGCTTGCCCGGCTCCACCACGTTGTACGGGTTCTCCGCCGGGTCCACCACGAAGCTCTGCATGCGCTGGGAGAGCCCGATCCCCGTCTCCCCCGCCACCACCGCCGGCACCCACGCCCCGCTGGGGGTGATCGAGACCACCCAGCCCTCCTCGTCGGCGGCCACGATGGAGGTCGTGCCCGCGCGGAAGGCCTCCTCCCGGCTCATGCGGTGGGCCTGCTCCTCGCTCTCCTCTTCGCCGGCGGCGGGCAGCTCACCGCGTTCCGGCGGCCAGGCGTCGATCATGTCCAGGTACGGGTTCTCCCCCTCCTGGAAGGCGTACGGGTTCCCGGGGCCGGCGTGGGGGTCGTTCGTCTCCCAGTCGATCTCCGCCCGGCGGGCGTCGGCGTACTCCTTCGACAGGAGCCCCTCCACCGGCTCCTCCGGCGGGACGTAGGGGTCGCCGTAGTAGAAGTCGCGGTCGGCGAACGCCAGGTTCATCACCTGGTAGAGGGCGTGGACGTAGCGGGTGCTGTTGTAGCCCATGGCCTGGAGGTCCATGGGCTCCAGGAGGTTGAGCGCCTGGAGCATGGCCGGCCCCTGGGTCCAGGTGGTGAGCTTGTAGACGTCGACCCCCTTGTAGTCGGTCTGGACCGGCTCCTCGAAGCGGACCTGCCAGGAGTCCAGGTCTTCCAGGGTGATGAGGCCGCCGGCCTCCCGGGTGGCGGCCACCAGCTCCCGGGCGACGTCGCCGCGGTAGAAGCGGTCGTAGGCGGCGTAGATCGCCTCCTCGCGGCTCTTGCCCGCCGCCAGGGCGTCGGCCTCGGCCTCCAGGAGCTTGCCCAGGGTGCGGGCCAGGTCCTCCTGCCGGAACACCTGCCCGGGCTCCGGCGGCCCGCCGCCGGGGAGGAAGACCTCCTTCGAGAACGGCCAGCCGGACAGCAGGTCCCGGTAGCGCTCGATGCGCCGGATGACCTGGGCCTCGATGGGATAGCCCTCGGCCATCTGGACCGCCGGCTCGAGCACCTGGGCGAGCGACAGCGTGCCGTACTCGGCGAGCATGGTCATCAAGGCCCCGGGGTTTCCCGGCGTGACCGCGGCCAGGGGCCCGAACTGGGGCGGGTAGCGTTCGCCCCGCTCGCGGAAAAGCTCGGCCGTGGCTCCGGTGGGCGCCACGCCCAGGCCGTTGACGCCGATCACCTCCTTCGACCGCGGATCGTAGATCAGCGCCTGGGTCTCGCCGCCCCAGCCGATGGTGTCCCACATGGTGCAGGTGGCGGCGAGCATGGAGCACGCGGCATCCACCGCGTTGCCCCCCTTCTGGAACGCCATCGCCCCGGCCGTGGCGGCCAGGGGCTTGCCCGTGACGCCCACCCAGTGGCGGCCGTGGAGCACGGGCTTGTTCGTCTCCTGGGCGCCGGCCACGCCGTAGAGCAGGGCGAGGGCGCAGGCACCGGCTGCAGCGGCGGCCAGGATCCAGGGGGCGGTTCGGGCGAGGGGGGCTCGACTGGGCATGGGTCCCTCCGGGGTCGTCCGCGATGGGGGAACTTTCCTTCGAGTATGCCACGAGCCTAATTTTGCTAGCCTTCGGGCACCGCGACGGCGGGACGGCGGCGGTCCGCCGGTCCCGCCCGGACGGCACGACCCATGTACGTCGCCCTCCTCGCGCTCCTTCTGGGAGCCGCCACCTGGCTCGTCCTCCGGGGCTTCCGGGACGGCAGCAGGCTCCGGCTCGCCCTGGGGCTCGCCCTGGGGCTCGCCACGGGGCTGTTCTTCGCCGGCCTCTCCTTTTACGGCGAGATGCTCTGGTTCCAGGCGCTCGGCTTCGGCGAGCGGTTCTGGACCGCGGTCCTCGCCGAGGCGGGGTTCTTCGTCGCCGGGGGCGTCACAGGTGGCCTGCTGACGATGCTCCTGGCGCTGCCGGTGAAGGACCGGCGCCTGCGCTGGACCGTCGCCGCGCTCGGTGCCGCCGTGGGCGCCCTCTGGGGCTACGGCGCCTGGGACGTGGCCTTGCGCTTCGTCCACCGCTCCGCCGTGGGCGTGACGGAGCCGGTCCTGGGCCTGGACGCCGGGTACTACCTGTTCACCCTGCCGCTTTTGGACGCGCTCTACACGCTGGCCCTGACCGCCGCCGTCCTGGCGGTCGGCGCCGCGGTGGTCTACGCCGCCCTCCAGTCCAGCCAGCGGGCGGGCTCGGTGGTGGAGATCCACCGGTCCCAGGGCCTCAGTGTCCATCCGGCGGCCAGCCGCGAGCTGGAGGAAGGGGCGGTCATGGACGCCCTGGGCCGGACCCTGGCGGCGCTGGCCCTGGTCCTCGCCGCCGGACGGCTCCTGGCGGTGCCGCACCTCCTCCACTCCCAGTGGGGGGCGGTCTCCGGACCGGGGTGGACCGACGTCCACGTCCGCCTGCCGGCCCTCCTCCTGGTGGCGGCGGTGACCGCCGCGGGGGGCGCGCTGGTGGCGTTGCGGCGCACGCGCCGGCTCTTCGCGGACCGGGCCGTCGCCTTCGGGGCGCCCCGGCGCCTGGCGGCCCCGGTGGGTCTCCTGTTGCCGGTGGGCGGGGTCCTGGCGGTCTGGATCGTCGCCCTGGGCGTGGTACCGGCCGGGCTCCAGAACTTCTGGGTCGAGCCCAACGAGATCAGCTTCGAGGCGCCGTACATCGCCCACAACATCGCCCTGACCCGCCACGGCTTCGGCCTGGACGCGATCGACGAGCGGGAGTACCCGGCCACCGGGGCCTTCACCGCCGAGACCGCGCGGCAGAACCGGGAGGTGCTGGAGGAGGCGCGCCTGTGGGACTGGCGGGCCCTGGACGCCGTCTACCGCCAGTTCCAGGAGATCCGGCTCTACTACGAGTTCGTGGACGTGGACATCGACCGCTACACGGTAGATGGCGACTACCGCCAGGTGATGGTCTCGGCCCGGGAGATGGAGGTGGACAACCTGCCGGAGCAGAGCCAGACGTTCGTCAACCGGCAGTTCAAGTACACCCACGGCTACGGCCTGACCATGGCACCGGTCGCCGAGTTCACCCCGGAGGGGCTGCCCCGCCTCCTGATCCGCGATCTCCCTCCGGTCTCGGTCTCCGAGGACCTGGTGGTGGAGCGGCCACAAATCTACTACGGCGAGCTGACCGACTCCCACGTCTACGTCAACACCCGGGAGGAGGAGTTCGACCACCCCCGCGGCGACCAGAACGTCACCATCCGCTACCCGGGCCGCGGCGGGGTGGAGCTGTCGAACCTGTGGCGCCGGTTCGTCGTCGGCTGGATGTTCGACGGCACCCGCTTCTTCCTCTCGGAGTACCCCACCGCCGAGAGCCGGGTCCTGTTCCACCGGGAGGTCCGGGAGCGGGTGGGCCGCCTCGCCCCGTTCCTGGAGCTCGACGACGACCCCTACGTCGTCCTCTCCGGCGGCCGGCTCTACTGGATCCTGGACGCCTACACCACCTCGCGCTACTTCCCGTACAGCGAGCCCTTCTCGGCCATCGAGCGCATCGGCGTCGAGACCGGCGGCCAGGGCTCTCAGCTCGTCTCGCGGGTCGCCCCGCAGTTCCACGGCAACCGCTACGTGCGCAACTCGGTCAAGGCGGTGGTGGACGCCTTCGAAGGAACCGTCGACCTCTACGTCTTCGAGCCGGAGGACCCGCTGATCCGGGCCTGGGCCGGGGTCTTTCCGGAACTCTTCCAGCCCCGGGAGGCCATGCCCGAGGCGCTCCGGGCCCACGTGCGCTACCCGGAGGACCTCTTCCTGGCCCAGGGTCTGGTCTACGCCAAGTACCACATGGGGGACCCGGAGGTCTTCTACAACCAGGAGGACCTGTGGGTCCGGGCGACGGAGAACTACTACGGCCGGGTGCGCCCCGTCGACCCGTACTACGTCATGTGGCAGCCGCCGGGCGCGGCGGAGGGGACGGTGGAGTTCACCACCATCCAGCCCTTCACCCCCAAGAGCCGGCAGGTGATGATCGGCTGGCTCGCGGCCCTCTCCGACGGCGACAGCTACGGCCGGTTGCTGGCTTACAAGTTCCCCAAGGAGCGCCGCGTGCTGGGCCCCCAGCAGGTGGAGACCAAGATCGACCAGGACGCCGACCTGTCCGAACGGCTCAGCCTCTGGGACCAGCGGGGGAGCCGGGTCATCCGGGGCAACGTCCTGGCGCTGCCCATCGGCGAGACCCTCCTCTACGTGGAGCCCATCTACCTCCAGGCCGAGACCGCGGCCTACCCGGAGCTCCGGCTGGTGGTCCTGATGCATGGCGACGACCTGGCCTACGGCACCAACCTGGTGGAAGCACTGGCCGAGCTGGTGGGCGAACGGGTGCCCCTGCCGGAGCTGGAGGAGCCCACCGGCCTGCCCCCGGCGCCGGAGGAGGAGCTCCGGGGCGAGGCCGAGCCCGCAGAGGCGGCGGCGGCGGAGGCGGCCGTCGACGCCCTGCCGGAGGACCTCCGCTCCCTCGCCCGCGAGGCCGACGAGGCCTTCCAGCGCTACCTCCAGCTCCAGGCCGAGCGTCGCTTCGCCGAGGCGGCGGAGGAGCTCGACCGGCTGGGCCGCCTCCTGGAGGAGCTCGCCGGCGGCGAGGGCGGCGACTCGCCGGACGAGCGCTGACGCATTCACCCGCTGGCTCTGGCCAGGAGCCTGGGGCCGCCGGGGCCGGAGTCCGGGGGAGTTTCAACGATGGTGGGCCTCCCCCGGCAGCGGCCTCGAACCGACGGCCGCTCTCCATTGC
>JBKHJP010000330.1:0-4945 GCA_046538065.1 Thermoanaerobaculia bacterium | reverse complement strand
ACAGCAACACCGAGCGGGCCTTCCTTTCGGCCGAGGACGCCCGGATCCGCGTGGGCACGGCCCTCGCCTTGCTCGAGCTCGCCGCCGAGGTCTTCGCGGAGCTGCCGCCGCCGGAAGCGGCCCTGCGACTCGGAGACCGGGAGCTCTACCGGTACCTGCACGCCGGCCAGCGGGCGAACGCCTGGCTCGTCGGCCAGGAGCCGGGGGACGCCCTGGAGCGACCCAACCCCGGCTCCGCCCTGGGCGAGGGCGAAAGCATCTACCAGTGGACGGAGGCGGAGGTCGAGCGCGCGTTCACCGCCGCCGTCCGGGCCTGGAGCGAGCGCCAGTGAACCTCGACCGGCAGGGCCTGGACGACGTGCTCGCTCTCCTCCGGGTGGCCGGCGAGCTCGCCGGGCACGGGCCTTCGGTCGAAGAGGGCCTCCACGGCGGCGACCGGGAGCACTATCCCTCGGCGAGCATGGCCCAATGCGTCCGCCACGTCCTCTACGGCGACGGCGCCGGGGGCGAGCTCGATCGCCCGGGGCCGGACTCCCTCCTCGGCCAGCTCACCGCGATGGCGAGCTGGAGCCCTGAGCGCTGGGAACACCTCTACCAGGCCGAGCGCGGCGCCTTCGAAGAGGACTCGGGCCAGGGCGAGCGGCCGGGGGCCTTCGAGACACCCCCGCTGCGGGTGAACGGGCGCGCGGACCGCGGCGCCTGGGGCCGACGGCCGAACCCGGTTTTCCGGGAGTCCTTCCTGTCGTTCTACTTCGACCCGGGAGCAGCGGGAACCCTTCGGGCGTTCGGGGAGCTCCTCGACGAGCTCGCCTGTGAGGTCGGCGCCAACCACGCCCAGAACGGGCGTTCCTTCGTCGCCCGTGAGATGGAGGCTGCCGCCCTGGACATCGAACACGTCGTCCGGGAGCTGAGCGACGGCGCCGGCGATCCGGAACCGGGTCCCGACAACGCGCACCTCGCCGCACGAGCCGAGCGGGTCGCCACGAGACTTCACGCTCTCGCCCGGGAGCTCGTAGCGCCCCCCGCCGGCTCGGAGCACGCACCAGGTGGCGGAGGTCCTCGTCTCGGCGTCGGCGCCAGCAGCGGGGAGACGCCGTGACCGTCCTCTACGTCGATCCGGAGGGCCGTGTCCACTCGGGGCGACTGGAGGCCGAGGGGGAGTCGTCCCTCCTCACGACCCGCTCCGGCCGGAGCCTGGAACCGCGCGAGGTCGCCGCGATCGTGGCCCCTCGAACGCCCACCAACTCCGAGCGGACGGCGTTCCACCGGGCCGCCGCGGCCGGCTACCGGGTGGAGAGACGATGACGCGACGGGGCGAGCGTTCCGCCATGAGGGCCGGGGGACGTCCGGGGCCCTTCGAGGGTCTGGGCGCGGCCCTCCAGAATCTCCGCAAGGCGACAGGGCTTTCTCGAGTCGAGCTTGCCAGACGGAGCGGTGTGTCCGAGTCCATGCTCTCCCGCTACGAGTCAGGGAAGGCCTGGCCCAACCTCGCCACCCTCGACGCTGTCCTGACCGGGTTGCGCCGCGACGCCCTGGACCTGGCCCTGGAGCTCTACCGGGAGCAGGCCCAGGCCAAGCAGAGGGATCGCGAGGCCCTGGAGGCCCCGAACCTCCTGGCGACTCCGGTGGGGCAACAGATCCTCCACCAGGCGCGCCTCCTCTACTACACCGGAAGCTTCTGGATCGACCTCGCCCTCACACTTCTGCCTGCAGCCCGGCGGGAAACGCCGCCTCAGGGGGAACCGGGCAATTGACCGGAATTTGAGCCGCGGCGGTACCCTGCGGCCCGGAGCTCCGGGACCACCCGCAAGCCCGCACCGGCCTGCACGGGCCCTGCCGCGTTACGATTCCCGGGTGCTTTCCGCCCCGACTCGACGCCTTCTCGCCGGTCTCGTCCTGGGAGGAGCCGGAGCAGGCTTCCTCACCGGTTGCGCCGTCGCCTCCGAGGAACCCCTCCTGGTCTTCGCCGCCGCCTCCCTGGCCGACGCCCTGGAGGAGGTTGGTGAAGCCTGGGAGGCGGAGCATCCCGGCCAACCGGTGGCCTTCAACTTCGCCGGCTCGAACGACTTGGCCCGCCAGGTCGCCGCCGGGGCGCCGGCGGACCTCTTCGTGGCGGCGGACCGGGAGCGGCTGGTCCGCTCCCGCCGGGCGGACGTGGAGGGGGCCGTGCCGCTCCTGGGCAACGCCCTCGTGGTGATCGCCCCCCGGATGGAGGAGACGCCGGGGATCGAGCGGCTCCGGATCGGGGTCCGGGAGCCCGAGGACCTCCTGGTCTTCGACCGGATCGGCCTGGCGGACCCGGAGGCGGTGCCGGCCGGGGTCTACGCCCGGGAGTGGCTGGAGCGCTCCGGCGTCTGGTACGAGCTCCGGGACCGCGTGGTGCCGGCGGTGGACGTCCGGGCCAACCTGGCGGCGGTGGCCTCCGAGAGCGTTCCGGTGGGGGTGGTCTACGCCACCGACGCCGCCACCAGCGACCGGGTGGAGGTCCTCTACCGGGTACCGCCGCCGGAGGCGCCGGAGATCGTCTACTGGGCGGCGGTGGTCGGAGACGAGGCGGACGGGAAGCCCGGCCCCGAGGGCGGAGGGGAAACCCAGGAGAGCAGCGGCACGGCGGCGGAGCGTTTCCTGCGCTTTCTCGCCGGTTCCCAGGCTGGCGAGGTCTTCCGGGGCCACGGCTTCCGCCACCTGCCGGAGGGGGTGCCGGCGGTGGAGCCCGGTCCCGGGGACGGCCCGGCGGCGGGGTCCCGGGAGGCGGGCTCGTCCGGTGGGGAGCCCTCCGGCGGAGGCGCCGCCGGTGGCTGAGGTCCTCCACCTCACCCTCTTCACCCTGGGCGTGGCGGCGGCGGCCACCGCCTGGATCCTGCCGCCGGGGATCGCCCTGGGCTGGGCCCTAGCCCGCCGGGGCTGGCCCGGGCGCTCGGCGGTGGAGGCCGCGGTCTCGCTCCCCCTCGTGCTCCCCCCGACGGCGGTGGGCCTGGCCCTCCTCCTCCTGTTCGGCCGCGACGGTCCCCTGGGCGGTCCCCTCTACCGGCACCTGGGCCTCGAGATCGCCTTCACCTGGCAGGCGGTGGTTCTCGCCTCCGGGGTGGTGGCCTTTCCCCTCCTGGTGCGGAGCGTCCGCTCGGCCCTGGAGGAGGTGGACCCGCGCCTGCCGGGGGTGGCCCGGACCCTCGGGCGCGGTCCGGCGGGAGCCTTCTTCGCCGTCCAGCTTCCCCTCGCCTGGCGGGGAGTGGTGGCCGGGGCGGTCCTCGCCTTCGCCCGGGCGCTGGGTGAGTTCGGGGCCACGGTGCTGGTGGCCGGCAACATCCCGGGGCGCACCCAGACCCTGGCCCTGGCGATCTTCCAGCGGGTGCAGGTGGGCCGGGACCGGGAGGCCCTGGCCCTCGCCGGTGTCTCCGCCCTCCTCGCCTTCGCCGCCCTCTTCGCCGTGGACCGTCTGACCCGCCGGCGGGAGAGGACCCTGGAGGGATGACGGCCGGCGGAGCGGGGGCCGGGCCGAGCCCGATTCGGGAGGGCACGGAGGCGATCCCGGAAGGGGCCGGGGAGTCCCCGGCCGTGGAGGTGGACCTGACCCTCCCCCTGGACCGCTTCGAGCTCCGGGTGGCGGCGCGCCTGGGGCAGTCGGCGGCGGTGGTGGGCCCGTCCGGGGCGGGCAAGACCGCCCTGCTGGAGTCCATCGCCGGCCTCCGTCCCGCCCGGGGCCGGGTGGTGGTGGGGGGCGTCACCCTCCAGGACACCGGGCGGGGCCTCCGCCTGCCGCCGGAGCGCCGCGGCCTGGGCTACGTCCCCCAGGACGCGGCGCTGTTTCCCCACCTCTCGGTCCGGAGGAACCTCCTCTTCGGCGCGCGGCGGCCGGGCCCACGGCAAGGCGGGCGCCGGGCGGGGGCTTCGCCCTCCGGGAGCGCCGGAGACCCGGAGGGCGAGCTGGCGGAGCTGGCGGCGGCCCTGGACCTGGAGCCGCTCCTGGCGCGCTACCCCCGGCACCTCTCCGGGGGCGAAGCCCGGCGGGTGGCCCTGGGCCGGGCGCTCCTGGCCCGGCCGCGGCTGCTGCTGCTGGACGAGCCCACGGCGGGTCTCGACGCGGAGCGCGCCCGCCGGGCCCTGACCTGGATCCGGGCCCTGACGCGGACAGGGCCGATTCCCCTGCTGGTGGTGACCCACCGGCCGGAGGAGGCGGCGGCCCTGGCGGACGAGGTCCTCCTCCTGGAGGAGGGACGGGTCCGGTCCGCGGGGCCGCGGCGGCAGGTCTTCCGCCAGGCCCTCCCCGGGATCCCTGCGGGAGCGCGCGGGGAGGAGGGACCGGAGGGCTCCTGGCCCGGCCCCGTGGAGACCCTGGTGGAGGGCGCCGTGCTCGGCCACGAGCCGGAACGCGGCGTCACCCGCGTGGCCCTCCGGGAGGAGGGCTCCCTCTCGATCCCGTGGACGCCGGACCTCGCCCCGGGCGCCGAGATCCTCCTGGCCGTCGGCGCCGACGAGGTCCTGGTGGCCACGGAGCGCCCGGCGGGTCTCTCGGCCAGAAACGCCGTGCCCACGCGCCTCGAAGCCCTGGACACAGCCGGCGGCGCCATCTACGCCCGGGCCGGGGACTGGACCGCCCACCTCACCCCGGAAGCGGTCCGGGAGCTCGCCCTGGCGCCGGGCCGCCCCGTCTGGATGGTGACCAAGACCCACTCCTGGCGGGTCGTGGCAGGGTGATATCCGGCGGGATCGGATAGCCTAGGCGGTCGCGACCTCGCCGAAAGCGGAAACGGGCGGCGAGGACGCGGCGAACCTCCGGCGAACCCCTCCAGTGAAAGGATCCACGTGATGCACGCTCGAGCTCCGGCCGTCTCGACCCTGGCCTCCCTGCTCCTGACCGCGACCGCTCCGGTCGTGACCGCCGCGCAGGAAGAGCCCCTCACCCTGGAGCGGATCACCGCCGACCCGGACTGGCTCGGCCGCGCCC
>JBKHJP010000036.1:0-19295 GCA_046538065.1 Thermoanaerobaculia bacterium | reverse complement strand
GCTGCGCGCCTTGCGGCCCCAACACCACCATGCGCGCAGCGTTCGCAGGCGCGGGAGGGCCGCCCGAGCCCCCGGCCGTCCCCCGGGCGGGGTCCTCCGGCCAGCCCCCCGCCCACACACCGCGTAAACTTGCACCGTGGCCCGCCCCGACCCCTACCTCTACGCCGAGCAGTTCCCCCACTACGATCCGCTGGACCCCGACTACCTCCAGGAGTTGGTCGAGCAGGTCTTCGGCCCCGCAATCGCCCACTACTTCCGCCCCCGCCTCGTGGGGGCCGAGTCTCTCCCCACCCGGGGGCCGGCGATCCTCGCCTGCAACCACAGCGGCAATTCCTTCCCGTACGACGGCATGGTCCTCGACGCGCTCCTGTGGCGCCGGGAGGGGTTCCCCCGCCGCGGCAAGATCCGGACGGTCTTCGAGCGGGAGCTCACGACCACCTGGTGGATGCGCCCCTTCGGCATCGACAACTTCTGGCGCCGGGGCGGCGGGGTGGACATGACCTTCGACAACTTCGACCGCCTGCTCCAGGGCGGCGAGCGGGTCCTGTACTTCCCGGAGGGCGTGCCGGGCATCGGCAAGGGCTTCTTCCGCCGCTACCGGCTCCAGCGGTTCAGCTCCAGCTTCGTCACCCTCGGTGCGCGCCACCGGGCGCCGATCCACCCGGTCTACATCGTCAACGCCGAGTGGACGATCCCCCTCTGCTTCACCGTGCCCTGGATCGACCGGCTGGCGGAGCGCCTCGTCGGCGTGCCGTTCATCCCCCTTCCGGCGGCGCCCCTGGGGGTGCTCTTCCCGTTCCTCTGGTACCTGGCTCTGCCGGTGCGGATGGTCTTCGTGGCCGGCGAGCCACTGGACGTGGCGGCGATGGTCGAGGAGGAGCAGCGGCAGCGCCCCGGGCTCCCGGAGCGGCAGGTGGTCCGGGCCGTGGCCGAGCGGGTCCGGGGCCACATGCAGGAAGGCCTCGAGCGGGCGGCGGCGCGCTACGGCACCCGGCCGTTCCACGCCCGGTCCCTCCGGCTGCACCTGAAGCGGCACCGGCGCGAGCTCCTGGGCATTCTTCCCACGGGCTGGGCCTGGCGGTTCGTGCGCCACGAGCGGGAGCGGCGGCGGCCGCCGGCCCGGAACCGGCTCCACTCCCTGGTCCGGGACTGGGACCTGTTCTTCTTCTACGTCCCTCTGGGCTGGCCGGTCCTCTCCCTGGCCCGCCGCTTCCGCAAGCCCCCGTGCGGCTTCCGGAGCCTCACGCCGAAAGAGCGCCGGGAACGGGAGGGCGGCTTCCACTGGCACCTGAAGGAGCGCCCCCTCCCCCCGCCGGCCGCAGCGTCCCGAGAGTGAGTGGCACGACGCGCGCGGCGCTCGCAGCCGCCGGAGACCACCAGAGACCCAACGAGGGCGGGCCTCCGGCGGCAGCGCCCTCGAAGCGGCGGCCGCTTCCCAACGCTCCGGAGGCCATCCGCGCCCGGAGCCGCCGCTGAGCGGAGCCGCGCGCCGCACGCTCAGTGCTCCACGACGCGCGCGGCGCTCGCAGCCGACGGAGACCACCAGAGACCCAACGAGGGCGGGCCTCCGGCGGCAGCGACCTCGAAGCGGCGGCCGCTTCCCAACGCTCCGGAGGCCATCCGCGCCCGGCGCCGCCGCTGAGCGGAGCCGCGCGCCGGACGCTCAATCCTCCACGACGCGCGCGGCGCTCGCAGCCGACGGAGACCACCAGAGACCCAACGAGGGCGGGCCTCCGGCGGCAGCGACCTCGAAGCGGCGGCCGCTTCCCAACGCTCCGGAGATCACCCGCGCCCGGAGCCGCCGCTGAGCGGAGCCGCGCGCCGAACGGTCAGTGCTCCACGACGCGCGCGGCGGTCGCAGCCGCCGGAGGCCCGCCCGAGCCTCAGACCGCCACCGCCGGAGCCACGAGCTGCTCCTGGAAGAAGCCCACCAGCGGCCGCCGGTGCAGACCTTCCTCCTTCCACTCGCCGAAGAGGTTCTCCAGCAGGTGGGTCCTGGCCGTCTCCTGCCCGTTCTCCAGGCGCCGGACCACCGGGTGGAGGAAGTGGCTCTCCCGGGCCCGCGCCGGGTCCGGCTTGCGCTCGATCCGGAAGGGATTGCCCTCCGGCGGGCCGAACTCCAGGGTTGCGGCGAAGCAGACACCGCCGAGCTCGGGGTCGCCCTCCGCCTGCCGCTCACGGAGCCACTCCAGGGGCAGCTCCTCGTAGTAGCGCGCCGGACCGTCGGCCGGGACCACCAGCACGTCCGCCAGGTGCCCGAACTGCTGCCAGAGCGCCGAGCTCGAGTTGAAGCGCTCCAGCGCCGCCGCGGCCAGGCCGGCCGGGGTGGGCTCCACCGGCCGGAACGGCAGGTCCCGACCGTGATAGCGGCGCTCCAGCAGCCGGTGGAGGGTCCGGATGTTGTAGCGGAAGCCGTGGATGAAGGACGAGGCGCTCCGCTTGTAGTCCCGCTCCTGCATGAGGGTGCCGGCGAAGAAGAGGCCGGGGACGTCGACCGATTCCCACGCGCTGGTCTGGGCCGGCAGCCGCCCCGCCTTGACCAGCTTCGGGCGGCAGGACCGGTCGAAGATCTCGGCGTCGAAACGGAACCCGGCGCAGTGGATCACGCGGTCGTAGACCAGCTCCTCCTCTTCCCCCTCGGCGTGGGCGTACGCGACGGAGACGGCCAGGCGGCCGTCGGACCGGCGCCGGATCGACCGGACGTCGGCGTCCAGGACCGCGTTCTGGCACTTGAGCTGGTAGGTGTCGAGGAAGTTGTTGTTCAGGGCCCGCAGGTGCCCCACGTGGTGGGTCTGCCAGGCCATGCGGATCGACTCCGGGCTGGCGACGTGGATCAGCTCGGTGGTCTCGATCAGGGGCTCGGCGGTCTCGAAGGCGGAGTTGCCCTTGCCCAGGATCAAGACCCGCTGCCCTTCGTAGTCCTCCGGGCCCACGGGCGCCTCGGTGTAGGACTCGGCGTGCTCGATGCCGGGGATCTTCGGCACGTACGGGCGGCTCACGCCGGTGGCCACGATCAGGCGCCGGCAGGTGACGCGCCGGCCGGCGTCGTCCTCCAGGGCGAACCCCTCGCCGTCACGGGAGATCCGGACGATCCGGGTACCGTACCGGATCCGCAGATCGTGATTCCGGGCGAAGTCCTCCAGGTACTCCACCAGCCGGTCCGCCTGCGGGAAGTAGCGCCGGCTGTACTCGGTGAACCGGGGTCCGTCGTCCTCCGTCAGCAAGGAGTTCCAGTCCCACCGGAGGTTGATCTCCGGGTCGTCGTAGCCGGTGAACCGCTTGTTGATGGAGATGAGGGTCCGGTGGCGCGGGTAGCGCCGGAAGAAGGTGGCCGGGCCGTCTCCCGCCTCCAGGATCAGGTACTCGCGCCCGGCCCGACCCAGGAAGTACCCCGTCTGGAGCCCCGCGGGTCCACCTCCGAGGACCACGTACTCCAGGTGCCGCCCGGTTCCATCCAGTCCAGCACGCTCCATCTCGGCCTCCCTTCCTGTCGGTCGTCGTATCATTCCGGTAACGCCATTGTATCCTTTTGTATTCACTAATGCAAGGGTGATATCCGGGCTGAGGCGACGGCGTCGCTCAGCGGCGGTCCGGCTGGAGTGACCGGGGGAGCGTCCGTGGGGGCGCCAGAACGCCGGACGGGAAGGATCTCAGCGCGCCGGAACCGGTTCCACGGTTCGGGGCAGCAGGAGCCAGAGGCGGCCTTCGTGCTTCATCCGTCCGGCGATGGCCGCCGCCCGGTCCCCCGGTCCCCAGAACAGGTCTCCCCGCACCGGGCCGCGGATGGCGCCGCCGGTGTCCTGGGCCACCAGCAGGCGGCGCAGGGGGCGCCGGCCGGCGTCGCCCGGCGGGGATCCGGCGCCCGGGACGGGTGCGGATCCGGACGCGGACCCGAGCTCAGGCATCCAGCCGGCGAGCCAGACGGGCACCCCCAGGGGGAGGAACGTGCGGTCCACGGCGAGGGAGCGCTCCGGGGTGAGGGGCACGCCGAGGCTCCCCAGGGGCCCGGGGCCGTCGAGCGTGCGGAAGAAGACGAAGGAGGCGTTGGCCGCCATGACCTCCGGCGCCTCCTCGGGGTGCTCCGCGAGCCAGCGCCGGATCGACTGCATGGAGACGTCCTCCAGGGCCAGTGCGCCCCGGGCGACGAGCTCCCGGCCGATGGCGGTGTAGGGGTGGCCGTTCTGGCCGGCGTAGCCCAGCCGGAGGACCGAGCCGTCCTCCATCACCACCCGGCCGGAGCCCTGGATGTGGAGGAAGAAGGCGTCCACCGGATCGTCGACCCAGACGATCTCGAGGTCCCGGCCGGCGAGGGCTCCGGAGGCGATCTCCGAGCGCTCGGGGTACGGGAGCAGGCGGCCGTCCCGGACCCGCCCCGCGATCCGCCGACCCGCCAGGTCCTCCCGGAACGCCCCCAGGTCGACGGAGACCAGGTCCCGGGGCGTGCGGTAGAGGGGCGTCTCGTACGGCCCGTGGCGCCGGCGGCTCCCCTGCAGGGAGGGTTCGTAGTAGCCGGTGAAGAGGCCCAGCGGGTCTCCCCGGTCGGTCACGGCCCAGGGGCGGAAGCGCTCCTGGAGGAAGGCCCGGACGGCCGCCTCCCCGGCCCCTTCCAGGCGGGCGGCGTCCTGGCAGGGAACCCGCCAGTCCGCCACCGTCCCGCCGATCCCCTCGGGACCGACGGGCCGGTCCGTCGGCCGCCGGGCGAAGACCCGGCACGACCGGAGCAGCGCCGGCAGGGCCTCCCCCGGGTCGTCCTCCGCCCAGCCAGGCAGGTCTTCGAAGGTGGCGGGCTCCAGGACCAGCTCGGGGGGCGGCTCTTCGGCGGGGATCTCCTCCTCCGCCGGCCGCTCCCGGAGACCGAGCCGGCGGCGCTCGTCCAGCAGCATCCACACCGCCGCCCCGAGAACGGCGATCACCACGAGAAGAAGGGCGAGGAGGGCGGTGTACCAGCGCGGCAAGGCAGCTCTAGGCTAGCACTCCCGAAAGCGGGATCCGCACCGCTTCAGAGCGCCCGGTCGAGGCCCTCGACTCCCAACCGCTCGCCGATCTCCCCGGCCCTGGGCACGACGCGCACCCCGTCCGCTCACGATCCCTGCGAAGGGGCCGCCATACCGCGCGGCCTCCGGTAGGATCGCCCGGACTCCCGTCGACGACGCCCTGTGGCCCTCCCCACCGCTTCCGGGGGATTCGCCGGCGGCGGCGTCCGTCACGCGGCCGGGACTGCGCCAGGAGACACCCGCCATGATCGAGCGCCTCTTCCGCCTGCGCGAGCACGGAACCACAGCGGCTACGGAGGTCCGGGCCGGTGTGACGACGTTCCTGAGCCTGTCGTACATCCTCTTCGTCAACCCCCAGGTACTGGGCGCCGCCGGCATGCCACCGGAGGACGTGGCGATCGCCACGGCGCTGGCCTCTGCGGTGGCCACGGCGGTCATGGCGCTGCTGGCGCGCTACCCCATCGCCCTCGCCCCGGGGATGGGCCTCAACGCCTACTTCACCTACGGCGTGGTCCAGGGCCTGGGAGTCGACTGGCAGGTGGCGCTGGCGGCGGTCTTCGTCGAGGGCATCCTCTTCCTGGCCCTCGCCGCGGGCGGCGTACGCCGGGCGATCGTCCGCGCCATCCCCGAGACGCTGAAGCTCGCCACCATGAGCGGGATCGGCCTGTTCCTGGGCATGATCGGGTTGCAGAACGCCGGCATCGTGGTGGATCACCCGGAGACCCTGGTCAGCCTGGGGGACTTCCGGTCGCCGGGCGTCCTGGTGGCGGTCGTGGGGCTGCTCCTCACGGCGGCGCTCCTCGCCCGGCGGATGCCCGGGGCGATCCTCGCCGGGATCGTCGCCACCGCCGGGCTCGCCTGGGGCGCAGGAGAAGGCTCCCTGCCGGAGCGGATCGCCTCGCTCCCCCACCTGCCCCGGGAGACCTTCCTCGCCCTGGACTTCCAGGGGCTGCTCTCGGCCGGGGCGGTGGTCGTGATCCTGTCCTTCCTGTTCGTGGACCTCTTCGACACGGCGGGCACCCTGATCGGCGTGGGCCGGCTCGGCGGGTTCCTGGACCGGGAGGGCGACCTCCCCCGGGCGAACAGCGCCTTCGCCGCCGATGCCGTCGGCACCAGCACCGGGGCCCTGCTGGGCACGTCCACGGTGACCAGCTACATCGAGTCCGCCACCGGTATCGAGGAGGGCGGCCGGACCGGCCTGACGGCCCTGGTCGTGGCGGGGCTCTTCCTGGCGTCCCTCTTCTTCGCACCGGCCCTGGCCACCGTTCCCCCCGTGGCCACCGCCCCGGCCCTGGTCCTGGTGGGTGCCCTGATGCTCCAGGGAGCCCGGCGAATCGAGTGGGACCGGATCGAGGAGGCCCTGCCCGCCTTTCTCACGGTGGCCGCCATGCCGCTGACTTTTTCCATCGCCAACGGCATCGCCCTCGGCATCACCACCTACACCCTGATCCGGGTCCTGGCCGGGCGCTGGCGGCAGCTCCACCCGGTCCTCTACGCCCTCACCGGAGCGCTGGTCCTGTACTACGCGTTCCTGCAACCTCCGGGCTGAGGACCCGAGGGCCCGGTCGGCCTCCCCGGACCGGCCCCCTCCGGCAAGGCACCACGCCCGGCTCCGGCGCCTCCAGGTTGACCGGCTCTCCGGCCTGTGCGAGCCTCCGGCCGGTTCTTCACCAGACCCGGGACCGGTCCGTCGCTCCGCCCGCCGGGGCGAGGCTCCAGGGGGCCTCCGCTCCAGCGGCACCGCCACGCCGGTCCCTTCCACGCAACTCCACTCGCTCGACGCGATTCAGGGAGGGACACGCATGCAGCGCTACCTCACCGAGCTCATCGGTACGTTCTTCCTCGTCCTGACCATCGGCCTGACGACCGTTCAGGGAACGGCCATGGCCCCGCTGGCCATCGGCTCGGTCCTGATGGTCATGGTCTACATGGGGGGCCACATCTCCGGCGGCCACTACAACCCGGCGGTCACCTTCGGCGCCTGGCTGGCGGGCAAGGCCGAGGCCCGGGACCTGGCTCCCTACTGGCTCGCCCAGCTCCTGGGGGGGTTCCTGGCAGCCCTGACCGCCCGGGGCCTGGCGAACGGGACCTTCGCCCCCGCCCCGGGCGCCGAGGTGGGCGTCTGGGGGACCTTCTGGGCCGAGATCCTGTTCACCTTCGCCCTGGTCCTGGTCGTCCTGACGACCGCGGCCTCCCCCGCCACCGAGGGCAACTCCTACTTCGGCCTGGCCATCGGCTTCACGGTGATGGTGGGCGCCTGGGCGGTGGGCCCCATCTCCGGGGCGGCCTTCAACCCGGCGGTGGCGGTGGGACCCACGACGCTCCACGCCGCCGCGGGCGAGGGTGGCTGGGGCTGGCTCTGGATCTACCTGGTGGCTCCCCTGGCGGGAGGTGCCGGGGCCGCCTGGGTGTTCCGGTTCCAGGAGAGCGCGAAGGCGGGGTAAGCCTCCGTCCCGGACCGGCCGGGGACGGCCGGTCCGCCGTGGCGGTAAAGTGGACCCCATGTCCCAGCAGACGGTCCTCATCGTCGAGGACGACCCGGACATCCTGGAGCTCCTTCAGTACAACCTGCAGCGCGACGGATTCCGCACGATCGTCGCCCGCACCGGCGAGGACGGGATCCGCGTGGCTTCGGCCGAGCAGCCGGACCTGATCCTCCTGGACCTGATGCTGCCCGGCATGCAGGGCCTCGAGGTGTGCCGCCTCCTGCGTGAGCGGCCCCGCACCCGGGCGACGCCGATCATCATGGTCACGGCGAAGGGAGAGGAGAGCGATGTCGTCCTCGGGCTCGAACGGGGCGCGGACGACTACGTCATCAAGCCCTTCGGGCCCAAGGAGCTCATCGCCCGCATCCAGGCGGTGCTGCGACGGAGCCGCCAGGGCGACGAAGCCCCGCCCGCGGTCGTCCGCCGCAACCGGGTCGAGGTCGACTCGACCCGCCACGAGGTACGGCTCGACGGACGCCCGGTCGAGCTGACCCTCGCCGAGTTCCGGCTGCTCCGGGCCCTGGCGGCGCACCCCGGTCAGGTGTTCACCCGGGCGCAGCTCCTGGAGCACGTCACCGGGGGCGAGCACGTCGTCATCGAGCGCAACGTCGACGTCCACGTTGCGACGCTCCGCAAAAAGCTCCACGAGGTCCGCGACTCCATCCAGACCGTCCGCGGGATCGGCTACAAGTGGAAGGACGACGAGCCCTGAAGCCCCCGCCTGCGCCCACACCGCCCCACGACGAGGATTCCGCGGCCACCGGTGGCCGGCCTCGGCGACGGCGAACCGGGATCCTCGGCGCCTTCCGATCCCGTTTCTTCTGGCAGCTCTACCTGAGCTACGCCTTCCTCGTCCTGGCGACCGTCGCGCTGATCGGCCTGGCGGCGCACTCCAGGCTGCAGAGCTCGCTCCGGGAAACCATCCGGGACGGCCTGCGCGACGAGGCGTCGTTCTTCGCCACGGGAGCGTCCGCGCTGCTGCGGGAGGGCGACATCCAGGAGGCCCAGGCGGAGATCCGGCGCATCGGCGGCGAGACCGGCAGCCGTGTGACGCTGATCTACCCGGACGGCCGGGTCCTGGCCGACTCCGGCGAGGACCCCCGGACCATGGAGAACCACGCCGACCGGCCGGAGGTGGGCCAGGCGCTTCGCACGGGGGAAGGGATCTCCCGGCGGTTCAGCGAAACCGTGGGCCAGGAGATGCTCTACCTGGCACGGACCGTCCGCGAGCCCGGAGGGGAGGTCGCGGGAGTCCTCCGGGTCTCCCTTCCCACCGAAGTCGTCCGGGGGATCCTGGCGCAGCAACGCGCCATCCTCGGGGTGGGAGCGGCGGCCGGCATGCTCGTGGCGCTGTTCTTGGGACTCTTCCCCCTTTCCCGGGTCACCACGCCGGTCCGCGAGATGACCCGGGTAGCGGAGGCCCTCGGCGCCGGCGACCACGAACGGCGCGTACGGCGCATCCCACGTGGCGAGATCGGGGTCCTGGGAACGACCCTGAACCGCCTGGCGGACGAGCTCACCAGGCGGATCGCGATTCTGTCCCGGGAGCGGGCCCAGATGCAGGCGATGATCTCCGGAATGCGCGAAGGCGTGGTGGCCGTCGACAGGGAGGAACGGATCCTGTTCACCAATCCCGCCGCCCGCCGATGGCTGGGTCTCGAAGCCCCGGCCTTCGTCTCGGAAGGAGGCCTTCACGCCCCCCGGGAGGCGGCCCCTGGACCGAAGATCTGGGAGCAGGTGCGCGACCGGCCCCTCATGGAGCTGCTCGCGGAGGCCCGCCGGGGCTCCCCGGCACGCCGGGAGATCCTCCTGCACCGGCCGGACGGGAGGCTGATCCTCGATGCCCGGGCCACGCGCTTTTCGGCCGGAGGACAGCAGGGCCTCGTGGTGGTGCTCCACGACGTCACCGAGAAACGGCGTCTCGAAGAGGTCCGGCGGGATTTCGTCGCCAACGTCTCCCACGAGCTCAAGACCCCCCTGACCTCCATCCGCGGGTTCGTCGAGACGCTGCTGTCGGGAGCGATCCACGACGACGCCGTGAACGTGAAGTTCCTGGCCAAGATCGGCGAGCAGGTCGACCGGCTGGAACGGCTGGTCGCCGACCTGCTGGAGCTGCGGCGCATCGAGGCGCACCGCGGAACCGGGGCGCTGGCCGACGTGGAATGGCGTCCGCTGGTGGAGACCGCTCTGCGGCAAGTCGAGACGGCGCTCGGCGACAAGGGCTTGCGTTGCGAGGTCGAGGAGCCGGGCGGTCCCGTGGTGGTCCGCGCCGACCCCGACGCCCTCGTGCGGGTTCTCGTCAACCTGCTGGACAACGCCATCCGGTACACCGATCCCCCGGGGCTCGTCCGCGTCCGCCTGCTCGAGGAGGACGGCACCGGGGTGCTGGAGGTCGAGGACAGCGGCGTCGGCATCCCCAGGGACCACCTGCCCCGGATCTTCGAGCGCTTCTACCGCGTCGACCCGGCCCGCTCGAAGGAGAGGGGCGGGACAGGTCTCGGCCTCTCCATCGTCAAGAACCTGGTGGAGTCGATGGGGGGCACGGTCGCCGTGGAGAGCCGGGTGGGCCGGGGAAGCCGCTTCATCGTGCGCCTCCCTTCGGCCTCCTGATCTTTACCGGTTTTTGATCGCGTCTTGAGACCTCCTTGACGAGGTCCTCCTAATCTCCTCGCCAAGGACGGCAAGCGGCCGTCCAGCCATCGTCCGAAGAGGACGACGAACGGCGACAAGGGAGGACACCCAAGTGCTCAAGACCGATTCACAACCATGGAAGACCCTGGTGAGGGCGGGGCTCGCGGCCTTCTCCGCGATCCTGCTCTTCGCCCCGGCCGCCCGGGCACAGGACGACTGGTCCACCAAGTGGAGCAACGGCTTCAAGGTGGAGTCCGCCGACGGCCGGTTCAAGCTCAAGTTCGGCGGCAGGCTCCAGGCCGATTACACCTTCGTGTCCGCCGACGACGCCTTCGGCGGCCTGGAGGACGGCTTCGAGTTCCGCCGGGCCCGGCTCTTCACCTCGGGCACGGTCTACGACCGGGTGGAGTTCAAGGCCCAGTACAACTTCACCGACGGCGACGCCGACATCAAGGACCTCTACTTGGGCCTGCTCAACGACTGGGGCACGGTCCGCTTCGGCCACTTCAAGGAGCCCTTCAGCCTCGAGGAGCTCACCAGCTCCAAGTACCTGGCCTTCCTGGAGCGCTCCATGCCGGTGGAGGCATTCTCGCCCAGCCGGAACTCCGGCGTCGGCGCCCTCGGCACCGCCGGGGACCGGGTGAACTGGGGTGTGGGCGTCTTCTACGACGCCGACGGCTTCGGGGTCAGCACCGACGAGGACGCCACCAACGTCACCGGCAGGGTCGCCTTCCGCCCGCTCCACGACGAGGACGGGACCCGGATCGTCCACCTGGGCGTGGCCGCGTCGCAGCAGGAGCGCGACGGCACGCTGCGCTTCCGCACCCGGCCGGAGGCTCACCTGTCCTCCCGGCTGGTGGACACCGGCTCCTTCCCCGGGGACTCCGTCACGCTCCTGGGCGGCGAGGTGGCGGGCGTCTTCGGCCCGTTGTGGTTCGCCTCCGAGTACATCCAGGCCGACACCGACGCCCCGGCGGTGGACGACCCCACCTTCGACGGCGCCTACGCCCAGGCCGGCTGGTTCCTCACCGGGGAGAGCCGGGCCTTCAAGTCGAGCTCCGGCGCCTTCAACCGCAACAAGCCGAAGGCGAACTACGGCCAGGGGGCCGGCGCCTGGGAGGTGGCGGTGCGCTACTCCACCATCGACCTCACCGACGGCACCGTCTCCGGCGGCGAGCAGAGCGACATCACCGCCGCCGTCAACTGGTACCTCAACCCGGTCACCCGCCTGATGCTCAACTTCGTCCGGGCGGACGTGGACGACGTGGGCGAGGCCGACTTCTTCCTGGTGCGCTGGCAGATCGACTTCTGATCCCCCGCGCACCGACCGGACCAACGACCTTCGAAAGGAACGAATCATGACTTCCCTCCGTAAATTTTCCACGGCTGCGGCGGCCGCGCTCTGCCTACTCGCCGGCCCCGCCGCAGTCGCCCAGGTCCAGGTGGACCCGAGCCTCCCCTCCTACGATCCTGTGCAGGGTGTCTCCGGCTCCCTCAAGAGCATCGGCTCGGACACGATGAACAACGAGATGACGCTCTGGGCCGAAGGCTTCCTGGCCATGTACCCCAACGTCAAGGTGGAGATCGAGGGCAAGGGGTCCACCACCGCACCGCCGGCCCTGATCGCCGGGACGTCGCAGTTCGGGCCCATGAGCCGGGAGATGAAGGGCCAGGAGATGGACGACTTCGAGGAGCGCCACGGCTACAAGCCGACGGGCCTCGCCACCAGCATCGACATGCTCGCGGTCTACGTCCACAAGGACAACCCGATCGAGGGCCTGACCCTGCAGCAGGTGGACGCCATCTTCTCGAAGACCCGCCGCGGCGGTCACCCGAGCGACATCCGGACCTGGGGCGACCTCGGCCTGACCGACGAGTGGGCCGACAAGCCGATCAGCCTCTACGGCCGCAACTCGGCCTCCGGCACCTACGGTTACTTCAAGGAGAACGCCCTCTTCGGCGGCGACTACAAGGACGAGGTCAAGGAGCAGCCGGGCAGCTCGTCGGTGGTGCAGGGCGTGGCCACCGACCGCTACGCCATCGGCTACAGCGGCATCGGCTACAAGACCGCCGACGTCCGGGCCGTGCCCCTGGCCACGAGCGCCGACTCGGAGATGGTCGAGGCTACGGCGGACAACGCCTACACCGGGGAGTACCCCCTGGCGCGCTTCCTCTACCTCTACGTCAACCACCAGCCCAACTCCCGGCTCGACCCGCTGCGCCGGGAGCTCATCCGCTACGTGTTCTCGAAGCAGGGCCAGCTCGACGTGGTCAAGGACGGCTACTACCCGGTGCCGGCCACGGTGGCCCGCGAGCAGCTCGAGAGCGTGGGGATCACCCCCGGGTTCTGACGCCCTCCAGGTGGCGGGAGCCTCTGAGCTCCCGCCGCCCTTCTGACCCTTACGAAGAGACTCGCCCATGACCCTGAACGAAGAGACCGGCCGCCAACGGACCGGAAGCAAGCGCACCACCAGCACCCTGGTCAGGGTGAAGGACCGGGTCGCCAGGGTGCTCATCACCCTCGGCGGCATCGGCACCATCGCCGCGGTGTCGCTGGTGTGCATCTTCCTGGCCTGGGTGGTGGTGCCGCTCTTCCTCCCCCCGTCGATGCCCCTCGCGCGGACTTACGACCGGGCCGAGCCCGTAGCGGACGACGCCCGTGCCGTCCAGACCGGGATCGATGAGTACGGCACCGTGACCTGGGCCTTCTTCGAGGACGGAGCGATCCGTAGCTACCGCGCCGACACCGGCGAGCTCCTCGAAGAGCTCCGTCCCTTCGGCAACGAGCCGCCGGTGGCGACCTCGTTCAGCATCTCCGGCGGGGGCGCCGCCTTCGGCTTCGCCGACGGACGGGTCCGCCTCGGCCGCTTCGCTTTCGAGACCGAGTTCCTCGAGGCCGGCGCCGAGCCGGCCGCGCTCGCGGACCTGGAGGTCGGAGCCCTCGCCCCCTTCGACGGCGGCGTCGCCACCCGGACCCCCCAAGGGCAGCTCCGGGTTCAGCGCCTGCGGGTCACCGTCGAGGAGCCCCTGGGCGAGCCCCGCGGCGTGCCGGTCCACCTCGTGGACCAGACGGTCCGGAGCTCCGGGCCGCTCCTCGCCTCCCTCACCGCCGACGGCGTGCTCCGCGTCTCCCGGGTGAGCCAGCGCCGGAACCTCCTGACGGGCGAGGTGACGACGACCCTGTCCGGGGGCGAGCTCAGCCTCGATCTCGACGCCTCGAGGGGCCTGCCGGGGTGGCTGCTGTTCTCGGGCCTGGGGGACAACGTCTACCTGGCCTGGGAGGACGGCCGCCTGGAGCGCTACGACACCCGCGACCTGGCGGCGCCGGTGCTGGCGGAGGTGGTGGACCTCGTGCCCGAGCCCGAGGCGCGCCTCGCCTCCCTCGATTTTCTCATCGGCAAGACCTCCCTCGCGGTGGGCGACGACCGGGGGCGGGTCTCCACCTGGTTCCGGGTCAAGCCCGAGGGCGCGGAGACCGTGGACGGCGCGGTGCTGGTGCGCTCACGCCAGCTCCCCCCGGCCGAGGCGGCGGTCACCTCGCTGGCGGCCTCCGAGCGCACCCGCATGCTCGCCGCGGGTTTCGCCGACGGCCGGGTGAACCTCTACCACGTGACCAGCGGCGAGCTCCTGGCGAGCGGCGAGCTGGTGTCCGGCCAACCCCACGCCGTCGAGAGCCTGACGGTGGCACCCAAGGACGACCTGCTGCTCGCCCTCGCAGGGGACAGGATGGGGCTCTGGCGGATCGAGGCGCCCCATCCCGAAACCACCCTCGCCACCCTCTTCCGTCCCGTCTGGTACGAGGGGTTCGAGGGTCCGGAGCACGTCTGGCAGTCGTCGAGCGGCACCGACGACTTCGAGCCCAAGTACGGCCTCTACCCCCTGATCTTCGGCACCCTCAAGGCCACCTTCTACTCCATGCTCTTCGGGGTGCCCCTGGCGCTCCTCGCGGCGGTCTACACCAGCGAGTTCATGCACCCCCGGACCAAGGCCCGGGTCAAGCCCACCATCGAGCTCATGGCCGGCCTGCCGAGCGTGGTCCTGGGCTTTCTGGCGGCGCTGGTGATCGCCCCGGCGGTGGAGGACTACGTGCCCCACCTGCTCCTCGCGATGGCGGCGATCCCCGTCGCCCTCGCCGCCGGAGCGTACCTCTGGCAGCTCCTGGGAGAAGCCCCGAGGGCGTGGCTCCAGCCTTTCAAGCCGGCGCTCATGGCGGCGACCCTGCCCGCCGGCGTGGCCCTGGCCTGGGCGGCGGCCCGCCCCTTCGAGCGCCTGCTCTTCGCCGGCGACCTGAAGGCGTGGCTGGCCGGCAGGGAGGGCTCCGCTTTCGGCGGGTGGCTCGTCCTCTGCGTGGCGCCGGCGGCCCTGGCCGTCGTCTGGCTGATGGGTAACCTGGTGCTGCCCCGGCTCCGTTCGTTCGCAGCCGGCATGCCCCGGGAGCGCTTCGCCCGGCTGGAGGCGGTCCGCTTCCTCGCCGGCGGCCTCCTGGTTCTCGCCGTGGCCACCCTCCTGGCGGCGGCCTTGACCGCCCTCGGCCTCGACGCCCGGGGCGGGGTCTTCGACACCTATGTCCAGAGAAACGCCCTGGTGGTGGGCTTCATCATGGGCTTCGCCATCATCCCCATCATCTACACCATCTCCGAGGACGCCCTCTCGGCGGTACCCGACCACCTCCGGGCCGCGTCCCTCGGGGCCGGCGCCACACGCTGGCAGACCGCCACCCGGATCATCGTCCCCACCGCCATGAGCGGCCTGTTCTCCGCCGTGATGATCGGGCTCGGCCGGGCCGTGGGCGAGACCATGATCGTGTTGATGGCGGCCGGCAACACGCCGGTCCTCGAGTGGAACGTCTTCAACGGCTTCCGGACCCTCTCGGCCAACATCGCCGTGGAGCTGCCGGAGGCGGCCCAGGGGAGCACCCACTTCCGCACCCTGTTCCTCGCCGCCCTGGTGCTCTTCACCATGACCTTCGTCTTGAACACCGTGGCGGAGGTGGTGCGGATGCGCTTCCGCAAGAGGGCCTACCAGCTATGACGACGCTAGCCGAGCCACGCACCGAAATCGCTCCCGCCACGGAGACTCGGGCCGGGGGACGGCGCCGGCGCTCCGGCGGCGGCGCCAGCCTCCTGGCCGCCGGCGAGCCCATGCTCTGGCTGACGGGCGGCGCCATGCTCGTCTGCCTGGCGATGATCGTGGGGCTCCTCGCCCTGGTGATCTACCAGGGGTTCTCCACCTTCTGGCCGGCGCCCATCGTCCGGATCGAGACGCTGGGCGGCAGGGTCTTGATGGGCGAGGTCACGCGCAGCGACACGTACCAGCCGGGAGACCAGGCGTTCCGGAACCTCCCCGCCGCCGACGTGCCCCGGGTGCAGACGGAGGTGGTGGAGGCCGGAGGGTCGGCCGACAGGCGCCTGGTCCGCACCGGCAACTTCGACCTGACCGGCGAGCACTTCGACTGGGTGAGCGACTTCGCGATCGCCGCCGAGAGCGAGCCGGAGTGGGCCCTGCTCTTCGAGCGTAGGGCCTGGGGCCGGTTCTACGGCGAGCCCCACCGGTTCCTGGTGGACGGCGAGGCCGTGGCCGAAGAGCCGGCCGCCGTGTGGGAGCGCTTCGAGGAACACCACGGAGCGGTGCGCCGGCGCTTCAAGGAGCGGCGGGCGCTCGAGACCCACGAGGTGGGCAAGGTCAACCACAAGCTCGAGGCCGCACGGCTCTCGCTGCGCGACGTCGAGCTCCGCCACGGGCGGGACTCCGAAGCCTACCGAGAGGCCGCGGCCCGCTTCACCGAGGCCGAGGGCGCCCTCCAGGAGGAGTTCGCCGAGATCCGCGAGCGCATCGCCGAGCTCAACCGGGAGAACGCCCGCTACGCCATGGTGGTCGAGACCAGCACCGGCGCCGAGCACGAGCTCGCCCTGGCGGACGTCGTGCGCGCCTACCCCGCCAACCGCCTGGGCCTCCTCGACAAGCTCGGCGTCTACCTCTCCCGCTGGTGGGAGTTCCTGACCGCCGATCCCCGGGAGGCCAACAGCGAAGGCGGGGTCTTCCCGGCGATCTTCGGCACCGTGGTCATGACCCTCCTCATGTCCCTGGCGGTTGTGCCCTTCGGCGTCCTCGCGGCCCTCTACCTGCGGGAGTACGCCAAGGCCGGGCCGCTCACCTCGGCGGTGCGGATCGCGGTCAACAACCTGGCCGGCGTGCCTTCCATCGTCTTCGGCGTCTTCGGCCTGGGCTTCTTCTGCTACATCGTCGGCGGGCGGATCGACCAGGTCTTCTACGCCGCGAAGCTGCCCAGCCCCACCTTCGGCACCGGCGGCATCCTCTGGGCCTCCCTGACCCTCGCGCTGCTCACCCTGCCGGTGGTCATCGTGGCCACCGAGGAGGCCCTGGCGGCGGTCCCCGGCTCCATGCGCGAGGGCTCGTACGCCTGCGGCGCCAGCAAGTGGCAGACCATCCGCCGGATCGTCCTGCCGCGGGCCACCCCGGGGATCATGACCGGCATGATCCTGGCCATGGCCCGGGGAGCGGGGGAAGTGGCGCCGCTGATGCTGGTGGGGGCCGTGAAGCTCGCGCCCGAGCTGCCCATCGACGGCTTCTTTCCCTACCTCCACCTGGAGCGCAGCTTCATGCACCTGGGGTTCCACATCTTCGACCTCGGCTTCCAGAGCCAGAACTCCGAGGCGGCGAAGCCCATGGTCTACACCACCACGCTGCTCCTGATCGCCATCATCGCCCTGCTCAACCTGACCGCGGTCACGCTACGCACGCGCCTGCGCCGACGCTTCGTGGCCGGCCAGTTCTAAGGGAGAACCCGATGCCGGACACCACCGCCTCCGACACGCCCACCCACGCCGCCGCACCGCCCTCCGGCCTCCGGCGGCCTGCGGCCGGCCGCGCCGCCGAGCCGTCCGAGAGCCGCATCGCCGCCATCCAGAGCGGCGAGACGCCGCCCTGCGAGACCCACGAGGAGGTGCTCGCCGAGCGCGCCGAGCTGGTGCTCGAGGACTTCGGTCTCTACTACGGAGAGGTCCAGGCCCTCCACTCCCTCCGCATGCCGGTGCCGTGGGGCAAGGTGACGGCGCTGGTCGGGCCCTCCGGCTGCGGCAAGAGCACCCTGGTGCGCTCGGTCAACCGCATCAACGACCTGATCGACAGCGTGCGCTACGAGGGCGACATCACCCTCGAGGGGCGGAGCATCTTCGACCCCAGGATCGACGTCATCGAGCTCCGCAAGCGGATGGGCATGATCTTCCAAAAGCCCAACCCCTTCCCCATGAGCATCTACGAGAACGTCGTCTACCCCCTGCGCATAGACGGCGAGCGCAACCGGGCGGTGCTCGACGAGGCCTGTGAGCGGGCCCTCACCTCCTCGGCCCTCTGGGACGAGGTGAAGGACCGCCTGGACGAGACTGCCCTCAGCTTGTCCGGCGGCCAGCAGCAACGCCTGTGCATCGCCCGGGCCCTGGCGGGCGACCCGGAGGTGCTGTTGATGGACGAGCCCTGCTCGGCCCTCGACCCCATCGCCACCGCCAAGATCGAGGACCTGATCGAGAGCCTGAAGGGCCGCTACACGCTGCTCATCGTCACCCACAACATGCAGCAGGCCGCCCGCACCAGCGACTTCACCGCGTTCATGTACCTCGGGCGGCTCGTGGAGTACGGGCCCACCGAGACCCTGTTCAGCAACCCGCGGCTGCCGGAGACCGAGGACTACGTCACCGGCCGCTTCGGCTGATCCGAAGCCCAAACCGACCCGAAACCAAGGAGAACGTCCCATGCGCCACCAGAGAATCCTCAGCCTCGCCGTCGTCGCCGTCCTCGCGGCAATGAGCCCCGTCGCCGCCTGCGCCAAGTCCGATCCCGGTTCTGCGGAGCACGCCGAGTCGGAGTCCGACGCCGGTTCGCCGAAGTACGCCAAGCCCGGCTTCCACGCCGCCCTGGAGGACGGGCGCCTGTGGGTGTTCCGGGAGGGCTCCGAGGACCTCGCCCGGTTCCTCGAGCACGGCGAGCCCGCCAAGCAGGTGGTCCGCCCCGGCGCCGGCCCCGGGGGCATGACCCTCAAGTCCGTCGACGGCGAGACCCTCACCGAATACCTCCTCACCCGGCCCGGATTCTGGGTCAGGGTGGAGGACGGGCGCCTGTGGGTGTTCCGGGAGGGCTCCGAGGAGCTCACCCGGTTCCTCGAGCACGGCGAGCCCGCCAAGCAGGTGGTCCGTCCCGGCGCCGGCCCCGACCGGATCACCCTGAAGGCGGTGGACGTCGAGACCCTCGACGCCTATCTGGCCGCCGGGGAGTGAGGGCCGGAACCCATGGTCCGCGAAGCCTACCAACGCATGCTCGGCGGCCTCCACGCGAGCGTCGTCGAGCTCGGCCATCAGGTGGAGCGCCAGCTCCAGGAAGGCCTCGACGCCCTGGTGCGCCACGACTGCGCCAAGGCCGGGCGCCTGAACGCCGCCGACGACGTGATCGACGACGAGACCCTGCGGATCGAAAAGGCGTGCGTCGACCTGGTCTCGCTCCAGCAACCGGTGGCGCGGGACCTGCGCCTGATCACCGCGAGCTTCAAGATCGTCACCGACCTGGAGCGGATCGGGGACCTGGCGGTCAACCTGGGAGACTACTGCTGCGTCGCCGAGTCGCTGGACCTGGTGCCGCCGGAGACCATCGAGGCCGTGGGGCACTTGGGGATCGAGATGCTGGGGGAGGCGGTGCGCGCCTACGGGGACCAGGACCCGGAGCGGGCGGAGCGGGTGATCGAGCGCGACCGGGACCTGGACGACATGAGCTGGGGAACGATTCGAGACTTCGTCAAGCGCCTCTACGTCTCCGAGCGGGAGGGGCACGACGACGCGGAGGCCGAGCGCATCTCCTCCCAAGCCATGCCTGTCCTGCTCTCCATGCGCGACCTGGAGCGGGTGGGCGACCATGCCGAGAACGTCGCCGCCCGGGTGGTCTACATCGTCACAGGAAGCCGCCGCTACCTCTGAGGTCGATCGCTCCCGCTCACGAGGTGCACGGCCACCAGCACGACGACCCCCGGATCGCCTAGCGTTGTTCGCCCTGCGGCGGCGGTCGGGGTGGGTAAGCACCGAGGGCCTCAGACGCTGCGTCTCCTCGTGGTAGGCGCACACAGCGGGTCACCCGAGCAGCTGCTCGATCTCGGCCGCGCTGGGTACCCGGCCGCTGACCT
>JBKHJP010000329.1:0-4965 GCA_046538065.1 Thermoanaerobaculia bacterium | reverse complement strand
GCCGACTCAGCTCGGAGGAGGGCACGGAGAAATCTTCACAGGCTCTCAGACGCCCTGCGCCCGGGCGCCCCGGACCCGGACCTCGGTGGTGCTCGCGCCAGTGGGGTGCCCCCGGAGCGGGAGGCCCTCCCTCGATGGAACTCCCTCGGACTCCGGGGGCTGCGGCCCTCGCACCCGGCCGGCGGGCGCTGGTCCAACACTCGAAGGGAGGCCCTTCCTCGGTGACACTCCCCGGACTGGGGGTGGTGCGCGCCCCGACGCCTTCCGTCGCGGCTCGGCGTGGCCGGTGCCGATCCGGGAGGACCCGGTTCGGGGCGACCGTCTGAACGCACCGGCACCGCCGGCCGGGCGACTACCGGGGGTCCTGGACGCCCCTTTCGGTCGCCGTCCCTGCGAGGCGGCGGGCGAAGTCTCGTTCCAGGGCCGTCCAGTAGCCCCGCTCCTGCCAGAGCTCGGCGGTGAGGCGGTCGACCAGGCTGCGGAGGCTCGCCTCTCCGGAGACGGCCTGCTCCGGGTCCAGGCGTCCCCGGTTGCGCTGGATCGCACGCCCCAGGCCCCGGGCGGCCCGGCGAAGGGCGCCGCGGCTGCCCCGGAAGGTCCGCCGGATCGCCTGCTCCACCGGCCGGGGGTCCGCGTCGGCCACCGTCGCCTCCAGGGCCCGGCGGGCGCGCCAGGCCTCCGCGTCGCCGGCGGGGGCCCGGGTGGCGGCGATCGCCGGATCCAGGAGGACGTGGACGAGGTACCCCTCGTGGAGGACCCGGGACGCCGTGTCCGCGCTCTCCTTGACGGCCAAGAAGATCAGGACTTTGCGAAAGAGCTTCTTCCCCAGCGTGAGGGTGAGGGCGACGGCGAGGGCGCCGGTCCAGGCCAGGCACCCCCGGGGCGCCCGGTAGGTCCCCGCCAGGTAGTCCACCTGGACGCTGGAGAGGGTCACGCCCCGCTCCCGGGCGAGGGTCCGGACCATGCCGCGCCGGACGGCGGTGAGGGCCCGGTCGTCCAGGAAGGGCACGGGGATCAGGGGGCAGAGCCCGGCGAGGAGACCGTGGACGGCCACCCGGCGGAACCACGGGACCGGCGCTGCGACCGGCCCGGCGTCCGCTGGCCGGCCTGGGACGTCGTCGGAGGCACCGCTACCGCCCCCGGGGGTCCCGGCTGTTGTACCGTCTGCCACGTGACGGAAGACTACCCCGCGGAGGCGTACCGGAAGCGCCGGGAGCGCCAGGCCCGGGTCCTCGACGCCCTGGAGCGGCGCTCCCGCCTCCTGGGCCGGGCGCGCCTGGGGGCCTTCCTGGCCGCCGCGTCCTGCCTGGTGATCGCCGTGGTGGGCACGCCGATCCCCCGGGGCGGGTGGCTCGCTGCAGCCTTCGCGGGGGGTGCGGGCTTCGTCGTCCTCGTGGTGCTGGACGCCCGCCTGGGGCGGCGCCTGAGCCGGGTCCGGGCCCTCCACGGGGCCTACGAGCGGGCCCTGGCCCGGCGAGCCCGCGACTGGCGCGCCCTCGACCGCCTGGGAGTGTCGGTCCGGGCCGCCACGGGACCCGGGGCCGGTGAGGCCGGCGGGGACGGAGTCGAGGCGGCGAGTGTCCCCGCGACGGGCGGGATCCACCGGGCCGCCGTCGCCCGGGACCTCCACCTGTTCGGCCACGCCTCCCTCGAGCGCCTCCTGGGGACCCCCGGTACGCCCTCCGGGCGGGCGACGCTGGCGGGCTGGCTGCTGGAGCCGGCCGGGCCCGAGGAGGTCCGGCTCCGCCAGGGGGCGGTGCGCGCCCTGGCACCGGAGCTCGACTGGCGGATCGGTCTGGAGGCCCGCGCCTGGGGTCCGCCCCCGGATGAAGCCCCGGGTGGAGCGGGCCAGGGGCGTCCGGCGCCCCGGCGCCGGGGCAGCGGGGAGGGAGCCGTGCCGCCGGATGCCACGGATCCCGGGCTCGCCCGGTTCGACGAGTGGCTCCGCGAGGACGCGTGGATCCTCCGGCGCCCCGTCCTCCTGTGGACCGCCCGGGGGCTCACCCTGGCGACGCCCGGGACCCTCCTGGCCTGGCTGGCGGGGGGGCTGACCTGGCCCGTCTGGATCCCCCTGGCCATGGCCGCCTACCTCCTCTCGGCGCGCCACGCGGAACGCATGCACCGGGACTTCGACCGGGCCACCGCCGGCGGCGACGCGCTCCGGGGCCTGGGACCGGTCTTCCGCTGGCTGGAGGGGTTGCCGGGCGCTGCCCCCCGCCTGGACGAGCTCCGGGGCCGCCTGGCCGCGGGTGGCGGAGGAGAAGGAGCCCGGTCCCCTGCACGCTCCGCCCGCCTCTCCGCCGCCCGGTGGATGGACCGCCTGGAACGGCTGACCGTCCTGGCGGACGCCCGCTTCGGCCTGGTGCACTTCTTCGTCCAGGTGCTGCTGCTCTGGGACGTCCACCTGCTGGCGCGCTTCGAGCTCTGGCGCGAGCGGGCCGGCCCCGCCGCCCGGGGGTGGCTCGACGCCCTGGGAGAGGTGGAGGCGCTGGGCGCCCTGGCCGCCCTGGCCCACGCCCAGCCGGACTGGGCGTACCCGGACGTGGACCCGGACGCGGACCGGTACGACGCCCGGGACCTGGGGCATCCGCTGATCCCGGACGAGCGCCGCGTGGGCAACGACGTCACCGCCGGTCCGCCGGGTACGTTCCTGCTGGTGACCGGCTCGAACATGAGCGGCAAGACGACGCTGCTTCGCTCCCTCGGCACCAACGCCGTCCTGGCCCAGGCGGGCGGGCCGGTCTGCGCCCGGGAGCTCCGCATGCCGCCGCTGGCCCTGGCCACGAGCATCGGGGTGGAGGACTCGCTGGAGGAAGGGGTCTCGTTCTTCCTGGCCGAGCTCCTCCGTCTCAAGGAGGTCGTGGAGCGGGCGCAGGTGCCGCCCCCGGAGCGGCGGGTCCTCTACCTGCTGGACGAGGTGCTCCGGGGCACCAACAGCGCCGAGCGCCGGGTGGCGGTCCAGACGGTGGTGGGACGCCTGCTGGCCCTGGGCGCTCTCGGCGCGGTGACCACCCACGACCTGGAGATCCTGGCGGAAGGGGAGCTCTCCGACGCCGCCCGGTCGATCCATTTCCGGGAGACGGTCCACCCCCGGCCCGGCGGGGGCGCCGAGATGAGCTTCGACTACCGGGCCCGCCCGGGCCTCGCCCCCACCACCAACGCGCTGCGCCTCCTGGAAGCGGTGGGCCTGGCCCCCGACGTGCCATGACCTTCCCGAGTCACGCCGTGCCTCGACCGGGTGGAGGCGTCCCTCTCGCCCGTCCCTCGAGGGGGGGAGAGGGATCGAGGCAAGGGAGGGTGGCCCGGTGACCCCCGACCGGTTCTACGACCTCTGCGCCCGCTACTACGACGGCGACTACGAGGCCGCCGGCTACGAGCACGACGTGGCGTTCTACGTGGAGCGTGCCGTGTCCTCCGGCGGGCCGGTGCTCGAGATGGGGTGCGGCACCGGCCGGGTGCTGCTGGAGGTCGCCCGGGCCGGGATCGACGTCGTCGGGGTCGACGCCTCGGCGGGAATGCTCGCCCGTCTGGACGAGCGCCTGGCCAGCGAGGCCGAGGCGGTCCGCAGCCGGGTGCGGACCCTCCGCGGCGACATCCGGAGCGTCCGGGCCGACGGAGAATTCGCCCTGGTGATGGCGCCCTTCCGGGTCGTCCAGCACCTCGTGGAGCGCCGGGACCAGCGCGCCTGGCTCCGGAACGTCGCCCGCCACCTGCGGCGCGACCCCCCGGGGGAGCTGGTCTTCGACGTGTTCCAGCCCGACTACGGCATGATCGCCGAGAGCCCGCTCGTCTCCGTCGACATCGAGCGCGAGGAGCCCGAGGCCGGCCGCACGGTGCGACGGGTCTCCCGCGCCGAGCACCACCCGGAGGACCAGACGTTCGAGGTGGGCTTCGAATGGCTGGTCCAGGACCGGAGCGGCGAGGAGCTCGTGGAGACCTCGGTGACCACCCTGGCGCGCTGGTTCACCCGGCCCGAGCTCGAGTGCCTGCTGGAGCTCGAGGGTTTCGAGGTGCTGGACCTCTTGGGCGACTTCGAGGGCTCGCCGTTCGGCGCCGGTGCCGAGGATCAGGTGGTCCGCGCACGCCTGCGTCCCTGATTCTTTCCCTCAAAGGTCACTATGCGACCGCGGGGGCGAAGGACCTCCTCGCCCACGACCGGCCCCTCCGCCTCCGGCCTGGCCACGGGGCAGTGGTCGACGGCGGCCCGGCGAGCCCGTGAAGTTGGGCAATTTCCAGGGTACAGACCGCACGCAAGGGGTTGACAGGCCATGTGCAGCGCAAGTACCCTTCTGGGCATGACAGTAACGCGGCGTAACACCTTGGCCGGTGAACTTTCGGAGGCCGTCCGCAGCGTGGAAATCCGGGCGGGGGGCCGGGTCCGTCCGCGGGCCGAGGTGTGCGCTGCCCGCCGACGCAAGGCGGCCCGGCGGGGTGTGGGCCCCACCCCGCCGGGCCTGACCACCCACGGAGAGGAGGCTCCATGAGCAGCTACGAAGAGTGTACCTGGGAGGAGCGGCCCGCGTTCCGGGAGATCTTCCTGGTCCACTTCCCGCCGGAGGCGGCCGAGTCCTTCCGCCGGGCCGGGCGTACCCTGTACGAAGCCGCGCTGGTGCGGTCCCTCCACGATCCCGCCGAGTCGTGGTTCCGCGCGCGGCTGCGAGCCGCGGCGGAGGACCTCCGCCTGGCCGGCCAGGCCCTGGGTGCCCTGGCCGAGGAGCGGCTGGAGGCGGGCCTGGATCGCGAGGAGATGGCCCTGGCCATGAAGGCGGAGGCCTGGGGGGCGGAGGTGGCCCGCTTGGCGGCGGAGGTGGACTCGGCCCTCGGCTTGAGGGCGGGTGCCGGCGAGCCCCAGGGCCCGCTCCGGCCGGGCTAGGCCAGGGCTAGGCCACTGCGTCGGGGCGGAGGTCTATCCCGTGAGGACGTCCACGCCGTCGTCGGTGACGGCCACCGTGTGCTCCCACTGCG
>JBKHJP010000328.1:0-4966 GCA_046538065.1 Thermoanaerobaculia bacterium | reverse complement strand
GGGCAGGCAACCTGCCTGCCGTCGATTCTCCAGACTGACTATCTGTCAGACGTTGCGTTCCCTACGGGTAACGCAATCGCCTTACTGCAAGGAGTCCGAGCTGTCCTCCTCGTACCAGGCAGTCTGAAGAATGTTGTCGAACCCTCAGCCAGAGCTGCAGCTGCCGGTGAGGCGAAGCACCGCACCGACATCCAGCAGCTCCGGTGAACGATAGGTTTTCTTCTCTTGCTTCATTGCAACCTCCTTTACAGGCTGTCCGGGCCCGTCTTCGTGTTCCACTTCCGGAAGTGGCGCGTACGCGACCATTTGTACCATAGACTTCGTATCAGTGTCTAGGCTGCGGCTTGAGGGTGTCGACCCCTCCAAGTCGCCGGTCGCGATCCGGGCGAGATAACCCTTTCAAAGCTTCTCACCCTTTGAGTGCACGAACACCGGGAAATTGGGACTCCGCGGCCGTCCCGCTCGGAGCGAGTCGTCCCCCACAGCCGCTGCGCCTTTCGTCTTGACGAAGCCTTCGATCGGCGATTCAGGATCGCCTCGGCGCCAAGACCCTCAACCAGACGTCATGAGCCTGGCGGAGGCGCCCAGGTTGCGCTCCAACCCGCAGGGAGCGCTCGCCAGTCCTGTACAACTCCAGGAGCTCCCGATCGAGTCATCCCCTGGTGCCCGGATTGCTATTGATGAAAGGCTGCTCCCGGCCTCGTCCGGAGGGGAGGCTCCCATGCCAGGTCCCTGGACCAGGCGTTACCATGGTCGCATGGACGGAACCACCGAGCAGAGCTTCAAGGAACGCCTGGACGGCTACTACGACTGGCCGTGCGCCTATCTGTTCAAGTTCATCGCACCCCGGGAGCAGCTCGACGACGTGGTGGGCCTGTTCAGCGACGAGGCGGAGGTCAGCACCCGGCAGTCGGAGCGGGGCAACTACGTGAGCGTGACGGCGGAGGTCGAGGTCCGGGACAGCGACGAGGTCATCGACGTGTACCGGGCGGCCGGGGAGATCGGCGGTGTCCTGCCGCTGTAGGAGGGCCCGGAGGTCCGCGCGGGGGGAACGGCGCACGCAACTCGAACCATCTCCCGTAGGGCGTGCGCCTCGGTTCGGCCGGCGCCCGGGAGTCGCCGGTGTCCGTCGCAGTCGGGCGGTGCGCCGGCCTCAACGTCCCCCCACGCGGACCTCCGGGCCCCTTTCAACGGAGCGGCGTTCCAACCGGAGCCGGGGCTCCCGAGCGGGGAAACGGCGAACCGGAGGAGGAGGGAGCCGGCGCGGGAGCGCTCCCCTCCGGGGACCGGAGCTCGCTTGTCGGAGGATGTCGCGGGGGCTCGCTCCTGCGCTCAGCCCGCACGCGTGACGGACTCGGCCAACGAAGCCGTCGCAAGCGGTGCGGGCTTCGAGCTCCCCGGAGGGGAGCGCTCCCGCGCCGGCTCCTTCACCGTTCGGGGAAGACGAAGCCCGGCTCCCACCCGGATCTCCGGTCTCCTTCACCCAGGCAGCGGGAGGGTCAGATCCGGGGCCTTCGGTTCGGCGAGGCATGGCGCCGGCTCGGGCCTGAGGGGGGGAGGAGGAGGCCGGGTGTGTGCCGGGCGGAGGACGTCGAGCCCCGACCCGGGCCACCGGCGTGACGGACACTCCCGGGTTCGCGGGAGGGGTGAGCCGAGGCGCGGGCCCTACGGAACACCGTCCGACCAGCCCGCGCCGATCCGGAGCCCGGCACACACCCGGCCTCCTCCGGGAGGGGGGCATCGGTGCATCGAAGCCGACGACCGGGAGGAACCCCCGGACCCGGCCCGGGGGAGGGGCACCCCGGCCCGGCGCCCCCGCCCGGCAGGGGAACCACCCCTCAGTACCGCCGCCGGAGGGTGATGCCCTTGGGATCCACCGTCGCCGAGAAGAGCTCCCTCAGGCGCTCCCGGTACGGGCTCGACGCCGCCGGCTCGCCGCCGATCTCTTCGACCGTGATCGCCTTCCGGGGGGCGAAGTCCCGGGTCAGGAGGACCTTCAGGAACCCCAGGTACTCCCCCAGGCGGGGGTGGTCCGGGGCGGCCCGGATCTCCAGGTTCTTGCCCCGGCGGCGGGAGACCACCACCAGCCGGTCGCCGTGGAACACCAGGTGGTTTCCGGCGCGGCGCTCCGGCAGGCCCGGGTCCAGGCCGTCGACGTGGAGGGCACAGGGTGAGGCCGGGTCGGGAGCCGCCACCCACCAGACGGCATCGTCCGGGAGCAGGCCCTCCCGCAGTCGCCGGAACGCGGCCGGGCTGGCGAACTGGAGGCCCGGCACGCCGTCGAAGAAGCGCCCCGCCAGGGCCTCCCCCGAGAGCTCCATCAGTCGCAAGGCGCGGAAGAGCCGGCCCCACTGGAAGGGCGGAGCCTCCCGGACCAGGAGCTCCCGGAAGACCACGCCGTAGCGCTCCAGGACGAGGCGGGCCCGGTCCTTGGCCAGCTCCTCGCGCTCCAGCGCGTCCAGGCCACCGTCTGCGGCACCCTCGCCGCCCTCCTCCGCTCCAGCGGCGCCGGGCGGCTCCGGCAGGACGTACCAGTGGCCCTCGAAGGGTCGGGCGGTCCGCCAGCGGTTGAAGGCCCGGCGCCGGGAGCCGCTGGCGATCCGGGAGCTTCCGCTCCGTGCCGCCCCCTCCCGGCGACCGGTGCGGCCGGCCGTCGCACCGGTTTTCGGACGGTTCGGAACCCCCCCCGCCGCGCGGAACCGCCGGAGGATCCCCGTGCGCACCGCCTGGAAGGAGTCGTTCGAGACCCGGCCCTGCCAGGCGAGCTCCCAGAGGCGCTCGGTGAGCTCGCCGGTGCCCAGGCCCGAGTGGTCGGCCAGGTTTGACAGGGAGAAGCGGCCTCGGCGATCGGGAAACAGCCCATCCACCCACCGGTTCACGCGATCTCCGGTGGCCGCGGCGTCGCGAGCGTCGGATGGGGCACCGGGGTCTCGCAGCAAATCCAGGTCCTGGGGGAAGACGAAGGCGATCTTCCCTTCGCCGGCCCCGCCCCAGGCCAGGTCGGTCTCGCGCAGGAGGGTGTCGAGCCAGGCGCCCCGGTAGGGGTCCAGGCGGGCGGGGAGGACCTCTTCCTCCCAGGCGCGGGCGGGCAGGGGCAGGGCGAAGAGGCGCTCCAGGCGGTCCTGGAGATCCTCCAGGGACGCGCCCGGAGCGGCCAAGCCCTGGTGGAGGGCGAGGAAGAGGGGCAGGCGCCGGGCGGGCAGGGTCTCGAGCTCCGGACGGACCGAGGCCCGGACCCACCGGAGCAGGGTCTCCAGGTTCTGGGCGTCGCACACCTGGAGGCCCGCCCCTCCCGCCGGACGCCGGACGCCCTCGGCCTCCCGGCTCTCCGACCCCCCTTCCGGGGTCTCCAGGAGCTCGTCCACCACCGCCCGCCCCTCCTCCACGAGCTCCTCCAGGACCGCCTCGAGCCGGGACTTCTCCAGGCCGAACACCGCCGCCGGGCGCCCCCGGTCCACCGGGCCGTAGAAGCGGAGCCACTCCCCCACGAGCTCGGCCAGGGGATCGCCCTCGGTCTCGGCCTCCTCGCCGGTCTCATCACCGAACAGGGCCTCCGCCGGGCTCGCCGGCAGGCGGGCCAGGTTCTCCCGGACCCCGTCGGGAACCTCGCGCTCCGGATCCAGGAGGGAGGCCACCTCGAACCCGAAGTCCGACAGGCCCGGCCGCCCCCGCTCCGGATCGGGACCCTCCGGCGCGCCCGGCGGGGCCTCCGGCGACCCCGGCGCTGCCGCCGCCTCCGGCGAAGGCTCCGTCGCCAGGGCGCGGGCGAGCCGGGGGAGGCTCTCCAGGGCGGCGACGGACGGCTCCTCCGCGCCGGGGACGTGGACCCAGACGGCCCGGTGGGCCAGGGCCTCCACCCCCTCTCCCCCCTCCCGGTCGCGGTCCCGGTCCCGCTCCACCGCCGCCAAGAGCTCGCGCCACTCCCCTGCCGGCACCAGGATTCGCTCCCGGAGCCAGTCCAGGAGCTCCGGGGCGTCCCGGGGTGCGTAGCCCGGGGCGGTGCGCTGGAGCTTCGCCCGGAGCTCCTCGGCCAGGGTCGCCGGGATCCGCGGCCGCAGCCGCGGCGAGAAGACCAGCTCCCGGAGGAGGTCGCCCCGCAGGGCGGCGCCCCCCGGTCCGGCCCCGGCCGCCTCCGGGGCGTCGTCGGTGTACATCAGGGCGTTGGTCTGGCGCCACAGCAGGTTGGCGGCGAAGGGGGACGGCGCGTCGGTCCGGGCGTGGCGGACCTCGACGGCCCCGGAGCGGACCTCCTCCAGGAGGCGCTTCAGGGTCGGCAGGTCCAGCTCGTCTTCCAGGCAGGTCCGCCAGGTCTCGAGGACCAGGGGGAAATCGCCGTAGCGGGCCACGGACTCCAGCAGGCGCTTCGAGCGCTGCCGCGTGAGCCAGAGCGGCGTGCGGTGCCGGAACCCCGCCCGGGGCAGGAGCAGGGCCCGGGCGGCGTTCTGGCGGAACAGGGCGCCGAAGTAACCGGTGGCCTCCAGGCGCCGGCGCAGGAGCTCCTCCACCCGCTCCGGCGGCACCAGGGCCAGGAGGTCCTCCCCCGCCAGCTCGTCCGGCACCGTGAGCATCAGGCAGTCGTCGTCCTGGAGGATCTCCGGGCGGGCGCCGAAGCTCTCCTCCCAGGCGGCGGAGAGGGCCAGGGCGAAGGGGCGGTTGACGGCCCCGCCCCAGAAGGTGTGGAGGACGATCCGGTGCCGGCCGGGCCCCTCGGGGCCCGCGCTCCGGCCCGCCTCGCTCCCCTCCTCGCCGCCCACGTGCTCCACCATCAGCCGGTGCCGGTGCGGCAGGTGCCCCCCGAGGGCGGCCTTCTGGGCCCGGAGGAACCGGACCAGCTCGGCGGCGGCCCCGGGCTCCAGGGCGAGCTCACCGCCCAGGCTCTCCAGGAGGGGCCCGTCCTCCCCGTCGAGCGGCCCCTCCATCTCCTCCAGGAACCGGCCCACCCGCTCCGAGACGAAGAACCCCCGGT
>JBKHJP010000327.1:0-4981 GCA_046538065.1 Thermoanaerobaculia bacterium | reverse complement strand
CCGACCCGCAAGACCCATGCGCGCGGCCCTGGATTTCTGCCGCGCAGACTCCTAGGACGCCCCCTCGCACGGACGAAGACGGAAGGAGCGGACCATGCGCGTGGAGAGCTCGCCCGGAGGACGACGGAAGTCGGCAACCAGGACGGCCCTCTGGGCTCTCGTGGCGCTGGTGCTGGCACCGTCTCCGTCGCCTGCGGTACAGCCCGAGGCTCCGGATGCCGGAAGGCCCGGTCTGACTCTCCAGGCTTACAGCTATGAACCCGGGGACGGGCCGCCCGTGCCGGCGCAGCTCGGCCGCCTGGTCGTGCCGAGGAACCGATCGCGGCAGGGCTCACAGACGATCGAGCTCGCCTTCGTCAAGCTGCCGGCGATCGACGAGGCCGAGCGGCCCCCGGTGATCTACCTGGCGGGGGGACCGGGAGGCTCCGGCATCGAGGCCGGCCGGGGCTCCCGCTTCGAGCTGTTCGACGCCTTGAGGAAGACCGGAGACGTGATCCTCCTGGACCAGCGGGGTACGGGCCGATCGACCCTCCCCGACCCGGAGGAGTGTCCGATCACACGCACGTACCCCCTGGACCGTCCCATCGAGCTCGAGCCGTACCTGGAGCTGGTCGAGGAGGTCGGCCGGGCCTGCCGCCGCTACTGGGAGGAGCACGGCGTCGACCTGTCCGCCTACGACACCGTCGAAAGCGTCGCCGACCTGGAAGCCCTTCGCCGGGCGCTGGGAGCCGAGCGGATCGATCTCCTGGGGATCAGCTACGGCACGCACCTAGCCCTCGCGTACATGCGACACCACCCGGATCGGGTGCGCCGGGCGGTGCTCGCGGGAGTGGAGGGCCCGGACCACACCGTCAAGGGACCGGAGCAGTTCGATGCCCAGCTCCGGCGGCTGGAAGAGCTGGTCGCGAACGAAGAGCCCGACGGGCTCGATCCTCTGCGGGAGCGGATCGAGACCCTCCTCGACCGGCTTAGCCGCCAGCCGGTCACGCTCCGGATCGTCCAGGTCGAGGGGCGAGACAAGGAAACGACCCTGGTCGTGGGGCGGCGAGGCCTCGCGGAGCTGACCATGGACCTGCTCCGGGACCCTGCGACCATGGTTCAGGTCCCGCAGCTCTTCGAGCGATTGGCGGGCGGTGATTTCACGGACGTCGCGGGAACCCTGCTGGGGATGAGGACGATCGGAGGCCTCCAGGCGATGCCCGAGGCGATGGACGCCGCTTCAGGCATCTCGCGCGGGCGCCTGGAGCGGCTTCGGTCGCACGACGCGCACAGCCTCCTCGGGTCCGGGCTCCTCGAGGCCAACGTGGCTCTGGCCCAAGGGCTCGGCGTGGAGGATCTCGGGACGGAGTTCCGGGAGCCTGTGACGAGTGACGTCCCGACTCTGTTCATCAGCGGCAGCCTGGACGGCCGGACGCCGGTGAGCAACGCCCTGGAGGTCATGAAGGGGTTCTCCGAGGCCCAGCACCTGGTGGTCGAGAACGGCGGTCACGGGGACGACCTCCTGGTCGGGACCCCGGAGCTCGCGGCGGCGATCGTCGACTTCTTCGCGGGCCGGAAGCGGACGCCTCCCCGAGTCGTCCTGCCGGCTCCCCGAGCCTCCGAGGTTCCGCGGCGCATCGGCCTCTCGGAGGAAGAGGCCGCCCGCTACACCGGTGAGTACGAACGCCGCCCCCGGGAGATCTGGCGCATCCTCCACAACAAGACCGTCGAGACCTTGGGACGGGAAGGCGAGGTGCTCTCCAGGAACGCGACCCTCCAGATCCGCTGGAACGGCGACGGCTTCCCGTTCCACCCCACCTCCGAGAGGAACTTCTTCATCGACTTCCCGTGGTTCCTCGGGACGGAGTTCCGCTTCGAGCTCGACGCGTCCGGCGCCGTCACTCACCTGAGCGTCGAGGACGGCCGGGGCGATCCGGTCCGGATGGAGAAGGTGCATTGATTCACGGGTCCTGCGCGGGCGCCCGGGCCGATCCGGGGGGGACATGAAGCGGGGCAACCGGGTCCGCGTCACCGGTGGAGCACACAAGGGCCATGGGCTGAGCGTGCCTCCCGGGGCGCGGCCGACGGAGGGGCGGGTCCGGGAGGCCCTCTTCTCGATCTGGCGGGAGCCCCTGGCGGAGGGCGCCCGGCTGCTGGACCTGTTCGCCGGGAGCGGGGCGGTGGGCCTGGAAGCGGCGGGGCGGGGAGCCCTCCGGGTGGTCTGCGTCGAGGCGAACCGCCGGGCCTTCTCGGCTCTCCAGGGAAACCGGGACCGCCTGGGGGAGGCCCTGGTGGAGCTCCGCCGCCTCGAGCTCCCGGGAGGCCTCCGGGAGCTCGCCGCCTCGGAGGCCGGCGCCTTCGACCTGGTCTTCGCCGACCCGCCGTACCGCTTCGCGGCGTACCGAGAGCTCCTGGAGAGAGCGGCCCCCCTCCTGGCGGAGCACGGGGAGATGGCGGTGGAGCACTCCGCCCGGGTGCCGGTGCCGGAGGAGGCCAGGGGCCTGATCCGCGTAGACCAGCGCCGCTACGGCGAGAGCGCCCTCTCCTTCTACCGGCGCGCCCCGGCGTAGGGTACGATCGTCATCGCACCAGGGGAGGGACCGGGGGCCTCTCACGGTGCGACCCCTCGACTCCTCGGGGGAGACCAGGGTCGCACCCTACGGGAGGGCCGCGAGGCGCTCCCGGAGCGGCTCCGGATTCCGGGCGAAGCGGGTGCCGTGGCGGAGGTAGCGGACCGCCTCCTTTCGGCGGTCCAGGGCCATCAGCGCCTCCGCCAGGCGCAGGTACGCCTCGGTCCGCCCGGGGTCCAGGGCCAGGGCGCGCTCCAGCGCCTCCACCGCCTCCTCGGGCTCCCCGAGGGCCAGGCGGGCGGCGCCCAGGAAGTCCCAGGCGGCCACCTGGTTCGGCCGCAGCTCCAGCGCACGGCGGAAGTGGTCCCGGGCTTCGGCCAGGGCGGCACGGGCGCCCTCGGGATCCTCGGCCTCTCCAGCTCCCTCCGCCAGGAGGAGCCGTCCCAGGTTGAACCTGGGCTCCGGCCGGTCCGGGTCCTCCGCCAGCACCTCCCGGAGCAGCGTGATGGCTCCGCCCCGGTCCCCCTGGCCCGAGCGAGCGATGGCGAGCCACTCCCGGGCGAGGAGGGCGGTTCCCGGCGCCGGGTCGTTCGCCAGGACCCGCCGGAGGACCGCTTCCGCTTCCGCCGGCTGCTTCAGCTTCAGCCGGGCCTGGGCCAGCTCCAGCCAGGGCTCGGGGTCGTCCATCCCCGCGCGCCGGAGGTTTCGCTCCAGGTGGGCCGCCGCGTCGGCGCCGCCGGCGCCGGTCCGGAGCACCCCCACGGCCCGGTAGACCTCGCCCTCGGGCCCCTCCGGCGCCCGCTCCGGGCGGAGGAAGTGGAGCTCCGTGAGGACCGGTTCCGACTCCTCCAGGGGCGCCAGCCGTGCCTCCCGCGGCTCCGGCCGGGCGACGATCTTGTGGTCCGTCATGACCACGTGGATCACGTCCGTGGGCCGGCGCTCCGGCATGTGACAGGCGGTGCAATCCCTCTCGGCCGGAGCGGCCGGGCCGGACTCCCCGGCGTGGGGAGTACCGTCCGTCCCGGTGGGGCAGGCGTCCTCCGCCTTCTCCTGGTGGCAGCCCAGGCAGGCCCGCCGGTAGTGGGCCGCCCGCTCCTCCGGCGGCACCTTCCGGTGGGGATCGTGGCAGGTGAGGCACGACAGGGCGCCGCCGCTCTCCTGGAAGCAACGGCTCTGCTCCAGGCGGTACGGGTGGTGGTTGATCTCGAAGCGCTCCGAGGCCTCGTGGTCCTCTTCCGTCACGTCGAGCTGGACCCGGTACTCGTCCAGGAGCTCGCCGGGACGGAAGGAGTAGTCCCCCCGGCCGAAGCGGCGCACCCCGGGCAGGGCCACGGAGGGTTGCATGTGGCACCCGTGGCAGACGCTGTCCCGGAGCTCCGGGTCGAGGCGCCCCGGGTTGACGATGGCCTCCCGCACCGCCCCGGTTTCGCTCCCGGGGGCCAGGCCCCGCCGGACGTGCTCCGCGCCGGGACCGTGGCAGCGCTGGCAGCCGGTCCCCTCCGGCAGCTCGGCCGGGTAGGTCTGGGACGCGTGGTGGGCGTCACTCCCCGCCGGCACGTCGGGGTAGGCGTTGTGGCAGACCATGCACTCCCGGCGGACCCGGCGGAGCACCCCCTCGTGCTCGGGGCGATCGAACCCGGGCGCCATGGCCCAGCCCGGGGCGCCGTCCTCTCCGAGGCGCGCATACCAGGCCAGGGGGAGCTGATAGAGCTCGCCCTGCGGGGTCCGGTACAGGTAGACCCGGGAGTGGTTCCCGGAGCCCAGGATCCAGTCCACCGGGATCTCGAGCTCGTGGATCGGCTCGCCGTCCGGGCCCACCTGCCAGCGCCGGAACAGGAGCTCCCCGGCCTCCCGGCGCTCGATCCGGTACCGCCGCCCCGACGGCTCGTGGACGTAGGGCTCCGCCGCGAAGTCCTCCACCAGCCTCCCCTGGGCCGCCGCCGTCTCCGGCCGGTAGAACGACCGGGCCATGGCCACGTCCTGGTAGGAGGTGTACAGGTCCTGATGGCATAGCCCGCACACCCGGTCCTCCACGTACCCCGGCGCCGCGCCGGAGGTGACCTCGTGGCCCAAGGCGGCCAGGGGATCGGGGCGGTCCTCACCACCCTTTCCGGCGGAGCCCGGAGCAGACGAGGCCGGCGCAGAAGAGTCCGAAGCGGAGGAGGCCGGCGGCGGCGCCGGGGCCGCGAAGAGAGCCGCGGCGAGCACGGCGACCGCCCCGGGGGCGAGGAGAAATCCGGGCCAGAAACGCATGGGAGGTCCGGAGCCGATTGTAGCCCGAGCGGGGGCGGGCCGAGGAGGCAGCGGAAAAGTTCGTCAAGGAGCGAGCGCTGCGGACAACGGGGACGAAAGGCTCCCGAAGGTGCGGATGAGCCCTCACCGGGTGTAGGGGCGGAGCTCGCCTCCGCCCGCGGTGGCGAACCCCCGAAGCC
>JBKHJP010000326.1:0-4998 GCA_046538065.1 Thermoanaerobaculia bacterium | reverse complement strand
GGCGCGCCGGGCTCAACGTTCCCCTGCGGCTCCCTCCGGGCCTCCACTCGGTGGCGCCGGCCGGCGCTTCGAGGTCGCTGCCGCGGGAGGTCCGCCCCCGTTGAATTCGCGTCGGCCTCCAAATGTGGCCCGGGTCGGGCCTCGACGTCCTCCGCCCGGCGCGCACCCGGCCTCCTCCTTCCCCCGCCCGGGATCCGGAACGAGGCGCGCCGGGCTCAACGTTCCCCTGCGGCTCCCTCCGGGCCTCCACTCGGTGGCACCGGCCGGCGGACCGGCGCCCGGTTGGTGCGACAGGGTCGCACCCTACGCCAGATGATCCCAGCCCAGGTCGGGCCAGGGGTCCGGCCGGCCGTCCCGGAGGAGGACGAGGTCCGGGCCTTCGGTGATCCGGCCGATGCGGTGGCACTCGAAGTCCTCCGGCGGTGGCTCGTCCGGCGGCAGGGTGAACAGGAGGACGTAGTCCTCGCCGCCGGCGAGGGCGAGCTCCACGGGGTCTTCCTCCAGGGCCCCGCACAGGGCGGCGAATCCCGGCGGGGTGGGGAGGGCTCGCGTTTCCACCTCGGCGCCGGCGCGGCTCTCCCGCGCGAGGCGCGGCAGGTCCCGGGCCAGGCCGTCCGAGAGGTCCATGGCGGCGGTGGCTCGCCCGGCGAGGGCGTCGCCCAGGGCGAGCTGGGCCCTGGGCGCCAGGTGTCTTTGGACCGCCCGGCGGGCCGCCTCCGCCAGGCTCTCCGGGCGGCGGTAGGGCTGCGGAAGCGCCACGCCGGGACTCTCCGGCGCCGTCGCGTTCTCCGTCCACGGACGGGTCAGCCGAGCGCCCCGAGCCACGAGTCGTTGCCCGGCGCCGGACTCCCCCAGGGTGCCGCCGACCCAGAGGGCGTCGCCGGGCCGGGCTCCCCCGCGGCCGGGGGGCGGGCGATCGGCCGGCCGCGTTCCCACCAGGGTGAGGGTCGTCACCAGCGTGGGGCTCCGCGCCAGGTCGCCGCCGGCCAGCCGGACGCCCTCTTCGGCGCAGGCGTCCAGGAGGGCGTCGAAGAACCTCCGGTGGTCGAAGCCCTCCGGGGTGGCGAGGGCGACCACGGCCCAGCCGGGCGCCGCACCGGCGGCGGCCAGGTCCGAAAGGTTCACCTGGAGGAGGCGCCGGGCCAGGACCGCGGCGTCCAGGTCCGGCGGCACGTGGACCCCCGCGATCTGGGAGTCCACCGTGACCTGGAGCGCCCGGCCGGCGGGCGGCGCCAGGGCCGCCGTGTCGTCGCCCAGCAGCTCCGTTCCCGGTCGCTCCCGCAGCCAGGCGAGGAGGCTGTCCTCCCCCCTCACCCCCCGGCCCCGGCGGTTTCCGGCGTCCGCCCGGCGGCCGTGGCCTCCGGCAGGGCGCCGCCGGCCAGGGCCACCGCCAGGACGTCGTCCATCGAGTCCACCAGGTGGAACTCGATCCCCGCCCGGAGGTGCTCCGGGACCTCGGTCAGGTCCCGCTCGTTGAGCCGGGGCATGACCAGCTCCGTGACGCCGGCGCCCCGGGCGGCGAGGACTTTCTCCTTGACCCCGCCGATGGGGAGCACGTCCCCCCGCAGCGTGATCTCGCCGGTCATGGCGACCCGGCGATTCACCGGCCGGCCGGTGAGGACCGACAGCAGGGCCGTGGCGATGGTGATCCCCGCCGAGGGGCCGTCCTTGGGCACCGAGCCGGCGGGCACGTGGATGTGGATGTCGTGGCGGGAGAAGAAGCGCCGGCGCTCCGGGGGCACCGCTTCTGAGCCCTCGGCCCAGGAGCGGGCGAACGAGAGGGCCGCCTGGCCCGACTCCTTCATCACCTCGCCGAGCTGGCCGGTCAGCCGGAGGTGGCCCTCGCCCTCCACCGCCACCGCTTCGATGAACATCAGGTCTCCGCCGGCCTCGGTCCAGGCCAGGCCCGTGGCGACGCCCACCCGGTCCCGGTCCAGGAGCTCCTCGGTGAAGTGCCGGGCCGGGCCCAGGAGCTCGGGGACCAGCTCCGCGTCCACGACCAGGGGCTCCGGTCCGCCCTCGCCCTCCGCCGCCGATCCTTCGCCGTTCCTCTCCACCGTCTCCGGCGCCGGCGCCCGGGCGACATGCACCGCGACCTTGCGGAAGATCGACGCCAGCTCCCGCTCCAGGTTCCTGAGGCCCGCTTCCTTGGTGTAGCGGGCCACGATCTCCCGGAGCGCCCCGTCGGTCACCTCCACGTGCTCGCCGGTCACCCCGTTCGCCTCGAGCTGCTTCGGGATCAGGTGCCGCCGGGCGATGGCGAGCTTCTCCTCCTCGGTGTAGCCGGAGAGGCGGATGACCTCCATGCGGTCCCGGAACGCGGGCTGGATCGGCTCCAGCAGGTTGGCCGTGGCGATGAAGAGTACCCGGGACAGGTCGTACTCCACCCCCAGGTAGTGGTCCCGGAACGTGGCGTTCTGCTCCGGGTCCAGGACCTCCAGCAGGGCCGAGGAGGGGTCGCCCCGGTAGTCGGCGCCGATCTTGTCGATCTCGTCAAGCATGAAGACCGGGTTCGAGGTGCCCGCCTGGTGGATCCCCTGGAGGATCCGCCCCGGCAGGGCCCCCACGTACGTCCGCCGGTGGCCCCGGATCTCCGCCTCGTCGCGGACCCCGCCCAGGGAGAGGCGGACGAACCGCCGGCCCACGGCCCGGGCGATGGAGCGGCCCAGGGAGGTCTTGCCCACCCCCGGGGGGCCGACGAAGCAGAGGATCGGACCCTTCGTGTCGGCCTTGAGCTTGCGCACCGCCAGGTACTCGACGATCCGCTCCTTGACCTTCTCCAGGTCGTAGTGGTCCTCGTCGAGGACCTGGCGGGCGTGGTCCAGCTCCAGGTTGTCCTCCGAGAGGGTCCCCCAGGGGAGGCCCGTGAGCCACTCCAGGTAGGCCCGGAGGATCGAGCTCTCGGCGCTGTCCGGGTGGCTCCTCTCCAGGCGCCGGATCTGGCGCTCGAGCTCGTCCACCGCCTCCTCCGAGAGCTCCTTCTCCTCGGCCTTCTCCCGGTAGCCGGCGATCTCCTGCGAGAGCTCGTCCCCCTCGCCCAGCTCCTCCTGGATCGCCTTGAGCTGCTGGCGCAGGTAATACTCCCGCTGGGTCCGGTCCATCTCGCCCCGGGCCTGGGACGAGATCTCCTGTTGCATGGTGAGGACCTGGACCTCCCGGGCCAGCAGGTCGCTCACCTTCTTCAGCCGCGCCAGGGGGTCCACGGTCTCCAGGATCTCCTGAGCCTCCTCCAGCTTCAGGTCCAGGTTGCTGGCCGCCAGGTCCGCCAGCCGGCCCGGATCCTCCAGGTTGGCGGCGATCACCATGATCTCCGGCGAGATGCTCTTGCCCAGGCCCGCCGCCTGCTCCAGGCTCTCCTTGACGCTCCGGACCATCGCCTCGACGGCGAGACCCCCCTCGCCGCCGCCGTCCTCCTCCGGCTCCTCCAGGCGCTCCACCTTGGCCTGGAGGTAGGGCCGGGTCTGGGACAGGTGCTGGATCCGGACCCGGGTCAGGCCCTGGACCAGGATGCGGATCCGGCCGTCCGGGAGCTTGAGCATCCGCATGATGACCCCGGCGGTGGCGAGCTCGAACAGGTCGCCTTCCTCCGGCTCCTCCACGGAAGCGTCCCGCTGGGCCGCCAGCAGGATCACCCGGTTCTCGGCCAGGGCGCGGTCCACGGCGGCCACGCTGGTGGCCCGGCTGACCGACAGGGGCAGGATGATGTAGGGAAAGACCACCGTGTCCCGGAGCGGCAGGACCGGCAGGACGTCCGGTACCTCCACCCGGTCGTCCGCCGCCGGGCCCTGGGCGCCTCCCGGCTCCGGGCCGGCACCGGCCCGGTTGCGCTCCGGCCCGGCGTGGGCCGACTGGCGCCCCCGGCTCACGGCGCCTCCCCGTCGCGTACCGCCAGGACGTGGCGCCGCCGCCGCTTCTCCCGGACGCGGGGGAACTCCACCACCAGCAGCCCGTCCTCGAGCCGGGCGGTGCCCTGGTGGGTGTCGACGGGGTGGAGGAGGTGGACCCGCCGCTCGAAGCGGCCCTGCTCGCGCTCCACCCGGTGGAAGCGGACCGGGTGCTCGGGAGGGGCGAGGCGCTTGCGGCCCGTGCAGGTGACGGCGCCGCCTTCCACGGACACCTCCAGATCGTCCGCCGCGACGCCGGGCACCTCCACCAGGATCGCGATCCGGTCCGCGGTCTCGAGCACGTCCAGGGAGGGGCGCCATTCGCCGGCCCGGGGCTGGCCGGCCACCAGCTTCACCGCCTCCTCGAACAGCCGGTCGAGCTCCGTGCGAAAACGGGCGACGGAGATCATGAGGTGATCGCGGCGAGCCCGGGGCTCGGGAATCGGACGAGCCCCTATTGCTTCGTGGCGAGGGCGATGTTCAAACGGAGGAGGAGCTTCTCCAGGCTGTCCGTGTTCCGCAGGTCCACCCGGAGGTTCCGCACCGACTCGACGACGCGGGACTCCTCGTCCTCGACCTGGAGCGTCACCGAGAAGCGCCGGGCCCGGCGGAAGTCGTCCCGGGCGAGGGTGAGCTGGATGTCGCGCCGGAGCTCGCCCGCGCCGTTGGTCGACGCCGTCGACGCCGTGGAGCGCTGAGGGGCGGGGCCCATCGCCTGCTGGCGGAGCTTCTCCAGCTCCTCGAGGACGTTCCGGTGGGAGGTCTTGCGGACCTTCGCCTCCGGTGGGGCGGCGACCGCCGGCTCCTTGTGCCGGGGCGGCGGCTCCGGGGCCGGCGATGCGCGCCTTGGCGAAGGCGGTCATGTCCAAAAGGCCGACGTTCTCGGCGACGTTCTGGCACTCGCGGCCGACGTGCTCGAACCACCTGGACCGCCGGAACGACCAGTGATCCTCCGGCGCGGTGCCGGTCGGCGCGAACCAGTTGGGCCGCTCCCAGCCGAACTTCTGGCCAAAGACGGCGCCCAGCGCCTTCATCCGGCTGTAGCAGGGTGCCGTCTTCAAAGGCCGGCCGGCGGGGCGCTTCGTGCGCGTGCCGTGGCAGCGGACCGATCCCA
>JBKHJP010000035.1:0-19564 GCA_046538065.1 Thermoanaerobaculia bacterium | reverse complement strand
TAGCGATCCGCCGCGGAGCCGCCCGCGGCGGTGTCCGGGGCTGACTCAGGCGGTTCCGCGGCCCCCGGCTCGCGCTCCGCGGCAGCTTCCCCGCCACCGCCGAGGAGCTCCCCCAGGTCCTGGCCCGGCGGCGGTGGCGGGGGCGGGAGCTCGAACAGGTTCCCGCCGGCCGCCCCCGTGGCCCCCTCCTCCCGCGCCGGCTCCGGCTCCTCGTGGCCTTCCTCCATTGCCGGCGCTTGCGCCGGTGGCCCGGGAGCCGGCGGCTCCGCCGGCTCCTCCCGCTCCGGAGCACTCCGCCGCCCCCCGAACAGGTCCCCCCCACCGGCGCTCTCGTCGAAGCGGCGCCGGTACTGCGTGTCGGACAGGTCCGGGAACGGATCGGACGGGCTCGGCGGGCTCGGCGGTTCGCCTCCGCCGGCCCCGCCCGACTCCAGACCGCCCCGGGACGCTTCCGGCGCCCGGTCCCGGGGCTCCTCCCGGGGCTCCGGTGGCTCCTCCCGGGGCTCTTCCTCGGCCTCGTCCCGGATCTCCTCCCGGGCCGCCTCCGCGGGGGGCGCCGCGCGGCGCCCACTCCGGTCGAGCTCGCCGATCCGCCGGCGCAGCTCGGCGATCTCCGGATCGGCGTCGTTGAGGAGGGTGTAGAAGCGCAGGCGCTCCCGGGCCTCCTCCGCCTTTCCCTGGGCCAGGTAGGCCTCCACCAGCAAGCGGTAGGCGACCATCTGGGTGGGATCCCCCTCGAGGACGGCCTCGAGCGTGGCGACCGCGGCGTCCGTCCGGCCGAGATCGAGCCGGCAGCGGCCCAGGGCGACCAGGGCGGCCGTGTGCCCCGGTGTCGCCTCCAGACCTTCCTCCAGGACCTGCGCCGCCTCCTCGATGCGCCCCAGGCGCCGGTACTCGTCGGCGAGCTGGAGGAAGACCCGGGAACCGCGGTCGGCCTCCCAGCGGGCCTTCAGGACTTCCAGGCGCTCGCTGGTGGCTCCGGGTTCGGGCATGGAGGAAGGGCGTCGGACGTCGGCGGACGACCCTACTGTACCGCGATCACGACTGGACCGTGATCACGATCGTCGCCCCGATCAGGTTCCCTTCGCCGTCGGGGGTCTCGGCGGTCACGTCGAAGGTGTCGCCGGAGCTGATCTGGCCCTCGGTCACGCTGAGGGTGTTCTCCGCCACGCCGTTCGAGTTGGTGAACACGACGCCGGTGGTCTCCAGGGTGCCGCGCTGCGACCGGAAGGTCACCGGCGCCCCCTGGAAGCCCTGGCCCTGGGCGTTGGTGACGAAGGCCGTCAGCGTGATGGAGTTCGCAGCGTCCGGGATCGTCTGGGGGTTCGCCTGGAGGCTGATGTCGGTGGCGGCGTCCCGGATGGTGACCTGGGCCGTGGCCTCCGGGCTCGAGCCCAGGATCGCCGTGATCGTGGCCGTCCCGGACTGGTCGCCCCCTTGCAGGGTCGAGCGGGCTGTGCCGTCGGAGTCGGTCACGGGCCGCTCCGGGTCCAGGCTGCCCAGGGTGGTGGTCAGGATCACCGTGCGGTTCGCCTCCACCGGCGTGCCGTCGGGCTCCCGCGCCGTGATGGTGACCTCCGCCGTCCCCTGGACCGGGATGTTGTCCGGGCTCACGTTGACCAGCAGCTCCGGCTGCGTGTCCGACGACTCGCCGATCTGGACGTCCGTGCTGGCGGTGGCGCTGCCGTCCCCGGTGGTGGCCTCCACCGTCGCCGTGCCGTTCCGGCCGTCGCCCCGGAGGGTCGCGGTGGCGACGCCGTCGCCGTCCACCTCGACGATGGCGTCGATGGTCCCCAGGCTGGTGGTCAGGCGGATCTCGGTGCCGCGGTTCAGCGGATTGCCGTCGGGCCGGCGGCCGATCACCGTGATCTGGGACGTACCGTCCAGGGAGATCCGGGTCGGGCTGGCGGTGACGGTGAGCACCGTCCCCGTCGGCGCGGTGGGCGAGCCCGAGTCGCACGCCACCTGTGACCCGAGGAGCATGGCGGAAGCGGCGAGCACGCACAGGGCGGCCCCGCGGCGGAGGCACGGAAGCGTTGTGTTCATCCCGGTCAGTATACGGACCCGGGCCGGGAGGCGTCTACCGGTCCCCGGGAGTGAAGGTCCGTGTTCGCGCACAAGCAGGCTGTGCCCCTGGCCCCAATCCCCCGACCCCCCGTGTAGGGGAGGAGCTTGCCTCCTCCCGAGGACCGACCCGAGCCGGCTCGCTCCGGTGGCTCCGGGCGAGCGCAAGGTCCGCCTCTACGCTCCACACAACCAGTTCAGGCGCCGCCGCTACGACGACTCGTCGTCGTCGTCCGGCCCGGTGCAATCCGGATCCTCCTCGTCGATCAGCCCGTCGCCGTCGTTGTCGAAGCCGTCGGTGCACTCCGTCTCTTCCGGCTCCGGCTCCTCCTCGTTGCGGCAGGTCGAGTCGCTCGGGTTGTAGTTGAACCCGCTCGGGAACGTGTCGTTGCAGGTCGTCTGCAGGTTCTCGACGGTCACGTCCACCGCCGTCGCGACGAACCGCTCGCCTCCGTCCCCGCACTCTTCGGTCTCGAGCTCACCGGCGAAGGTCGGCGTGCGGGCCTGGATCTCCGTCGGGCTGACCGACTGGACGGACGCTGCCTGCCCGCCGAACAGAACCCGGAGCGGCTCGCTGAAGTTCTGGCCCGTGATCGTCACCAGGGTGTTTCCACCCTCAGGACCGTCGGAGGGCGAAACTCCGGTGACGAGCGGTTCCGGTACCCGGTAGGTGAAGGTCGGGCCGGTCGCCGATTCGCCGGTCTCGATGTTCGTGATCTCGCTCGGTCCCGAGACGTCGTTACAGCTCGTCACGTCCACCGGGACGGTGCTGACCACGACCTCCGTACCGGTCACCGAGAGGATGGACTGGCCGACCCCGGCCAGCTCCACGGCCACGGGCTCGTCGAAGCCCTGGCCGAAGAGGGTGACCTCGGTGCCGCCGGTGAAGGGGCCCTGTCCCGGCGAGATCGCCGAGATGAAGGGGACCTCTCCACCTGGGCCGTCTCCCGCGCCGTACTGGAACACCGACGGCGCGACGGTAGCGAAACCGCTATCGAGGTTCTTGACCAGGATGTCGACGACGCTGTCGAGGTTGTTGTGCCCGAAGCCGGTGGCCGGCGGGGTGGTGACCACGATGCGGTCCGCGCTCACCGACTCGACAGAAGCCTCCACGCCCTGGAAGTCCGTCGCCGAGCTCCCCTCGCCGAAGAAGACCTGCACCGGGGACTGGAAGCCCTCGCCGTTGATCGTCACCCGGGTGCCCCCCTCGTTCGGCCCCGACGCCGGGGAGACAGAGAAGATTTCGGGCTGCACCACGGTGCCGCCGCGGGCGTAGATGAAGGCGTCGGTCAGCGTGTCGGTGGCCTCCTCCTCCTCGTTCAGGTTGACGGTCACCTCGACCGGCACCGGCTGGGTCTGCCCCGCAGGGGGCGGGTCGTTCGACGGCGGGGTGACGACGCGGATCCGGTTCGAGGTCACGGACTGAACCTGGGCGGGCACGCCGTCGAAGGTCACCCGGACGGGCTCTTCGAAGCCGCCGCCCCGGATGGTGACGGGTTCACCGCCGGCGGGGCTGCCCGTGTCCGGCTCGACGGAGGCCAGGAAGAAGGTGGCCGGCTCCAGGATCTGGAGGTCCTTCTGGGCGATCGAGTCCTCCAGCCGGGCCTGGATGGTCACCTGGCCTGCGCCTTCGGCCGGCGGGAAGTAGGAAGCGACGACCCGGCCGTCGACGGTCTCGACCGGCGTGCTGCTCGGCCCGCCGGGCGAGCCGAACGAACCGGCCGTGGCCGAGACGACGATGGTGGTTCCAGTGGGCGGCGGCTGGTTGTCCTCCCGGCGCCGCACCCGGATCTCCACCTGGACCGGCTCGTCACTTCCGGCGGGGATCTCCCCCGGGGTGAGGGTGATGGTGATGTCGTAGGTGGCGTCGCTCGGTGCCTGGCCCGGCGGATCCCCGGGATCCTTGGCCGGTGCGCTCGGGGAATCCGCGCTGCATCCGGCGAGGCCGAACGCCAGGCCGAGCACCAGGGCGAGGCCGAGGAGCCCCGCGGCCCGGACGGCGTGGTCGATGGTGAGCTGGTTTCGAAGGCGTCTCAGCATGGTACTCATCTCCTCGAGGCCGGCTCGGGTCACGGCTGGAACTCGACGGTGAAGCTCTGCCCGGAGGTGGCCACGTCCCGCCCCCCGAGGGTCCTGCCGAAGAAGCGCAGGCGAATGTCGAGCAGGATCACACTGCTTCCGGTCTCCCGGTCGAAGCCGCCGTTGACGAACAGCAGGTCCGACAGGGGCGGGTTCTGGAGCTGCTCGGAGCGCAGGATGGGCAGGTTCTCGAGCGTCGTGGTCCCCCCGGGGGGCACGGTCCCGATCAGGCCGTCAACCAGCGTGGGCGGCACCCGGGTCCCGGTGTCGTTGCGGGAGAACCGGACCTCGTAGCGGGTGAGCTCGATGGTCTGGAGGTCCGAGCTGCCGAGGTCCGGGTTCTCGATCAGCGACTCGAGCTCGATCTCGCCGACGCTGACCAGCCCGAGCTCCTCCGCCACGTTGACCGAGACCAGGGTCGGCAGCTCGTCGAAATCGGAGAGCACCAGCTCCACGCCGCCGGTGTCGGTCTCGCCGGCGTCGGAGCAGCCGGCGGCGGAGAGGACCAGCGCGAGGGCCAGCAGGAGCAGTCCGGGTGCGGGGAATCGTCGCATGGTGGCCTTCCTAGATTCGCATCACCCGAGGGGTGATGAAGATCAGCAGCTCTTCGTTCTCGTCCGTGCGCTGGCGGTTGCGGAAGAGGTGCCCCAGGATCGGGATGTTGGACAGCCCGGGGACCCGGTTCTCCGCCTGGTCGGTGGAGACCTCGTAGATGCCGCCGATCACCGCGGTGCCACCGTCGCGGACCATCACCTGCGTGGCGGCCTCCTTCGTGGCGATGGGAGCGTTGGTCGCGCCCGGAACCAGGAAGGCCTGCTGGACCTCCCGCTTCTGGATGGCGATGTCCATGAGCACGGTCCCGTCGGCGGTGATTTGAGGCGTCACCTGGAGCTCCAGCGTGGCGTTGACGAACTGCACCGTGACCGTGTTGTTGGCCACCGTCTGGATCGGCACCTGGAGACCGCTCTGGATGGTCGCCTGGTGGTTGTTGAGCGTCGCCACCTTCGGGGTCGAGAGGATGTTGACCAGCCCGTCCTCCTCCGCCGCGTTGAGCACGGCGTCGAGCTGGAAGGTGTTGAGCACGTTGCCGAAGCGCAGGTTGAGCAGGGCGTTCTGGCCGGCGGTGTCGAGGTTCACCGAGCCGCCGGCGTCGAAGTTGTTCGGGAACTCGAGGCCGGTGGTGTTGCCCGTCGCGGGCCCGGCGGTCATGTCGAAGCCCCAGGAGATGCCGAGCTCGCGGCTGAAGCGCTTCGTGGTCTCGATGATCCGGGCCTCGATCATGACCTGGGGCTCGGGCTCGTCCAGGTTGTTGATGATCGACAGCACCGTGTCCATGAACTCCGGCAGCTCGGAGATGATGAGCGTGTTCGTGCGGTCGTCCACGATCACGCTGCCCCGCTGGGACAGGATCCCGCCGGTGCCGCCGCGCTGCAGGATGGAGGCGATGTTGGTGGCGCTCGTGTACGACAGGCGCTTCATCACCGTCTCGAGAGGGATCGAGAGGGCCTGGGCCGCGGCGAGCTCCTGCTGCTCCTGGGCCTCCTCGCGGAGCATCTGCAGCGGTGCGATCCGCATGATGTTGCCCTCCACATCGAAGCCCAGGTTGTTGATCTTGAGGATCTGCTCCAGGGCCTGGTCCCACGGCACCTCGTCGAGCTCCACCGTGACGCGGCCCGAGACCTCCGGCTGGACCACGATGTTGAGGCCGCTGATCTCGGCGAAGGAACGCAGGGTCTCGACCACGTCGGCATCCTTGAGACTCATGTCGATGGGCTCGCCGAAGTACTCCCGCTCGCCCCCGACCTGGCGCGTGCCGAAGTTGAGCTCGTCGTCCTCCGCTCCGGGCTCGGGGCGATCCACCTCGATCTCGGTGGCGTCGAACAGGCTGGCGTCCGAGGGCTCCTCGAGGCCCGGATCGGCCTCGGCCGGCTTTGTCTGCGGGGCCGGGGCCGGGGGCTGCTCGGCACCGGCGAACCGGTCGGGCTCGGACGGCGTCGTGGCCGGGGCTGACGGCTCGATTCCGACCTCCGGTTCCGGCTCCGCCTCCGCCTCCGGTTCCGGCTCCGGCTCCGGCTCCGGTTCCGGCTCCGGCTCCGGCTCCGGCTCCGGGGCAGCCTGCGTGGGTTCGGCCGGCGGCTCGGCATCGGCCGCGGGGACCTGGACGACGGCCGAGTCGTCCGCCTCCGTCACCTCGGGTGCCGGCGGTGCCGGCTCCTGGGGCTCAGAAGCTGAGGCCCCGCGCTGCGCCGGCGGGGCCGGGGGGTCGGGGCGCGCGGCGGCCTCGGCTTGCCGCCCATCGCCGAACCTCAGGACCAGGGAGTCCGGCGTCCGCTCGATCTCCGGGAACCGGCGCTCGGCCAGATCCAGCACGACGCGGGAGACGGGCTCCGGGAACGGCCGGAACTGGGCCACCCGGACGCGGGCCAGCGGCCCGCTGTCCACCGAGACGGCCGACCGGTCGGCGCTGTTGACCACCCCGTCCAGGTCGACGACGAAGCGGTCCGGACCGGTCAGGTGGAAGGTGGAGTAGGCGAACTGCCCGTCGCCCCGGATCTCCACGACGAGCGTGTCGCCGGCGGCGTCCACGGAGACGCCGCTCAGCCGCGACGCGGGAGCTCCGGTGGGAGAGGGACCGCGCCGGGGGTCCTCCGGCGTCCCCGGGGCCTCCGCCAGCGGCGGAACCGCCGGCTCGGAGCGGGCGGGCTCCGGCTCCGGTGGCGCTCCGGGGGGCTGAGGCGGAGGCGCCTCGTCCGCGGCAGCGACGTCGGGCTCCTCCTCGGGAATCGGCTCGAAGGCCAGGGTCGGCCGGGCGGGCGGCGCCGGCTCGACCGCCTCGAGCTCCAGGATCAGGCGCTCGCCTTCCGCCCGCACGTTGTGCTCGACCTCTTCCCGGGTGGCAACGAGGAGGCGCGCCAGCGAGCGCCGGCCGGAGGTCTCCTGGCCGAGCTCGATGCTCTCCAGGACTCCCTGGGGCTCGGTGATCTCCTGGACGTCGTCACCCAGGACTGCGTTGGGCAGCTCGATCACCACCCGGCCTTCCAGGTCGCGGAAGCTCGTCCAGACGAGGGGCTCATCGGCGGCCACCTCCACCAGCACGCCCGGCGCCCCCTCCCGGACCGTCAGGCCGGTGACCCGGATGGTATCGGGCGCGCTCTCGCCGGCGGCGGTCTCGGTCGGCGTTTCCGCTTCGCCCTCGCTCGTCGGCGGCGCGGGCACCGCGGGCTCCGGTGGCGGCCCGCCGCTCTGGCACCCGGGCACCAGCACGGCCAGGCAGAGGAGGAACAGGCCCAACACGGCGGTGCCGGGCTCCACCGTGGCGCCCCGGCGGACCCGGCCGAGACCTGGCAGCGTGGTTCCGCGATTCATGTCGGCGTCTCCCATGGCGCTCACCTCGTGCTTGCGCGACCTCGAACTGCCTACGGCTCCGTGTTCAGGGCCTTGACCACGTCCCGAAACGGCTTGAGGGCCGTCGGGTCCTGGACGACCTGCTTGAAGACGACCTCGTTCTCCGTGATCTGGACGACGTCGCCGTCGTAGAGCTCGTCGCCCTCCCGCAGGAGGAAGCTCTTCATTCCGTCCGCCGATTGCACCTGGGCCACCCGGCCCTCCGGCGTGCGGAAGATCCCGGTGAGGATCACCTCGTCGATGAGCAGGCCGGGAATGCCTTCCGGCCGGGGCCCGTGCAGCTCCGGAACCTCGCTGACCACCAGGAGGGACTTGAACGGATCCCGGCGCCCCGCGGGATCGTAAGTGAAGCCGCCCCCGCCGAGGATCTCCTCCTCGCCGCCCAGGAGCTGGTCGATGTCGTCCAGGCTGGGCTCTTCCGCCGTCGGATCACCGATGACGTCGTCCGCCTGCGACGGGTCATCGGCCTGCGGCGGGTCATCGGCCTGCGGCGGGTCATCGGCCTGCGGCGGGTCGTCCTGAGGGGTGGCTTCGTCCTGGTCCCCGGCCGGCGGCTCCACCGGGCTCTCGTCCGGCGGAGGGTCCTGGGCCGGGAGGGAGCCGGCCCCCAGGAGGACGACGGCGAGCAGCGCGAGGGCCATGGGGACCGGCCTGCGGAGAACGCCGGCCCCCGGGATCGCCCGGCGGCGAGCCGGCCGGACCTGCTGCAGAGGGCGCAAGCTCACGGCCCACCCCCGGCCGCCGGGGACCCACCCTCGCCGTCTTCCGGAGTCGGCGGCGGGTCGGAGTAGACGAACGTCTTGGCCGTGAAGCTGGTGTTCAGGGTGTGGACTCCGCTCTCGTTCCCGGCCGACTGGATCTCGAGGTTCTCGATGTTGAAGATCCGGGGGTACCGGCGGATCTGGTCGAAGAAGACGGCCAGGTTGTGGTACCGGCCGTCGAGGGTGATCCGGATCGGCCACTCCTTGTAGAACTCGCGGTCCACGGTCTGTCCCGGCTCGAACACCTTCAGGTCGAAGTCCCCGCGCTCGGCCAGCGTGCGCACGTTGCGCAAGATCTCCTGGGTGTTGAGGCGCGCCGGGAGGATGCGCAGCAGCTTGTCGAGCTCGAGCTCCAGGCGCCGCACCTGCTCCCGGAACTGGGGCAGGCGGGCCTGGGCGGAGCGGCCCTCCTGGATCTTGGTCTGGAGCTCGTCCAGCCGGCGCTCCAGGCCGGCGATCTCGTCCTTCACGGACGAGAAGTGGAAGTAGTGCACCGCCACGAACACGCCCACCCCCACGAGCAGGCCCACGATCAGGCCGTAGTACCAAGGCTTGCCTTCCAGGCCGGTTTCGAACGCCACGTCTCCTCCCTGGCTAGCCCGCGGCCCGCGCCCGGGCCGGGCCATCGCCCGCCCCCGGCTCGCCGTCCTCCTCCGCCTCCGGCTCGTCCGGAGTCAGCGAGTACTCCACGGTGAGTGTGAACTGGTAGACCTCCCCCTGGTCCCGTACGGGCCCCACCCGGGGCTCCCGGAACTCCGGCACGCGGTCGAGGTTCTCGATGAGGTTGGAGATGGCGTTGACGTTGAACGCCTGGCCGGTGATCCGGATCTGGGCCGCCGACACCTCCATCTGGTCGAGCCAGAGGAGCTCCGGGAGCGCACGGGAGACCGCGTCCATCACCCGGACCGGCCCCGTCTGCTGGTCCTTGAGGTCCGTGATGACGGCGATCTTGTGCTCCAGGTCGGCCTGCTTGCGCTTGAACTCCTCCACCTCTTCGAGAATGGGCTTCAGGCGCTCGACCTCCTCCTCGGCCACCGCGACCTCCTCCTGCACGCCGCTCTTCTGCCGGTCGAGGTAGAGCCAGTAGACGCCCGTCACCAGGACCCCGAAGAGGATGCCCCCCAGGAGGAGCAGGTTGGTCCAGTCGCGCTCCGCCAGGCTCGCCGTGCGGCTCTTGCGGACCGCCGTCGGCCGCCGTCCCTCCGAGAGCAGGTTGATGCGGATCATGGCCTAATCCCCCACCTGGCGGATCGCCAGCCCGACGCCCACGGCCAGCATCGGGGCGATGGACTCGAGCCACGCGCCGTCGAAATCGCTCTCGCGGTACTGGATCCGACGCAGGGGGTTCATCAGCTCCGCCGGGATCCCGAACCGGTCCCTGAGCACCTGGACCAGGTTGGAGGTCAGGGCGCAACCGCCGGACAGGACCAGCTCGTCCACGGAGCCCTCGGAGGCCGTGGCGGAGAAGAAGTCGAAGGTCTTGAACAGCTCCTCCGCCATCTCCTCCGAGACCGAGTCCAGCACCGGCCGGGCGTCCGCCGGGCCGACGCCGTCCACCGGCTCGCCGCGCTTGAGGGCCTCCGCAGCCTCGAAGGACAGGTTGAACTCGCGCTGCAGCGCCTCGGTGAACTGGTTGCCCCCGAACGAGATGTCGCGCCAGAAGACCGAGTGGCCCCGCGAGAGGACGTTGATGTTGGTCACGGCGGCCCCCATGTTCACCAGGGCGACCACCCTGACCGGGTCGAGCTCGTAGTTGACCTCGTAGGCGTTCTGTACGGCGAAGGCGTCCACGTCCACGAGACTCGGGGTCCTGCCGGCCTGGCTGATCACCGACACGTAGTCGTTGACCTTGTCCCGCTTGACCGCGACCAGCAGCACCTCCATGGTGCCGCGCCCCACCTCGCCTTCCGACAGGACCACGTAGTCCAGGCGGACGTCGTTGATGTCGAAGGGGATGTACTGCTCCGCCTCCCACTGGATCGACTCGGCGAGCTCGTCCGGCGGCGTCTCCGGGAGCTGGATCTTCTTGATGATCACGGAGTGGCCCGACAGGGAGGTGGCGAAGCTGGTGCTCTTGACCTTGGTCTCCCGGGCCAGCTTGTGGATCGCGTCCACCACCAGGGAGGAGTCCATGATGGTGCCGTCGACGATGGCCTCGGGGGAGAGGGGCTCCACCCCCAGGCGGACCAGGGAGAACTCCCCGGCCTTCCGGGGTTTGAGCTCCAGCAGCTTGATCGCGGAGCTCCCCACGTCCAGGCCGATCAACCCCTTTGTGCGCGTGAACAGCAAATCCGGTCGACTCCTCCGAAAGTCCAGGTTTCCAGCGGAGTTAGTACGCGTTCCTTAAAGCTTCGCTGGAGCCTAGCACCAACAAACCAGGGTGTCAAGGTGCAAATATAGCTATGGCAATAAGTGCTGGGGTCAGGGGAGTTGCGCCTGGCGGGGGGTTGCGCGCCGGAGCCTTCCCGGATCCGAGTGCGCGGGGCGCCGGATCCGGGGCACCCGAGCCTCCCCCCCAACCGCCGGGGGGACCCGAAACCGCGGATCGGACGCACCAGTGCCCCCAACCCGGACCCGGACCGGCCGGGCCCGGCCCGGCGGTTGCCCGCCCGGAGTCGATCTGCTACCCTTCGCCGCCCAGGGCGAAGGCCCGGGAGGAGCGAGCCATGTCGAAACAGTGCCACTACTGCGGAAAGCGGACCGTCGCCGGGGGCAGCATCAGCCACGCCCACAACGTGACCAAGCGCCAGTTCCGCCCCAACCTCCAGAAGGTCCGGGCCCTGGTGGACGGCGCCCCCCGCCGGGTCCTCGCCTGCACCCGGTGCCTGCGCAGCGGCAGGGTGACCAAGGTCCCGGCCCGCGACTGGGCCCCGGAAGAAACCGCCTCGCCGTAGTAGCCCCTCGTAGGGTGCGCTTCGGCACACCATCACCTTCGCCTCGAACCGAGGCGGTGCTGTAGGGGAGGAGCTTGCCTCCTCCCGAGGTCCGGCCGTTGCGGTCGCCTCACCGCGGGCGGAGGCAAGCTCCGCTCCTACCACCCGCTAGCCCGCCTCGGAGGCCTCGCGCGCCGGGCTCGATGCCGCCATGCGACGGGTCACCCGGAGGACGCCGTCGGTCTTGCGCAGGGCTTCGAGGATCCTGGTCAGGTGCTTGCGGTCCCGGACCTCCAGGCGCATCTCGATCAGGCCCTGGCCGGTCTCGGTCGTGCGGGCGCCGATGGACGTGATGTTCGACTTCGACTCCGCCACCACCTGGGTGAGCTTCGCCAGCATGCCCTTCTTGTCCTCGGTCTCGATGAACACGGTGGCGGCGAAGACGTCGTCCACCTCCTTGGCCCAGCGCACCTCGATCTCCCGCTCCGGGTTGTAGAGCAGGTTCTTGACGTTCGGGCAGTCCACCGAGTGGACCGACACGCCCCGCCCGCGGGTGATGTAGCCCACGATCCGTTCCCCGGGGAGGGGGTTGCAGCACTTGGCCATGTAGGCCAGGAGGTCGCCGTGCCCCCGGACCAGGATGGGCCCCTCGCCGCGCCCCGGGAGCAGCCGGGTCACCGCCTGGCGTAGCCGGCCCTGCTCCTCCGGCGCCTCCTCCAGCTCCTCGCCGGCGATGCGCCGGAGGACCTGGCGCGCCTGGAGCTTGCCGAAGCCGATCCGGGAGAGCATCTCGTCCAGGGTGGTCAGCCCCTCTTCCTTGAGGTAGCGCGCCAGGCCCTCGCCCTCCAGCACGCGCTTCTGCGGCACCCGGAGCTTGCGCGCCTCCTTGTCCAGCAGCCGGCGGCCGATCTCCACGGCCCGGCGCTTCTGCTGGGTGTTGAGCCAGTGACGGATCTTGCTCCGGGCCCGGGTGGTGACCACGAAGTTCAGCCAGTCCCGGCTCGGCTGGCGGCCGGGGTTGGTGATCACCTCCACGATGTCGCCGTTGTGGAGCTCGGTGCGCAGCGGCACCAGCTTGCCGTTGACCCGCGCCCCGGCGCAGTGGTGGCCCACGTCCGTGTGGATCTTGTAGGCGAAGTCGATGGGCGTGACGCCCCGGGGGAAGGACAGGACGTCCCCCTTGGGGGTGAACACGTAGACCTCCTCCGGGTAGAGGTCGATCTTCAGGCTGGTGAGGAAGGTGCGCGGGTCCTGGACCTCCTTCTGCCAGTCCAGGAGCTGGCGGAGCCAGAGGATGTTCGGGTCGCTCTCGCCCGCCTGCTCCTTGCCCTCCTTGTAGTTCCAGTGGGCCGCGATCCCCTCCTCCGCCACCAGGTCCATCTCCCGGGTCCGGATCTGCACCTCGAAGGGTTGCCCGCGCTCGCCCACCACCGTGGTGTGGAGCGACTGGTAGAGGTTGGGCTTGGGCATGGCGATGTAGTCCTTGAACCGCCCGGGGATCGGCCGCCAGCTCTGGTGCACCACGCCCAGGGCGGCGTAGGTGTCCTTCAGGTCCCGGGTGACGATCCGGAAGGCCAGGTAGTCGTAGAGCTGGGAGATGTCGATCCCCTGGCGCCGGAGCTTCTGGTAGATGGAGTAGTAGCGCTTGACCCGATCGCTGATCTCGGCCTCGATGCCGTTCTCCTTTAGGGTCCGCGCCAGGCGCTCCCGGATCCGGTCGGTGACCTCCCGCCCCAGCTCGAGCTTCTCGCCGATCTTCGAGTGGAGCTCGGCGTACTGGTGGGGGTAGAGGTAGTAGAACGCCAGGTCCTCCAGGTCCCCCTTGACCCGGGCCATCCCGAGGCGGTGGGCGATGGGCGCGTAGATCTCCAGCGTCTCGCGGGAGATGCGCCGCCGGGCCTCCGGCGGCAGGTGCTCCAGGGTCTGCATGTTGTGGAGGCGGTCGGCCAGCTTGACCAGGATCACCCGGATGTCCTTGGCCGAGGCCAGGATCATCTTGCGGAAGGTCTCGGCCTGGGCGTCGTCCCGGCGCACGTATTCGTGCCGGGCGAGCTTGGTCACGCCGTCGACCAGCCCGCTGATCTCGGGTCCGAAGCGCTCCTCCAGGGCCTCGCGGGTGGTCAGCGTGTCTTCGAGGACGTCGTGGAGCAGGCCCACCGCCACGCAGACCTGGTCGAACTTGAGGTCGGCCAGCAGGTAGGCGACCGACAGCGGGTGGGTCAGGTAGGGCTCGCCGGAGCGCCGGGTCTGGTCCTTGTGCATCTGGGCGGAGTAGACGTAGACCTTCTGGAGGAAGTCTTCGTCGTAGCTCCGCCCCCGGGCCTGGAGGCGCTCCAGGATGCCGTCGAAGCGGACCACCCCCGGGGAGTCGACGGGCGGTGGGGGCGGCTTCTTCTCGTCTCGCCTGGGGGCCATCTTCCGGACGAGCTCCGGTTACGGACGAGCCCGTCTACAGAGTATACGGCACTGCGGGGTCAGTGGCCTCGCCGCGGGTGGGCGCTCCTCCCCCGTAGGGTGCCCTCACGCCGCCTTCGAGGGCTTGCGGGCCGCGGCCTCGGAGCGCCGGGACGACAGCTCCTCCCACAGGATGGTGAACGGGCTCGCGATGTAGACGGACGAGTAGGTCCCGACCACGATCCCCACCGTCAACACGAAGGCGAACCCCCGCAGCACGTCGCCACCCAGCACCAGCAGCGCACCGGTGGCGAGGAGGGTCGTCCCGGAGGTCAGCACCGTCCGGGAGAGGTTCTGGTTGATGCTCCGGTTGATCACCTCCGGCAGGGACTCGCGGCGGGTGAGGCGCAGGTTCTCCCGGACCCGGTCGAATATGACCACGGTGTCGTTGACCGAGTAGCCGACCAGGGTCAGGAAGGCCGCCACGGTGGTCAGGTTGAACTCGAAGTCCATCCAGGCGTAGAGCCCCAGCACCACGAAGACGTCGTGGACCGTGGCGGCGAGGGCGCCGATGCCGAAGCGCAGCTCGAACCGGACCCAGATGTAGGCCAGCATGCCGAAGAGCGAGAGCACCACCGCCATCACGCCCTTGGTCCGGAGCTCCCGGCCGATCTGGGGCCCCACGTTCTCCGCCCCGAGCAGGGCGTAGGTGCCCAGGCTGGCGTTGTCCCGCAGCGAGGCCAGCACCTCCTCGCCCACTCCGGCCGCCGTACCCACCTGGTCCCACGAGGCGAAGATCCCCAGGTCCTCCCGGGCCTCCAGGAGCGACTCGGCGATCCCGGAGTAGTACTCGGCGGCGGTGTCGCCGCCCTCCTGGGCCACCCCTTCCGGGTCCTGCTGGAGGAGGAGGCCGGCCACCGGGTCGGCACCGGTCCGGTTCAGGTCGAGGGCCCGGACCTCCGGGTTGTAGCGCGCGTCCAGGGCCTGGAGGATCCGACCCTGGACGTCCACCTCCGGGTCCTCCGGGAGCGGCGTCTTGATCAGCACCTCGTTCGAGCCTGCATCGCCGAAGCGCTGGATCAGGGCGTCGTCCAGGCCGGCCTCGGCGAGGATCACGCGGATCTCGTCGATCTCCGGAGTCTCCTGGAACTGGAGGGTGAGCTGGGTGCCGCCGGCGAAGTCCACACCCACGTTCAGCTTGCCGTGGACGAAGATCGCCAGCACGCTGGCGACGATGAGCACCAGCGAGACCACGATCCAGCCCCGGCGGTACTTCATGAAGTCGATGTTCGTGTTGGTCAGAAACTCCATGGCCGCTCCTGGTTGCTGAACGCGTCGCTACCCACTCAGATCGACAGCTTCTCGGCCCGGCCCCGGCGGGAGGTCAGGAAGTCGAAGATCCACCGGCTCACGAACAGGGCCGTGAAGATGGACGAGAGGATGCCCACGCTGAGCGTGACGGCGAAGCCGCGGATCGGCCCGGTGCCGAACTGGAACAGGAAGAGCGCGGCGATCAGGGTGGTGATGTTGGCGTCGAAGATCGACGAGCGGGCCTTGTCGAAGCCCTGGGTGATCGCGGACTTGACCGTGCGCCCCTTGCGCAGCTCCTCGCGGATCCGCTCGAAGACCAGGACGTTGGCGTCCACCGCCATGCCGATGGTCAGGATGATGCCGGCGATCCCCGGCAGGGTGAGGGTGGCACCGAAGTAGGCGAGGGCGCCGAAGACGAGGACCACGTTGAGCCCCAGCGCCACCACGGCGTTGATCCCGGTCACCTTGTAGACCACGAGCATGGCGAGCACCACGAGTGCCAGGCCGATCAGCCCGGCCCGGCGCCCCTGCTCGATGGAGTCCTGGCCCAGGGAGGGCCCGACGGTGCGCTCCTCCAGGTACGTGATGCCGGCAGGCAGGGCACCGGAGCGGAGCGTCGTCACCAGGTCCTGGACCTGCTGCTGGGTGAAGCTCCCTTCGATCATGCCCTGGTCCCGGATCTGGCTGTTGATCCGGGGAGCCGAGACGACCTTGCCGTCCAGGACGATCGCCAGGCCCCGGCCCACGTTGGCGCCGGTGGCCTCGCCGAAGGTGTCGGCCGCCTCCGCCTTGAGGGTGAAGTTCACCACCGGCTGCTGGAACTCCCCGAGGCCGGGCCGGGCGTTCTTCAGGTCCCGGCCGGTGATGATGCTGTTGGCCTCCAGCGCCCAGTAGCGCTCCCCCACGACCTGCTTGGTCTCCGGGTCGCGGATCTCCTCGACCATCACCTCCACGTCGTCCGGGACCTGGCCGCCGTACTCGGCCTGGACCGCTTCCCGGTTCTCGGCGCCGCCGCTGCCGGGCTCGGGCCACTCCACCAGGCGGAACTCCAGGAACGCCGTGCTCTGGATCAGGTCCTTGACCCGCTCCGGATCGTCCACGCCCGGAAGCTGGACCACGATGCGCTCTTCCTCCGGCTGGCCGGTGATCGACGGCTCGGTCACGCCGTACGCGTCGACGCGGTTGCGGATCGTCTGGCGCGCCTGGGCGACGGCGAGGCGCCGCGTCTCGTCCTCGTAGCTGTCACGCATCTGGAAGACCACGCGCTCGCCGTCGCGGGTCCAGATCCAGTTGACGAAGAAGTCCTCCGCCACGTCGTCGACCGCTCCGTCGCGCTCCGGGGGGATGCCGGTCAGGGCGAAGGACGTTTCGTCGATGCGCCGGGCGTCGACCCCGGTGATGCCGGCCTCGCTGTCGAGCACCCGGACGGCCCGGTCCATGTCGGTCTCGGTCTCGGCCCTCAGGGCGTCGAGGGTCTGGACCTGGAGGACCAGGTGCATGCCGCCCTGGAGGTCGAGCCCCAGGTTGAGCTTCTCGTCGAGGGGATACGCCGACCAGGTGAGGATCCCCACGACGAAGACGATCAGGATGCCACGCCAGAGCAGGTTCCGGTTCATCGGGTCGCTCCTTCGGCCTCGCCCTGGAGGCCGGCCACTGCGGACTTCGACACCCGCACCTTCACGTTGTCGGCGATCTTGAGGAACACGACGCCCCCTTCAAGGCCGGCCACCTCGCCGTGGAGGCCGCCGTTGGTCACCACCCGGTCGCCCTTCTTGAGCTCGTCGAGCATCTTCTGGTGCGCCTTCTGGCGCCGTCGTGCCGGGGCGATCAGGAGCACCCAGAAGATGACGAAGATCAAGACGAACGGGGCGAGCTGGGCCAGGACCTGCATCAGGCCGCTGGGGGCCTGCTGCTGGAGGAGCGCCGGGAGGATCTGGATCGCTGAGCTCATGGGTACCTGCCTTCCGGTCGTCCGCGATGCCGGCGGAGCGGTCGCGCCCCCGCCGCCGGTGCTTCGACGGGTTCCTGATGGGGTTGCTCGCTACGGTAGGGGGTGAGCGCCGCCAGCCTGCCGGAGGCGCAAGCTTGGCGAATGTCGGCCATGAAGTCAAGGTAAAAGCTCAAGTTGTGGGTCGTCGCCAGGGCGTGCCCGGTGATCTCGCCGGAGCGCACCAGGTGGGAAAGAAACGCCCGGCTCACCCGCCGGCAGGTGGGGCAGGCGCACTCCGGATCCGGCGGCCGGGGGTCGCTCCGGTAGCGGGCGTGCTTGATCTTGACCGCGCCGGCGCGGGTGTAGAGGAGCCCGTGGCGGGCGTTGCGCGCCGGCAGCACGCAGTCGAACAGGTCGACGCCCTGGCGCACGGCGTGGAGGAGGTCCTCCGGCGGGCCCACCCCCATCAGGTAGCGGGGCCGGTCCCGGGGCAGGAGCGGGGCGGTCCACTCCACGACCTCCCGGCGCGTCGCCTCCGGCTCGCCCACGCTCACGCCGCCGATGGCGTAGCCGTCGAAGTCGAGCTCCTCGATCTCCCGGGCGCCCCGCTCCCGGAGGCGCCGGAAGGCGCTGCCCTGGACGATGCCGAAGAGCGCCCCGGCGGTGCCGCCACCCCCCGCATCCCACGCCTCGCGGGAGCGCCGGGCCCAGGCGAGGGTCCGGTCCAAGGCGGCCTCCGCCTCCTCCTCGCGCACCGGCCAGGGCGGGCACTCGTCCAGGACCATGGCCACGTCCACCCCCAGGCGCCGCTGCATGTCCACCACCGACTCCGGGGTAAAGCGCAGCAGGGCGCCGTCCAGGTGGCTGCGGAAGGTCACGCCGCCCTCGTCGATCCGCCGCCGGGAGGCCAGGCTGAACACCTGGTAGCCGCCGCTGTCCGTGAGGATCGGCCCGGGCCAGGCGGTGAAGGCGTGGAGCCCTCCAAGCCCCTCGATCGTGTCGATCCCCGGGCGCAGGGCCAGGTGGTAGAGGTTCGCCAGGAGGATCTGGGCGCCGAGCTCCTCCAGGGCCCAGGGGGGGAGCCCCTTGACCGCCCCCAGCGTGCCCACGGGCATGAAGGCCGGGGTCCGGAGGGTGCCGTGGGGTGTCTCGAGGCGGCCGGTCCGGGCCTCGCCCTCTGCCGCCGTGACCTGGAACGGGAGCATGCCGGGACGCAGCGCCCTGGTCACTCCGAGGGCGCGTCACCGGCGGGGGCGGAGCGGCGGACGACATCCGCCGGCAGGTCCAGCTCGAAGCGCTCCGGAGGGATCTCGCCGTTGACCCGCAGATCGGAGAAGCGATACTCCGTCACGTCCCCGCCGGGCTCGACGTAGCGCAACCGGACCGGCAGGAAGCGCTCCCGGTCGATCCACACCTGCATCGACTCGATGCGCCGGGCGATGCGGGGGTACCGCGGATCCAGGCTCAGGCGGTAGGGCGCCGAGGCATCCTCGGGAAAGGCGGCCTCGACCCGGAAGTAGTCCAGCAGGGTCTCCAGGGTGCCGGACGCACCCAGGTACTCCAGCACCCGATCCGAGTAGCGCCCCACGCTCAGGACGTCCGCCCGCTCCAGGTCCCGGTACCAGGTGGTCATGGTGCGGTCGTCGATGACCACCGTGATGGGGTTCGGCGCCTGGAACTCCCAGCGGACCCGGTCCGGCGCCCGGTAGGAGAAGACCCCCCGGGCCACCTCCGCCTCGAGGAGCATCTCGCTCTCCTTGCGCTGGACGAACTCCGCCTCCAGCGTCTGCATCTCCTGCTGCTCCCGGCGGACCCGCTCGAACAGGGCGTCCAGGCGCTCGCGCAGGCCGAGCTCCGGGGCGTCGGGGTCCGGCGGTCCCTCGCGGGGGGCCGCCGGCACGCCCGGCGCGGACGCCATGGAGGCGACGATCACGGCGGTCAGGACGAGGCTGGCAGCGCGGAGCGGTGGGCGCATGGTTCGGTGCGGCGGTCGCGGAGGTCCGGGTCGGCCGGAGCTCGTACCGGCCCTGGCCGTGGGGCACTGGCCGGAAGCCCCGATCCTACTACGGCGCCCAGAAGCGCGCCACCACGTCCAGGGGCGGGCCCTCCACCGCGAGAGCCCCCAGGAACCCCCGGGCCGGCTCCAGGGCGGCGAAGCTCCATCGCTCGACCTCCCGGGGCTCCGCGTCGAAGCCGACCATGCGCGCCGGCTCCCCCGGAACCAGGACCACCTCGAAGGCCGTGGTCGGGAGTGACAGGCCGTCCCCCCGGGCCTTGACGTACGCTTCCTTCCGGGTCCAGCCGCAGTAGAAGCAGGTCAACCGCTCCTCCGCCGGCACCCGGGCGTAGACCTCCCGCTCCCGGGGGTGGAAGAACCGCTCCACCAGGGCGTCGGCGTCGCTCAGGGGGCGGAGCGCTTCCAGGTCGACCCCCAGCTCGGCGCCGCGGGAGAGGGCGAAGAGGGCCCCGTTGGCCGAGTGCGACAGGTTGAAGGCCAGCTCGGCCTCGGGCCGGGCAAGCGACGGCTTGCCCTTCGCGCCGTACCGGAAGACCACCTCTCCGGGCTCGACGCCCAAAAGCGGCGCCAGGATCCGCCGCAGGAGACCCCGGCCGGCGACGAAGCGGTCGCGGTGCACGTCGAAGCGGAAGCGGGCTGCGCGCTCCCGCTCGTCCGGGGCGAGGCAGGCGTAGAGGAGCTGGCGCGGGATGGGGGGGCGATCCAGGTCGGCGAGCCAGACGTGGACCTC
>JBKHJP010000325.1:0-5033 GCA_046538065.1 Thermoanaerobaculia bacterium | reverse complement strand
GCGGGTGTAGGGGAGGAGCTTGCCTCCTCCCGTGGCCCCTCGGGCCGCCGGACGGCGGCTTCGGCTGCGGGCGGAGGCGAGCTCCGCCCCTACAGGGTCTTGGGCGGCCTCGTGGTCGCCCTGGCCCTGACGGTGCTCCTGGCGGCGCCGGCCCACGCCTGCCCGGTGTGCTACGGCGAGGCCGACAACAGCGTCATCGACGGGGCGAAGCTCTCGGTCCTCTTCCTGGGAGCCCTGGTCTACGTCGTCATCGGCGGCGGCGTGGGAGTGGTCTTCGCCCTGCGCCGCCGTGTGCGCAAGAACCTCGACTCCCGGAAGGGGCTGCACCTGGTCCCGCCGGAGACCACCTAGGAGGCGATCATGCTCGAGTTCCTCGGCATGCCGGAGCTGGCCTCCGCCCACGGGGCGGAGCTCGACCGGCTCATGTCCTACGTCCACTGGCTCATGGCGGTCCTCTTCGTCGGCTGGCTGGCGTTCTTCGTCTTCCTGCTGGTCCGGTTCAACCGGCGGCGCAACCCGCGGGCGAGCTACACCGGGCCGAAGACCAAGGCGTCGAGCTACGTCGAAGGCGGCGTGGCCCTGGCCGAGGCGGTGCTCCTGGTGGGCTTCTCCATCCCCCTCTGGTACGACCGGGTCGACGCGTTCCCCTCGCCGGAGGAGGACGCCGTGGAGGTCCGCGTGGTGGGCGAGCAGTTCGCCTGGAACGTCCACTACCCGGGGCCGGACGGTGTGTTCGGGCGCACGGACGCCGCCCTGGTGAACCAGCAGACCAACCCCCTGGGGATCGACCGGTCGGACCCGGCGGCTGAGGACGACGTCACCGCCGTCAACCAGCTCCGCCTGCCGGTGGACCGGCCGGCCATCGTCCACCTGTCGTCCAAGGACGTGATCCACAGCTTCATGTTGAACGAGTTCCGGGTCAAGCAGGACGCCATCCCCGGCATGGACGTGCCGGCCCACTTCACGCCCACCGTGACCACCGCCGAGATGCGCGAGCGCAAGGGGGATCCGTCCTTCAACTACGAGATCGCCTGCGCCCAGCTCTGCGGCCTGGGGCACTACCGCATGCGCGGGTTCGTGACGATCGAGACCCAGGAGGAGTTCGACCGCTGGCTGGCCGAGCGGGCGCGCCCGGAGGACGAGGACTCCGGCGGGTTCTGGAACTGAGGGGGGCGGAGCCGGCCCCCGCCCGCGTGTAGGGGCGGAGCTCGCCTCCGCCACGGCCCGGAGCGACTCCCGGTGCATGTAGGGGCGGAGCTCGCCTCCGCCCGCATCCGAGGCGACCTCCGGAGTACGGGAGGAGACAAGCTCCTCCCCTACACGTACCGGTCTACACCGTTTGAAGGCCCGTCGTGTCGTCGGACCACTACACCGCCTACCCGCGACCCATCCTCTGGCTCGTGCCGGAGGGTGAGCTGACGGCACCCTTCTACCTGAGCAAGCTCCCGGTCACGAACGAGCAGTTCGAGGCGTTCGACCCGGGCTTCGAGCGCTCCGCGCTGGCTGCCGGCGACCGGGACCCGGCACTCGGCGTCTCCTGGCACGACGCGGCCGAGTACTGCGCCTGGTACGCCGAGGTCTCCAGGAAGCCGATCCGCCTGCCCGCCGAGGAGGAGTGGGAGCACGCCTGCCGGGCCGGTGCCCACGGCCGCTGGTTCTTCGGCGAGGACCCGGCGGCGGCGGAGGAGTTCGTCTGGCACGCCGGCAACAGCGGCGACGCGGTGCCGCCCCTGGACGCCAAGCGGACCAACGGCTTCGGCCTCCACGCCATGCTCGGCGGCGTGTGGGAGTGGACGGCCTCGCCGGCGGAGCCGGCATCTCCCGCCGCCTCCGCCGGTGGTCCGGCCGTGGGATCGGCTCCGTCCCCGGCGCCGCCGACCCCGGGCCCGTCCGGTCCCCTCCGGATCCTCCGGGGGGGCTCCTTCCGCACGCCTCTCGAGGAGCTCTCCTGCTCCGTCCGGCGCGCCGAGCGCCCCGACCTCCCGGTGGCCGACGCCGGCTTCCGGATCGCCCGTAGCTTCCGGTGATCCGCGAGGGGATGGCCTCCCGCCCCCTCCCGAGGGGTGGGGCCCGGCCGCCTTTGTACGTGGTGCGGGGGGCTCGGATCGTTGGCATTGTAGAAACCGTGGAGATCGGAGGCGAGGCATGGCGTTGAAGCACGAGACGGAGGCCCTGGTGGTGGGTGCGGGGCCGGTGGGGATGTTCGCCGCCCTGGGGCTGGCCCGGCGGGAGATCGGCGTGGAGGTCGTCGAGGAGGAGTGGCGCCCCGCGGCCCGGAGCTACGCCCTGGCCCTCCATCCGGGGACCCTGGAGCTCCTGGACGAGGCAGGTCTGTTGGGCGAGCTGGGTGGTCAGGGGCACCGGGTCGACAGGATGGCGTTCTACGAGGGCACGAAACGCCGCGCCGAGGTGTCCTTCACCGAGCTCCCCGGAGCCTACCCCTTCGTGCTGGTGCTCCCCCAGAGGGCTCTGGAGTCGGTCCTGGCGACGCAGGCCCGGCGCCGGGGGGTGAACGTCCGCTGGAGCCATCGCCTGGCCCGGCTCGACGTCGAGGGCGCCCGACCCCGGGCGACGGTCGAGAGGCTGGGCAAGGAGTCCACCGGCTACGGGGTGGCGGGTACGGTCTGGGTCGTCGAGGCGGAGAGGGTCAGCCGGGCCGGCCTGGTGGTGGGCGCCGACGGCCATCGCTCGATGGTCCGGCAGGCCCTGGGTGCGGAGCTCCAGGAGATGGCGGACCCCCGCCTGTACGCCGTGTTCGAGGTCACCGCCAGCGCCCAGCAGGACCTCTCGGAGGTGCGGGTGGTCCTCGGCCGGGACACGACCGACGTCCTCTGGCCCCTGGGAGAGAACCGCTTCCGCTGGAGCTTCGAGCTGGAGGCCGCCACCGTCGACCTGGACCGGCCGGAGAAGAGTCGCCTCGCCGTCCAGGTGGGCAAGCAGGTCTACCCCTACCTCTCGAAGGACGACCTGGCCACCCTCCTCGAGCACCGGGCCCCGTGGTTCGACCCGGACGTGGACGAGGTCACCTGGTCGGTGGCGGTGCGTTTCGAGAGCCGCCTGGCCACGGCCTTCGGCCGGGACGGAGTGTGGCTGGCCGGGGACGCGGCGCACCTGGCGCCGCCGGTGGCGGTCCAGAGCATGAACCTGGGCCTGGCGGAGGCCTGGGACCTGGCGGACCGGGGGGCGCGGGTGCTCCGGGAGCAGGGCTCCCCCGATCTCCTGGAAGAGTACGGGCGGGAGCGGCACGACACCTGGCGGCGTTTGCTCGCCGGCGAGCAACCGCCGGAGGCCGGGTCCAAGGCCGACCCGTGGGTCCGGGACCACGCGGCCCGGATCGAAGGGTGCCTGCCGGCATCCGGGGAGGACCTGGGCCGGCTCCTGGCCCAGCTCGACCTCCATCGCGGGTAGGGAGCGGGCGGGGGCAAGCTCCGCTCCAACACGGTTTCCGGCGGTCGGGGGAGCTCCGGCTCGGGAGGGGCAAGCTCCGCCCTACAGGCCGGTCGGTGCGTTCATCACACGAAGAGCGGCACCCGCTCGAAGCGCTCCACGTCCACCAGCCCCAGGTCCGTGATCTTCAAGGCCGGGATCACCTCCAGGGTCAGGAAGCTCATGGCCATGAACGGGTCGTGGAGGGCGGAGCCCAGGTCCCGGGCGGCCCCCAGGAGGGCGTCCATCCGCTCCCGCACGCGCTCCACCGGCTCGTCGGACATGAGACCGCCGATGGGGAGCGGCAGGACCGCCAGGGCCTGAGCCCCGTCCGCCGCCGCCAGGCCGCCCCCGGCCTCGGCCACCGCCCGGGCCGCCGTCTCCATCGACCGGTCGTCGGCGCCGATCACCACCAGGTTGTGGTGGTCGTGGGCGAAGGTGCCGGCGATGGCGCCCCGCCGGATCCCCAGGCCGGTGACGAGCCCCTTGCCCAGCCGCCCGGAGCCCCGGTGGCGCTCCGCCACGGCGATCTTCGCCAGGTCCCGCTCGGGGTCGGCCGTGACCAGGCCGTCCGCCACCGGTGCGTCCAGGGTCAGGGCGTCGGTCAGGAGCTGGTCCGGGATCGCCCGGATTACCCGCGCCTGGACCGTTGGAGCGCCCCCGGCGCCGTCCACCGGGATCCGGAAGTCCAGGGCGGCGGGGTCCAGGTGGACGGTGCCGGTCACCCCTGCCGTGTCCGCGGCCGGGGCTTCGAAGAGCGGCCGTCCGTCCTCCGCCACCTTCCGGCCGGCCACCCAGACCTCCTCCGGCCGGAAGTCCTCCAGGTCGGTGAAGACCACCAGATCCGCCCGGCGGCCGGGGGCGATCGCCCCCCGGTCCTCCAGGCGGTAGTGGCGGGCCGGGTTGGCGCTGGCGATCCGCAGGGCGGCCATGGGATGGACGCCCCGGCCGACGGCCACGCGCACCATGTGGTCCACCGAGCCCTCGTCCAGGAGGTCCGCCGGCACCCGGTCGTCGGTGCAAAAGGCCAGGTGAGGCTCCGTCCAGCGGTCCACCAGGGGCAGCAAATCCACCAGGTTCCGGGCGTTGGTCGCCTCCCGGAGGAAGACGGTCATGCCCCGGCGGAGCTTCTCCCGGGCCTCCTCCAGGGCCGTCGCCTCGTGGTCGGAGGAGATGCCGGCGCCGATGTAGGCGTTGAGGGCCTTGCCGCCGACCCCGGGCGCGTGGCCGTCGATCACCCGCCCGGCGAAGGCGTCGAGCTTCGCCAGGACCGCCGGGTCGCCGCCGATGACGCCGGGGAAGTTCATCACCTCCGCCAGCCCCAGCACCCGGGACTCGGACAGGAGCTCCGCCAGGGCCGGGGCGTCGAGCTCCGCCCCGGCGGTGCCCAGCGGTGTTGCCGGCACGCACGAGGAAGCGTTCACCAGCACGTCCAGGGGCACCCCCTCGGAGTCCCGGAGCATGAACCGGATCCCCTCCAGGCCGCAGACGTTGGCGATCTCGTGAGGGTCGGTCACCACCGTGGTGACCCCCCGGGGCACTACCGCCCGGGCGAGCTCCGCCGGGCGCACCAGGGAGCTCTCCACGTGGACGTGGGCGTCGATCAG
>JBKHJP010000324.1:0-5108 GCA_046538065.1 Thermoanaerobaculia bacterium | reverse complement strand
GGCGCCGGCGGCGGATCTCGTCCACCACCGCGCTATAGGCCGCCCTCCGTAAGTAAAACGATGAGAACTCGGCCTCTCCCTCACGGCGGCGCCGGATCTCCAGCACCCGGATCAGGGCGTTCTGCACCAGGTCGTCCGCCTCGGACGACAGCCATCGGGGGCATGTGCGCTCCACGGCTCGGACGAGCTGGCGGCGGAGCTCTGCGGTCCCCTCCAGTCCGGCGGACTGCGCGCTCACGGACGCTCCAGAACGGTCCACGGATCGACTCGGAGCCATGCGGACCTCGGCAACGCCAGCGACTGCACGACTCCCCTCTCGCCCTCGTGCCGGGACCGGTGTATACGACGGGACCGGAACCGTGGCCGCCCTCGCCCAGCGTGTCCTGGGACGCTCCCGCTCCGGAAGAGCCTCACGGCCAGGCCCCCAGCATGCGCCGCACCGCCACCAGCTCCCCCAGGTGGTAGGCGTTGTGGTCGGCCAGGAGGAGGGCCTCCCGGAGGAGGGTCTCGCCCTCGCCCCAGGGGAACGGCTGGTAGAGGTCGTGCTCCGGGTCGAGGACGAGCTCCTTCATGGCGGCCAGGTCGCTCCGGAAGCCGTCGAGGCTCCGGTCCCAGGCCCCGTCGTCCGGCGGTTTCGGTCCGGCGGGCCAGCAGCCCTCCGGCCAGGCGGGGGAGGTCCAGTCCGGCCTCCGGCTGAACTCCAGGATTTCTTCCTGGGCGATCCGGAGGTGCTCCAGGACCTCCCAGGGGGAATGAGGCATGCCCTCGGGCCGGCGGCCGCGGAGGGCGGCCGGGAGGTCCGCCACTGCGCCCTCGAAGTCCACGTGGGCGTTGCGGCCGTCCAGCACCCGGACCAGGTGGAGCCGCAGGCGCTCGTCCGGCCCGGAGGCACCCTCCCCCCAGGCGGCCCCGCTCACGCCGGCTCCGGGGCCTCGCCCGCGCCGGCCCCTTCGTCCAGGCCCACGGCGAACATCCGCTCCAGGTCGTGGCGGGAGAAGACCCGGAAGGCGGTGAGGGTCTCCGAGTGGGTGATGCCCTCCACCTTCAGGAGGTGGCTCGGCACCACCTGGGCGAGCTCGTCGGTCCCCCGGGTCCGCACGACCACCACCAGGTCGTAGCGGCCGGCGACCGAGTACACCTCCGTGACGCCGTCGACGTCCAGGATCTCCTGGGCGATGCGGTCGATCTCCTTGGGCTGGACGTTGAGCAGCACGATGGTCGTGACCATGGGGTTTCTCCTCCCTCCGGATGGGGGCGCGTTGCGCGGGTGGCCGGCGGTTCCTGGGCCAATGATGCCATCCTTTCGCGCCGGACGCGGTAACCTCTCGGCCATGAGCGGTTCTCCCATCCACGTCGTCGGCGGCGGCCTGGCCGGCAGCGAGTGCGCGTTCCAGCTCGGCCGGCGCGGCCTGCCGGTGGTCCTCCACGAGATGCGCCCGGAGCGGCCGACCCCGGCCCACAAGACCGGGGCCCTGGCGGAGCTCGTGTGCTCGAACTCGCTCCGGAGCGACGATCCGGAGCACGCCGCGGGGCTCCTCAAGCGCGAGATGGAGGCCTTCGGCTCGGTGGTCATCGCCTCGGCCCGGGACGCGGCGGTGCCCGCCGGGAGCGCCCTGGCGGTGGACCGGGAACGCTTCGCCGAGCGGGTGAGCGAGCGGGTCCTTTCACTTCCCACGGTGGAGCTCGCCCGCGAGGAGGTGACGGATCTTCCGCCGGGGGACGTGGTGATCGCCACCGGGCCGCTCACCTCCGACGCCCTCGCCCGGCGCCTGGGGGACCTCTTGGGGAGCGAGTGGCTCTACTTCTACGACGCCATCGCCCCCATCGTGGACGCCGAGAGCCTGGACCGCTCGAAGCTCTTCGCCCAGTCCCGTTACGGCAAGGGGGGGGCGGACTACCTGAACGCCCCGTTCACGAAGGAGGAGTACCTGGCCTTCCACCGGGCCCTGGTGGAGGCGGAGGTGCTGCCGCTGCACGACTTCGAGCGGGCCCTCTTCTTCGAGGGGTGCCTGCCCATCGAGGAGATCGCCCGCCGGGGTGAGGACACCCTGCGCTTCGGGCCCATGAAGCCGGTGGGGCTGACCGCGCCCGACGGCAGCCGGCCGTACGCGGTGGCGCAGCTCCGGCAGGAGGACCTGGCGAAGAGCCACTACAACCTGGTGGGGTTCCAGAGCCGCCTCAAGTGGCCGGAGCAGCGGCGGGTCTTCCGGACGATCCCGGGCCTGGAGGGGGCGGAGCTGGTGCGCTACGGGCAGATCCACCGGAACACGTTCGTCAACTCCCCGACCCACCTGGACAAGCACTACCGCATCCGGGCCGAGCCCCGGGTGCGCCTTGCGGGCCAGCTCACCGGGGTGGAGGGGTACCTGGAGTCGGCGGCCACCGGGCTGGCGATCGCCCTCTACCTGGCCTTCGAACGCCGGCAGGGCCGTGGCCCGGAGAGCGCGGAGGGCGGCGGCCGGGCCGAGCCGGCGGCAGGGCCGGAGCCGTTCCCGGCCACCACCGGTCTGGGCTCCCTGGCCCGCCACCTGACGGAGTCGGACCCGCGGCACTTCCAGCCGGCGAACGTGAACTACGGGCTGTTCGAGGAGCTCCCGGGCAAGGTCAAGAAGCGCGAGCGCCGGGGCGCCTACGCCGCGAGAGCCCGCCGGGAGCTCCTGGAGTGGGCGGAGCGCCACGGGGTGGAGGCGGACCCGTCGGTCTTCGAGGCGGAGCACCCGGCGGCGGTGGGGGCGTAGGGTGCATGGCACCGGGAAGCGGCTCCGGGGAGCCTCTCGAGCCCACCGAAACCCCGTGGCGGCCCGGAGCGGCCCGCGGGGGAACCGGCGCGCGCTCGGAGGTGTCCTGAACGGCAGGCGCGCGCCTCGGTTCGGCCGGCGCGCGGCGCGCCCGGAGGTGTCCGCACCGTTCCGGGCGGAAGGCCGGCCTCAACGTTCCCCCGCGGGCCGCTCCGGGCCTCCACTCGGTGGCTCCGGCCGGCCTGGACGCAAGGCCGGCCCGTTCGTTGAGGGCGCAGGGCGTAGGGTGCGACCCTGTCGCACCGAACGCGGTGGACGCACCGCCGGCACCGCGGCCGGAGCCGCGCCAGGGCGATGACCCGTACCGAGGGCGGGGACCCGGTCTCCTCAGGCCCGCTGGAGGCGCTCGTGGCCGCCTACCTGGAGCACCTGGCCCTGGAGCGGGGGCTGTCGGACCACACCCTCCGGGGCTACGGCCGGGACCTGGAGCGCTTCGTGGCCTTCCTCGGGGAGTTCCTGGGGCGCTCGTCGGCGAGCCTGGCCCCGGCGGACGTGGACCGGCTGGCGGTGCGCTCCTTCGTGGCCTCGCTGGCCCGCTCCGGGCTCGCCCGCTCCAGCCAGGGACGGGCGCTATCGGCCGTGAAGGGGCTGCTCCGCCACGCCGTGCGGGAAGGGGTCCTCCCGGCGAGCCCGGCCCGGGGGGTGCGCACGCCCAAGACGGCGAAGACCCTCCCCCGGCACCTCCGCCCCGGGGAGATCGAGACCCTCCTGGAGGCCCCGGACCCCACCGAGCCCCTGGGCCGCCGGGACCGGGCGATCCTGGAGCTCCTCTACGCCACGGGCCTCCGGGTGGGGGAGCTGGCGAGCCTCGACTGGCCGGACCTGGACCTCCCCGCCCGGGTGCTCCGGGTCGTGGGCAAGGGGGGCAGGGAGCGGATGGTCCCCTTCGGGGGGGCGGCGGAGGAGGCCCTCCGGGCCTGGCTCGCCGACTGGGACTCGGTGCGCTCCCAGGCGGTGGCGGCCGGTGCTCCGGACGACGAGGAACCGGTCTTCCTCAACCACCGGGGCGGCCGGCTCACCGACCGCTCCATGCGCCGGGTGGTGGACCGGGCCGTCCAGGCCGCCGCCCTCGCCGCCGGCGTCCACCCCCACACCCTCCGCCACACCTTCGCCACCCACCTCCTCGAGGCCGGCGCCGACCTGCGCTCCATCCAGGAGCTCCTGGGCCACGCCTCGCTCTCCACCACCCAGCGCTACACCCACCTGGACGTGGACCGCCTGCTCCACGTCTACCGCCAGAGCCACCCGAAGGCCCGCGGCGGGTGAGTAATGGCGGATCGCCTTCCCTGTCGAAGCAACGGAAGCTCGAGTCCTCGGCTCCGCAGACCTCTCTGTCGTCCTTGGTCCTCGACCGGCCTTAGAGCGGGAGATACAGCACTTGGTCGGTCAGATCTTCCGAGCCGGAGAGCTCCAGAAGGAGGACCAGATCCTCGATCGCCAGGCCCACGCTTAGCTCGCCTGGCACCACCACGACTCCAGCAAGCGGTTCGTGTCGCCCTACTCGTTCGTAGGCGTACCTCGGCATGGTTGCCGCATCGTGGGTAAGAAGGATGCGCCCCTCCGCCGCTGCCCATGCCAGGACTAGCGGATCCTCCGCACCAAGCAGTCCTACGTCTTGGACGCGGAGGGCGTCGAGGGTCGCGAGCCTGCGACGGAGGCCGTGAAGGATCCGCGCATCGAAATTCTCGTCGGTAAGAACGGGGAGCACGATGCTCGGCTCGTCTGAAGTGGCTATACGCTTTCGCGGCGGGCCAGGAGCTTCCTCCGGAGCTCCGAAGTATCGAAGCGCGTCTCCACCTCCGCGCGGACTCGCTGGGCCTCCTCACGGCGAGCGGCCATGTACTGATCCACCTCAGCTCGATGCTGCAGGAGGTAGGTGATGGTGGCGTAGACAGCGGAGAGGTCGAGGGTGGGGAACCGCATCACGATCTCTTCCGCGGCCGCCCCCCGATCGAAGGAGGAGACGACGGTCTCCAGAGGTACGCGTGTGCCCCCGATCCGGACGACGCCGTCCGCGTCGGTCCGGAGAGGTGGCGGACCCAAGGTGGAAGGCAAGGCCAAATCGGTTCTCCGGTCGATGATGGTGCTTGGCTATCGCTCCTCAACTATACCGCCACGGAGGTGGCACGGCAGGCGGCAGGTGCGGACAGGAGCCAGGAATGCCCGCCGGGGACTTCTCTCCATCTGCTTTCGTCGCCTTCAATACTTCCGGGACCGCACTCGTCTCCTCAGACGACTGGTCGGTGGCGGATCTACTGGCGGTTGAGGCCCAATAATTCTGGGATTCGGGATGCGGAAGCCGGTCAAAGC
>JBKHJP010000323.1:0-5110 GCA_046538065.1 Thermoanaerobaculia bacterium | reverse complement strand
GGTGACCCTCAGAACGACGCCCGGATCGCCGCCCCCAGGGTGACCGTGTCGCTGCTCGCCTGGTCCAGGGCGTCGAAGGTGCTGGCCCGGTAGTTGGCGTTGACGTCCAGGTGGACCCCCGGCAGGAGCGTGAAGTCGAACCCCACGCGGGCGGCGTAGAAGGGGTCCGAGAGGTCGTCGCCCGGAAGGTCGCTGGAGTAGGTCACCCCCACGCCCACGCCGGCGTAGAGGCCGCTGCCCACGAGGACGAAGAGCTGGGGGGAGAAGGCTTCGGACGTCGAGCCGCCGAAGCCCGCCTCGAAGTACTCCAGGTCCAGCTCGAAGCGGAAGATCCCGGCGGGGATGAGCTGGTACGTCAGGTAGGGGGCGAGCCCGTCCTCGTCCACGTCGAAGCCGTCGTCCACCAGGTCGTCGACGGCCTGCCAGTAGTTGGCGCCGACCCCGATCCGGTGCTCGGCCGCTGCCGCCGGGGCGGCGCCGGCGAGGGCGAGGACGGTGAGACAGAGACAGAGGGCGAAGGGGGTCCAGTGACGCATGCAGCCTCCTCGGTTGCGGTGTTCGACGCCTCGGGACGCCGTCTCCGGCGTACCGGGGCGCCCCGCCCCGGGCCGGCTCCGGCACCCGCCGGCCCGGGAGCCTATCGTGAACCGGCCTCGAACAGCTCGACGGAGCCCTCGAATCCGGACAGGGAGTCCATCGCCCGGGCGAGCCGGGCGTCGCAGGTGAGGAGCGGAGCTCCCAGCGCTTCGGCGAGGGCCAGGTAGGCGGCGTCGTAGGCCGTCGCGTTGTCCCGCAGCTCCCAGATCCGCGCCAGGAGGGGGTCGTGGGGGTAGCGCTCCACGGACAGGTCGGCCAGGTCCGTGAGGGCCTCCCGTCCCCGGCCGGCGTCGATCTCGCCCAGCAGGACGTACCGGCGGAGGATCTGGGCCACCTCCACGTCCAGGAGGTGCGGGGCGTGGAGCGTCTCTTCGGGGTCGAAGAGACGCTCCGCGATCGGCTCCGCCGCCGGCGCCTGGAGGAGCACCTCCAGGAGCGCGGAAGCGTCGACCACGATCACCGCCGCGCGCGCTCCCGGGAGAGGAGCTCGGCGGGGGAGACGGAGGGCGCCACCGGCCGGCGGCTCTCGATCCTGCGGCGGAGCTCCTCCGGCGAGGGGCGCTCGGCCGACCGGCGGAGCTCCCGGAGCGCGTACTCGGACAGGGACATCCCCGCCATGGCCGCCCGGGCCTTCAAGGTCCGGTGGATCTCGTCGGGCACGTCCCGTACCTGGAGCATCTTGGTCATGCGATCAGTATGCTTTCATGCGAAACGCATGTCAACGCCCGTACCGCCTACTCCACCCGCAGGTGGAGGGCTTCGGCGACGGCGCGGAAGCGCTCCGTCCAGGTCCTGGCGTCGGGGTCGCAGGCCTCGGCGGCGGTCCGGCGGGCGGGGTACTCGCTCTGGAGCAGCCGGTAGCAGACGTTCTGGGTGCCGTAGAGCGAGACCTGGAACGGCAGGTGCGCGGCCAGCTCCGCCGTCTCCTGGAGGCGCTCCAGGAGGGCCAGGTCGTCGGGCGCGGCCTCCAGGCCCCGGGCCAGGCGCTCCAGCGTGCCCTCCAGGGCGTGGGAGAGGCCGGCGGTGTCCAGGTCCAGGTGCCAGGTGGCGGTTTCCCGCAGCATGCGGTCCACGCCCTCCAGGTCCGCCGAGGGGTCTTCGAAGGCGCGCCGCAGCTCCAGGTTGAGGAACACCTCGGCGGACGCCTTCAAGGGCAGGGGCAGGGGGATCCCGAGCTCCGCCAGGTACTGCATCAGGGGGGCGTGCTCCTCGTAGCTCCGGCGGTGGCGCTCCTCGGCATCGGCCCGGGTGGCGGCGAGGACCAGGTCCAGCACCGCCCGGCGCTCGTCCCGGAACAGGGAGTCCAGGGAGTAGGTCATGTCGAAGTGGCGGTCCAGCACCCGGACCGCCCCCGCCAGGTCGCCCCGGCGGAAGGCCCGGCCGACCTCCCCCGCCATGGCGTCGAACTCCTCCCGGCCGCGGTACTGGCGCACGCCGCCGCTCAGGTTGTGGTCGCCGAAGTGGAGGACGGCGAAGGCGAGCTCCTTCCGGGCGCCGGTGACCAGCGACGCCACGCGGAACCGCCCGAGGGCCAGGCGGGCGCGGCCGGACTGGAGGGTCCGAGTCTCCCTCTGGTCCGCCCGGTAGCAGAAGATCCGGGTCTCCTCCGGGTAGTCCTCGAAGAGCGACGACAGGGCGTAGTGGGCGCCGACCCGCTCCAGGGTCACCCGCGCCGGAGTCACCTTGCGCTCGAAGATCTCCCGGCCGGTGCCGCCGTGGGGGAGCGGGCGGTTGCTCCGGGCCGCCTCCAGGCGGGAGAGGAAGCCGTCCTCCAGGAAGGCGGCCGGGGCGTCGCCGAAGAGGATCCGGCCGAGCTGGAGGGCCCGGCCGGCGTAGTGGAACACCTGGACCGTCTCGATCCCGGCGAGGTCGTTGAAGAACCAGCCGCAGCTCGTGAACATGGTCATGGCGTGGCGCTGGAGCTCCAGGAGCCGCCGGGCCCGGACGATCTCCTCGTCGTCCAGCTCCCGGACGGCGTGGGTCTCCAGGAACCGGGCGAGGGCCTCCTCCGAGCGGTCCAGGACCAGCTCCACGCTGTCGTTCCGGGCCGCCCAGGGGTCCCGGAAGAGTTCGCCGGCGGCCTCCTCGAAGCGCGGGGCGAGCTCGTCCCGCAGCCAGTCGAGGGCCTCCCGGAGGGGCCGGCGCCAGGCCTGGGTCCAGCCCGGCTCGCCGCCGGTGTGGCAACCGCAGTCGCTCCGCCAGCGCTCCACGCCGTGGGCGCAGCTCCAGGAGCTCGCCTCGACGATCTCCACCTCGTGCTCCGGCGGGTGGAGCTCCAGGAGCTCGGCGTAGTTGGTCAGCCGCACGCCCGGGTCGTCTTTTAGCCGCTCCAGGGCGTAGGCCAGGGCCATCTCGCCGTGGCGGTGGTGGTGGCCGTACGTTTCGCCGTCGGTGGCGGCGTGGACCAGGCGCGGGCCGTCGCCGTCTCCGAAGGCGGCCAGCAGCCGGGCGGCGAAGGCCTCGCCGTCGCGGAGCAGGTCGCCGAAGGCGATGTCGCGGGCGAGCCCTCCGTCGTAAAAGAACAGGGCGATGGAGCGGCCCGACGGGAGGCGGCAGAGGTAGGGGCGCGTCGTGTCGATGGTGGCGTCCGCCTGGTGGGGGGCGAGGACGGTGAAGGCGATGCCGTGCTCCGCCAGGACCTCCAGGGTCTCGGTGTCCACCGCCGTCTCCGGCAGCCACATGCCTTCCGGGCGGCGCCCGAACCGGTGCTCGAAGTCCCGGATCCCCCAGAGCACCTGGGTCTCCTTGTCCCGGCGGTTCGCCAGGGGGAGGATCAGGTGGCCGTACGCCTGGGCCATCGCCGAGCCGTGGGCGGAGAAGCGCTCGGCGGAGAGCCGGTCCGCCTCCAGCACGGCCCGGTAGACGTCCGGGCGGGCGGTCTCCATCCAGGCGAGGAGCGTCGGGCCGAAGTCGAAGCTGATCCGGGAGTAGTTGTCGACGATCCGGGCGATCCGCCCGTCGCCGTCCAGGATGCGGGCGGCGGCGTTCGGGGCGTAGCACTCCGCCGTCACCCGTTCGTTCCAGTCGTGGTACGGGTAGGCCGAGTCCTGGACCTCCACCGCCTCGAGCCAGGGGTTCTCCCGCGGCGGCTGGTAGAAGTGGCCGTGAAGGCAGACGAAGTGGTCGCTCATGGGGAGGGTCCGACCCCGGGCCGGCACTCGGACAACCGGGCGGGCCCCGGCCGCTATTTCTCCGCGTCGCTCTTGAAGAAGACCGCCGCCAGGGGCGGGACGGTCACCGTCAGGCTGTGGCTCCGCCCGTGGGCCGGGACCGGGGCCGCCTCCACGCCGCCCAGGTTGCCCTGGCCGCCCCCCCAGTACTGGCTCGCGTCGGTGTTCAGGACCTCGCGCCAGGGCCCGCCCCGGGGCACGCCCACCCGGTAGTTGGTCCGGACCACCGGGGTGAAGTTGAACACGCACGCCACCAGGTCGTCCGTGGAGCGGCCCTTGCGGAGAAAGGCGAGGGTGCTCCCCTCGGCGTCGTTCCCCTCGATCCACTCGTACCCGGCGGGCTCGCAGTCCGCCTCGTGGAGGGCCGGCTCGTCGCGGTAGAGGCGGTTGAGGTCCCCCACCAAGCGCTCGATCCCGGCGTGGGACTCGTGCTCCAGCAGGTGCCAGTCCAGGCTCCCGTCGTGGTGCCACTCCCGGCGCTGGGCGATCTCACAGCCCATGAACAGGAGCTTCTTGCCCGGCTGGGCGGTCTGGTAGGCGTAGAGGAGGCGGACGTTGGCGAAGCGCTGCCAGTCGTCGCCGGGCATGCGGGTGAGGATCGAGCCCTTGCCGTGGACCACCTCGTCGTGGGACAGCGGCAGGCAGTAGTTCTCGGAGAAGGCGTAGAGCATCCGGAACGTGATCTCGCCGTGGTGGTACTTGCGGTAGACGGGCTCGCGCCCCATGTAGAGGAGGGTGTCGTGCATCCACCCCATGTCCCACTTGAAGCCGAAGCCCAGGCCCCCCAGGTACGTGGGCCGGGAGACCATGGGCCAGGCGGTGGACTCCTCGGCGAAGGTCTGGGTGTCCGGGAAGGTGCCGAAGACCTCCTCGTTGAGCTGGCGGAGCAACGTCAGGGCCTCCAGGTTCTCCCGCCCGCCGTGGCGGTTGGGCACCCACTCGCCCTCCTTGCGGGAGTAGTCCAGGTAGAGCATGGAGGCCACGGCGTCCACCCGGAGGCCGTCCACGTGGTAGCGGTCGAGCCAGTAGAGGGCCGAGGAGATCAGGAAGCTCCGGACCTCGTGGCGGCCGTAGTTGAAGATCAGGCTGTTCCAGTCCGGGTGGAAGCCCTGGCGCGGGTCGGCGTGCTCGAACAGGTGGCTGCCGTCGAAGTAGGACAGGCCGTGCTCGTCTGAGGGGAAGTGGGACGGCACCCAGTCCAGGATCACGCCGATGCCCCGCTGGTGCAGGTGGTCGACGAAGGCCATGAAGTCCCGCGGGGTGCCGTAGCGCGCCGTGGGGGCGAAGTAGCCCGTGGTCTGGTAGCCCCAGGAGCCGTAGAACGGGTGCTCCATGACCGGCAG
>JBKHJP010000322.1:0-5131 GCA_046538065.1 Thermoanaerobaculia bacterium | reverse complement strand
ATGTCGAAGATCTTGATGTCCACCATGACCTTCTTGTGGCGCTCCACGAGCCAGGTGACGAAGCTGGTGTACTCGCCCGTGAAGCCTCCGCCTGCCAGCAGGAGCTGCAGGCCGATCTTGTAGAAGTTGACGGCGCTTCCAAGCTCCTCGACAAGCGCCCTGGCCTCATCGAAGCTGCCCACATCCAGCGGGACGATGAGACGCTCGTTCGCCGGAATCTCCTTCCGGCCCCGGGTCACCTGACGGTCGTCTGTGGTCATGGGCAGGGCGGGGGCGGTTGCGCTGAACCCCCTTGGTGGGAGGGGGTAGAGAGGCTTTGAAGCTATCCAGGCGGTCCGTCGATGTCAAGGACGTCACTGCGGCTCAGCGGGGCTCAGCGGGGAGCCGATCCAGGTAGACGGGAGCCAGCTCGACGTCGCCTCCGGCGACCTCCACCTCCGCCGCGTGGGCGGTGTAGCCCGCCCTCTCCACCAGGAGGCGCCACCGCCCCGGGGCGATGCCGTCCAGGAGGAACGAGCCGTCGCGCCCCGTCAGCGTGTGGGACGGCATGGCGCTCGTTTCCGGCGGATCGCCCGGGGCCTCCTGCCGCCGCAGGCGGACCGAGGCCTCCGCCACCGGCCCGGTGCCGTCGGCGGCGTAGACGGTCCCCCGGAGGCGGTATCCCTCGAGCTCCAGGCGCAGGTCGCGATCACCGTCCACCCGGACCGTGCGGCCCAGAGCCGTGCCGCTCTGGGAATCCCGGGCGGTGAGGCGGTGCTCGCCCCGGGGCACGCCCTGGAAGCGGAAGCGGCCCTCGAAATCGCTCGTCACCCGCCCGCCGTGGTACTCCTGGGCGGAGAGCTGGACGGTGGCCCCGGGAAGGGAGCGGCCGGCCCGTTCCACGACGCCCCGGACGGTGAACCCCTCCCGGAACTCCAGGTCGAGGGAGGCGATGGTCTGGCCCTCCTCGATCTCCACGCGGCCCCGGGCCTGGCGCCCGGACAGGGGGGACTCGGCGGTGATGCGCCACTCCCCGGGGGTGACGCCCTCGATCCGGTACGTCCCGTCCCGGCGCACCCGGCCGGCGCGCCGGGCGTGGAACCCTCCGCCCGCCGAGGAACCGCTGACGCGCACCCGCCGGAGCTCGCTCCGGTCCAGCCCCAGGATGCGGCCCTGGAGGGTGGCGGTCGACGGCAAACGGATCTCCAGGCCGCTGACCGGGGCCCCCTCCACCACGACCGGCTCCGGCGACGACCAGAGGACCGAGTGCCCTTCGACGACGACCAGCCGGTACTCCCCGTCGGCGACCCCGCGGAAGGCGAAGGAACCGTCCGCCGCGGCGCTCGCCCGGGCACCGGAGCCGAGCAGGGACCGATGGGGGGCGATCCGGAGCGTCCGGCCCGCTCCCGGCGAGCCGTCGGCCTCCAGCACGCGCCCCCGGACCTCGGTGCCCCGCTCCAGGTAGATCTCCGCGGAGGCGCCCGCCGGCCCCAGGTCGATCTCCTCGGTGGCCGGGGAGAAGCCCTCCTTGTGGGCCCGGAGCGTCAACCGACCCTCAGGCAGCGTGTCCAGGGTGAAGCGGCCGTCGGAACCGGTCGTGGCGTGCTCGCCGCGGTACGCCATCCGCTGGCCGTGGACCTCGAGCACCTGCACGCCGGCACCGGCCACCGGGAGCCCGTCGGGGTCCAGGACGCGACCCGTCACCTCGACCCCCTCCGCGAGGACGACCTCCACCCCCTCCCGGCGCTCGCCCGGAGCGAGCTCCAGGTTCACCGGCCCCGACTCCTGGTGACCCGGAGCCTCGGCGACCAGCGCCACCGCTCCGGGGGAGAGGCCGGTCAGCTCGAAGGCGCCGTGCTCGTCGGTCTCAGCCAGGCGCACGTGGACGCTCGCCGGCCGGCCGGAGCGCCAGGACGGGCGGACGTGAGCACCGGGGACCGGCCGGCCGCTCCCGTCGACCACCATGCCCGCCACCTCTGCCGCCGGCCGGAGCACGACGGAGACCGGCTCCTCCGTGGGCGCCCGGAGGCCCTCCACCCGCGTCGTGACGTAGCCGTCCCTGGAGATCCGGAGGCGGACGGACTCCCCGGTGGCGAGGTCCCCGAAGCGGAAGCGTCCGTCCGGGCCGGTGGTGCGCCGCCGGTCCTCCTCCGAAGCGCCGGGCGCTCGGCCGAGCATCCGGCGTCCGGGCAACCGCACCGACCGGCCCCGGGGCGAGAGCTGGATCGAGGCCTCGGCGATCGGCTCGCCCGCCGGGTCCACCACCCGTCCTTCGACGAAGACCTCCCGCTCCAGGACCAGATCCCCCAGGTCGGTGGACCCGCCCCCTTCCGGGAGCTCGGCGGAGCGCTCCCGGAAAGGTGCGTACCCGGGGGCGGAGACGAGGAGCGAGAGGGTTCCGGGGACGACGTCGTCGACCGCGAAGCGCCCCTCGGCCCCGGTCTCCGCCTCCGCCAGCGCCTCCGGCGGCGGGGGCCACCCCGGACCCGACAGCGCCTCGGCCAGGACGACCACGCGGGCCCCGGGGACGGGCTCGCCGTGCTCGTCGACGGTGCGCCCGCGGAGCAGGCGCCCTTCGTGGAGGACCAGGCGCACCTCCGGGAAGGCGGGGGACGGCCTCGACCCGGCCGGGCCACGGGCGGTCCCGGGATCCGGCGGTCTCGGAGCCACGGTCTCCACCGCCGGGGAGTAGCCCTCCCGGCGCGCGTGGACCACGAGGTCCGCACCCCGCGGCAGGCCGGCGATCCGGAACCGGCCCTCTCCGTCGCTCCGGCCCCAGGTCGCGTCGCGGCCCCGCGTCATCCGCTCCTCCCGGGTGACCCGGAGGGCGGCCCCCGCCACCGGCCGCTCCGACGCGTCGACGACGCGGCCCCGGAGGGTGGCCGCCGGGTGGAGGAGCACCGTGACCTCCTGGGATCCCGGCGTCCCGCCCTCGGGCACCTCGGAACGGAGCTCCAGGAACCCGGGAGCCGCGGCGTGGATCCCGGCGTCCAGCCACTCGGGGTGCATGGCGAGGCGGAACGAGCCGGTGCGGTCGGTGCGGACGAAGGCGGAGGTCCCGCTCCGCGGCCAGACCAGCGCCCCGGCGATCCCCTCCTGCCGGCCGGCGTCCAGGATGCGGCCCTGGACGATGGTGGGCGCCTCCAGACGGATGCGGAGGGGTCCGGGCTCGGCGGAGTCCGGCCCTGCCGCGTCGGGGGGCTCGATCTCGCCCTCTCCCAGGAGGCCGTCCGGCCCGTGGACGTGGAGGCGGACGGGGTCCGCGCCGGGCTCGCCCGGGGCGGGCACCGAGAGGGTGCCGTCGGCGCCCGTCAGGCCCATGGGGACGGGGACGCCGGCCCAGACCGCGGCACCGGCCACCGGGTCGCCCCCCGGTCCGACGACCTGGACCCGCCGGGCGGGTCCGCCGGCGAGGACCAGGCGGAGCGGCCCGTCCGCCGGCGTCGCCTCCACGACGGCGTGGGCCACCCGGCCGGAGGCCACGGCCCAGACGGCCACCCGCTCGCCCTCTAGGCGAGGGAGGCGGGTGCGGCCGTCCCGGCCGGTGGTGGCGAGGCGGCGGTGGACGGGGCGCCACGGGCTCGCCCGGCGGTGCGGGTTCCGCTCCGGGGAGGCTGCACCCCGCCCCTCGACCACCGCCTCCGGAACCGGCGCCCCCTCTCCGTCCACCACCAGCAGGTCGAGGCCCGCCGAGGGCGGCAGCCGGACCGGCTCCAGCTCCTCCGGGTGGACCAGCGCCCGGGCGGAGAGCTCCATGGGGACCCGACCCGACGCCCGGGCCACCACGGTCCACAGGCCCACGTCCGGCGCCACCAGCCGGAACCGGCCGTCCTCCCCGGTGGTGGCCCGGTCCGCGGGCTCAGGATGGGCCGCCCCGCCCGCCAGCAGACGGTCCCGCTCCGCCATCGCCGGCACCGGGTGGAGGGTGACTTCGGCGCCCGCGAGGGTACTGCCGTCCTCCTCCAGGACGGTTCCACCGATCGGGAGCTCGTCGGCCCCGACGGCCGGAGCTCCCCACGTGCCCACGCTCACCGCCGACACGAAGGCGGCGAAGGCAGCCCGCCCCCGAGCGGCGGTCCGGCGATCCGGTCTCACATCCCGATGATGCCGTTAGATCCCCAATCGCGCAACCATGGCGGTCGCGGGTGGCGCCGCTTCACCGGAAGAGAAGACCTCCCAGGTGTCATGGTCGGATGGTTCCCGACCGTGACTGGCGGAATCTGGCGGAGAATCCGCACGGGGATCGGGGCGGACTCACGTAGGGAGGAGGTGCGGATGCTGAGCCGAGGCAAGCCGGAGACGGGAACGGACGGGGCAGGGGGCGCCGTGGTGGTGACGGCGGGAGTGGTGCTGGGATGCTGGGCCGGGTTGACGTGTGTGGGGGTGGCGGCAGGGGCGCCTCACCCCGGATCCGGAGAGGCGCCGCCTTCTGCCGAGGCCCTCTCATGGGCCGGTCAGGGCGGCGAGGCGGACGAGGCCCCGGAGCCGTCCCCCGCCGGCGGCTTCCGCATCGACCGGGACGAGACGTGGGTCGTCGCCGTCACGGACACGGCGGGGCTCTTCGGGTTCCTGGGCCACAAGCACGCCATCGAGGTGACCGGCTGGAGCGCCCAGGTGGCGTGGAACCCGGAGGAGCCCGCCGCCTCCCGGGCCATGGTCTCGGTCCCGGCCCGGGACCTGCGGATCGACACCGCCCGGGCCCGGGAGCTGGCGGGCCTGGAGGACGGGCCGGACGCGGAGACGGTCGCGGAGCTCCAGGACAAGATGCTCGGCCCGGAGAACCTGGCCGCCGCCGAGCACCCGGAGCTGCGCCTGGAGCTGACGGAGGTCTCCGGCGATCCCGAGGAGCGGTTGCGCGTGGCCGGGGAGCTCACCGTCCGCGGGCGCACGGAGCCGGTAACGTTCCCGGTCCGGGTGGAACGGCGCGACGGCGGCGGCTGGGGTTTCACCGGCTCGTTCACCGTGGACCAGAGCGCCTTCGGCATCGAGCCGGAGTCGGTGGCCGGCGTGGTCAAGGTGGCAGACCCGGTGGAGATCCGCTTCCGCGTGGCCGTGGCCCGGCCGGACGGTTAGGGGCGAACGTCGCGGCTCGTCCGCCCCCCCACCGCCTGAAGCGGCCGAGCTCTGCGCATGCCCTGAGCGAAGCCGAAGG
>JBKHJP010000321.1:0-5140 GCA_046538065.1 Thermoanaerobaculia bacterium | reverse complement strand
CGGTGGCCAGCTCCCGGAGGACCAGGGGCGCGCCCAGGCGCTCGTCGTCGCGCTCCTCGGCCTCCTCGGCCTCCTCGGCCTCCTCGGCCTCCTCCGGTCCGCCGGTCTCCGGCTCCGGCCCGGGGCCGGGCTCGGGTTCCTCCGTGGGCTCCGCCTCCGGAGGGGGCTCCGGCGCGGGCTCCGGCGCCGGCTCCTCCGGCAGGGCCGGCTCGGGCTCGCCCTCGACCTCTTCCTGGGCTTCTCCCTCTTCCTCGCCCGCCTCCGACTCGCCGTCCTCGTCCTCCTCCGGCCGGAACCGGTGGTAGACCAGCCAGCGGCCGTCCGGGGAGAAGGCGAAGGACTCCACGCGCTCGAAAGTCTCCAGGCCGCCGTCGCTGGTGGCGAGAAGGCCGAGGCCCGGCTTCGGCCCCTTCTTCCCCTTTTTGCCGCGTTTCTCGGCCTTCACGCGCTCCTCGAAGGGAGGGCGGAGCTTCGCCGCCGCCCACCGGCCGTCCGTGGAGAGCGCCGGCTCGCTCCCCCGGGAGATCACGTGGCGCGCCTCGCCCTCCGCCGCCCGGACCACGACCTCGCCGTCGCCCCGGTCGGGCCGGAGCTCGTAGGCGATCCAGCCGCCGTCGTCGGAGATCGTCTCGCCGTGGATCGTCCGGAACTTCATGAGGTCCACGAGCTCCACGGGCTCGCCGCCCGCCAGGAGGGGAACCCCGGCGAAAGCGATCAGCAGGAGGACCGCGACGGCGGACACACGACGCAGAGGGGGTGTGCTCATGGATGGTGCTCCTTGCAGGTGGATTCTAGGGAGGGCGCCGAGAAGACCGGGAGCTCCCGGGGGATTCGGAAACTATTCAGCTCGCGGTGGCCACCGTTCCAGGTCGTCGAGCGGGGACTCCGCTCAGCATTCCCGCTGCGCTGATGTCCTCGTCGACGTCGGGCCAGTGGACGCCCACCCCGTCCCCCAGTAGACGGAAGTTGTTCCGTTGCTCGGGTGTCGCCTCGGAGAGCCGCCATGACCAGACCAGCGGTACGGAGATCGTTCGCCCGTCTACCAGAGTGGCGATGATCGACTCGTCGGTCACCCTCAGATCCTTGATTCTTGGCTCACTCACCGCCACAGTGCTCATGCCATGCCTCCACAATGCGCTCCCGGTGAGCGCTGATGGTCCGACGAATCCGGTTCAGGAAACGATACGGCCCTGAGATTCCCTTGACGGTTGGCATCGTTCCGGTAGCTGAGCCCGTGCAGCATGCATACGCGAGCTGTCAAATCCAATTGGCGCGAGGACTATACCAACGGGCCGCGGCCCGGTGGGCCGGACCGCTCCCGCCGGAAGCTCCGGCCGGCGCCCCAGAGCAGCGCCGGCAGCAGCGGGACGGCGATCACCGCCGCGGCCTTCGCCGCCAGGAGGGGGTCGCCGCTTCCCAGGCGGGGCCAGTTGAAGATGAACAGGTCCGCCGTGAAATGGGAGAGGACCACGGTCAGGGCGTCGTAGCGGAAGTAGGCCCAGCCCCAGACGCAGCCCACCAGGGTCATCACCACCGCCCGGCCCCAGAACGGCTCCGCCGGCGGCAGGAACTCGAGCCCCGTGTGGGTCAGGCCGTAGAGGGCCGCCGGCACCAGGACGGCGAGCCACCGCCGGCCCGTGGCCCGCAGCAGGAACGTGCCGCCGAAGTAGCGGTAGGCCAACTCCTCCGCCAGGGCCACCATGAAGAAGTAGAGGAGCGTCGCCAGGAGCGGCGCCCGGGAGTTGAGGGCGAAGAAGAAGAACCCCTGGGGCTGGATCGGCGGCCACGCGCCGACGAGCGCCTGGAGGACCAGGATCGAGCCCGCCAGGACCCCGCCGCAGACCAGCCCCACCAGGAACCCCCGGAGCGAGGCCAGGCCCACCGCCGGGGAGGCGATCCGGCCGCGGGCCAGGGCCCACAGGCTCGCCCCCCGCGGCTCCTCCCGGGCCTCTTCCCGGTCGAGGGCGTCCCCGGCGGCGATGACCACGAACAGCACCAGGAGGATCCAGGCCGCCGGTGCCGCGGCCAGGGCCAGGGTCTGGAGTGCAGCGATCCAGCGCGGCCACAGCGGGTCCCAGGCGGCCAGGAGCTCGTGGCCCCGAAGAGCCTGGGTGGCGAGGAAACAGAGGCCGATGACGGCGATCCACCGCGCCGCGGGAGCCAGGCGCGCCGTGCCGGCCCTGAGCCGGGTCAGGAAGACGGCGAAGGCCCCGATCACCGCCGCCGCAGCGAGGAGGATCCCCACGGTCTGGAGGGCCACCATCGGCGCCTTCCGAGCCCGCGCCGCCCGGCGGGCCGCCTCCGGCACGACCAGCGACTGGTCCACCCCGGTCACCCGGTCTCCGGAGACGATGACCACCAGCCGCTGCCGGAGCTCCGGCTCCCGGGAGAGGTGGCGCTGGTAGACGAAGTAGCGGTCCCGGCGCTCCGGCCGGAGCTGATCGTAGAAGCCCTGCTCGCGCCACCCGCCCTCCGCCCCTCCGACCTCCTCCGGAGGAGCCGCAGGGTCGAGGACGACCCCCAGGTGCCGGCCGAGGGTCTCCAGGGCGAGGTCCCGAGCCTCCCCCTCCTCCACGGCGCCGGCCGGGGCGTCCTCCTGGACGCTCCGCCCCCACCCGAGGACCCGCCCGGCCTCCCCTGCAGGATCACCGGCCTCGGACGCTCCGGGCGCTCCGCTCCCGCCCAGGTGGACCCAGTAGCGGTCCGGATCCCCCCGGCGCTTGAACAGGACCTCGTACCAGTAGACCGGGTAGCCGGCGGCGATCAGGCGCTGGGCCTCCGTCCGGCCGAAGGTCCGCTGGAGGTAGTCCAGGACGCGGGCGTCCACCTTCAGGGCCGACGCGGCCTCGTGGTTCGCCACGGGAAAACCCGCCTCCAGGAGGAAGTCCCGGGCTCGCTCCTCCAGGACCGCCGGCGGAACGTGGAGGTCGGTCCGGGCCAGGGGCCAGAGGCGGTCGAGGGAGGCGAAGAAGACGGCCGCTGCGACCAGGGCCACGGCGGCGAGGGCGAGATCGGACCGGCCGGGGCGGGTGGCGGGGGGGCGAGCCACGGGAGGCGAAGCTTACCGCGGCTCGCCCGGACCCCCGGGACCCGGTACAATCCCCGCATGACGGTCGACGCCCCGCGACACGCGTTCACGGTGGACGAGTACCACCGCATGGCCGAGGCCGGCATCTTCGGCGAGGACGACCGGGTGGAGCTGATCGAGGGGGAGGTCTTCGAGATGGCGGCGATCGGCAGTCGGCATGCGGGGTGCGTCAACCTGTTGAACCGATTCTTCGTCCAGCGGTTGGGGGATCGGGGCGTGGTGACGGTCCAGAACCCGGTCCGCCTCGGCGACCTCTCCGAGCCGGAGCCGGACCTGGCCCTGCTGCGCCCCCGGGACGACTTCTACGCCGAGGCACACCCCACCGCCCGGGACGTGCTCCTGGTGGTGGAGGTGAGCGACAGCTCCCACCGCTACGACGAGTCGGTGAAGCTCCCCCTGTACGCTCGCCACGAGGTGCCCGAGGTCTGGCGGATCGACCTGGAGGACGGCGCCGTCACCGTCCACCGGGAGCCCGCCGGCGGCGCCTACCGCTCGGCGACGACCCACGGCCCCGGCGACACCTTGGTGCCCGCCGCGTTCCCCGACCTGAAGATCCCCGCAGGCGACCTCCTCGGCCGCTGACGGGCAGGCCGACGCCGGGTCGGAATCCCGCCCCACGGGAGGCAGGAAGGGTCGGGACCGGGACCGGGGCTTCCGGACGAGCGTGTAGGGGCGGAGCTCGCCTCCGCCCGCAACCCGAGCGTGTAGGGGCGGAGCTCGCCTCCGCCCGCGGCGGGTAACGGCTCCGCCCTCGCCCGGCCACCAACTCCGGCCGGCGGCACCCGCGGGAGGAGACGAGCTCCTCCCCTACACGCATCCTGGGAGTCCCACCACTTCTGGGAGGCCGACCGGGTCACACGCCGCCCGGAATCTCCGGCGCAACGCCCCGGCCGAGGCAGAGCTCGGCCGCTTCACGCGGGAGGGGTGGGCGTCTCCGGCTCCGCACCGGGGCCCCGGAGGAACGGCGGCACCGGGCAGTCCAGGGCGTCGGCGACCGCCCGGAGGAGCTCGCCCTCCGCCGCGGTCACCCGCCGGTCCCAGGCCACCGCCACCACCGCCGCCCGGAGCACCCGCTCCTTGAGGCGCGGCGCCGCCTCCGCCAGGCGCTCCAGGGCCTCGTCCAGAGCCCCCAGGCCGCACTCCTCCCGGGGGAGGAGCTCCGGGGCGACACCGGAGCCCTCCAGCTCCCGGCCCGCCGCGGAAAGGGCCGCCGCCGCGTCCTCCTCCCGGTGGCCCACCCGGACCAGGAGCGACAGCACGCACGAGCACTCCCGCCCCAGGCGCCGCAGCGAGTAGTACTGCACCCGGCGGCGCCGGCGCCGGCCGAAGAGCGGGTCCAGGTGGCGGAGCAGCATCCGGTGGAGGGCGTACTCGAACAGGCTCACCCGCTCGTCGGCCCGGACCAGGGCCTGGACCGCCCGGCGGAAGGCCTGGTACTGGGTGGCGGAGAGCCGGCGCAGCGCCGGATGGGCCAGGTCCAGGAGGGGGATGCGGACCTCCGGCGGGAGGGTTTCGAGGACGGCGTAAAGGCGCCGGGTCTCCTCCGCCAGGCCGCGGCCGGGGCCTGGGACCGCTCCCGGCCCGGTTTCCGGTCCGGCTGGCCGGCCTGCTCCGGGGTCGGTGCCGGGGCGGGCCCCCGATCCGGCGGCCGGCCCCGGGGCGGGCTCGAGCGCCGGGGCCGCCTCATCGACTGCCTCGAGCTGGCGCACCCGGACCGCCCGCTCCGGGTCCAGGAGGAGGGCGAAGACCAGGGCCGGCGCGGTGGCGGGCTCCCGGGCCGCCGCCCGGACGGAGTCCGGCAGGTCGGCCAGCAGGGAGGCGGCGTGGGCCAGGTGCTCGGGGTCCAGGGTGCCGACGGCCGAGGTGAAATCCGTTGGGGAGGATGCGAGCTTCTCGCCGGCATCCGCCTCGGTCGCTACGGCTCCCCCGCGTGTAGGGGCGGACCTCGCGTCCGCCCGGGTCGGCGCGAACGCCGGCGCCGGCTCTCCGGCCGCAGCCCGGGAGGAGCCGTTCGGCTCGCCAGGCTCGCTCAGGCCAGGGGCAAGCTCCTCC
>JBKHJP010000320.1:0-5141 GCA_046538065.1 Thermoanaerobaculia bacterium | reverse complement strand
GGGCAGGTCCACGTCCGGCAAGACGTCCGCCTCCTCCTCCGGCTCCTCGGGCCCGGGATGGCTCACCACTTCCACCCCTTCGGCCAGCAGCCGGTGGACGTCCAGGCGCCGGCGGAGGAGGTCCCGGAGCTGCCAGTCCAGCAGCACCCGGTCCGCCGTCAGCTCGAAGGCCTCGGTGCGGTAGGAGACACCCCGGGCCTCCAGGGGACCCCGGACCGGGCCGGAGAGGGCTTCGATCTCGAGCTCACCGGGGACGAAGGCGCCGGCCCGGGTCACCAGCCAGCGGGCCCCGGTCTCGGTGGCCAGGAGGAAGAGGAGCGCGCCGGCGACGAGCGCGAGGACGACCAGGACGACGACGGCCGCCCGGCGGAGCCACAGCCGGCGGCGGCGCGGCGACCCTTCGGACCCGGCGGACCGGCGGGGGGGCGGCGACTCGTGGGGCTCCGCCATCGGCTACAGGTCCGGTCCGATCGTCAGGTGGAAGCGCACGGGGGTGCCCGGTCCCTCGGCGTCGAGGGCCCAGGCCACGTCGGCCCGCACCAGCCCCACCGGCGAGAGCCAGCGCACGCCCGCGCCGATTCCCTGCCGGAGGTCCTCCGCCAGGTCCCGGGCGGCGCTCCCCACGTCGTAGAACGCCGCCAGCCCCCATCGGCCCCAGCGGTCGATGAACAGCCAGTCCACCTCGACACTGGCTTCGAGGAGCGTCTCGCCGCCGATGACGTTGCCCTCCCGGTCCCGGCGCCCGAGGGACTGGTACTCGTAGCCGCGGACGCTCTGGTCGCCCCCCGCGAAGAACCGCACCGAAGGCGGCAGGGTCCGGAACTCGTCGGTGCCGGTCCAGCCCAGGGCGAGCCGCCCCAGGGCGCGCACGCCGGTCCCGAGGGAGCGGATCGCCTCGCCTTCGGCCCGAACTTGCACGAAGGAAGAATCGGAGAGGAGCTCCGCCTCCGCCGCGCGGACCGACAGCTCCAGGCGCTCGCCGTGCTTCGGGAGGAGGCGGTCGTCGGCCCGGACGCGGGACCAGCTCGCCGACGGGACGACGAGCTCCGACGTCCCGCGATCGACGCCGACCTCGAAGTCCTCCCGCGTGAACCGCAGGCCGAAGCTCTCGCGCCACCGGCCGCGGGAGCGGGTCAGGGCCGCCCCGAGCAGGGCCGTGTCGGTCTCGCTCGTCTCGGTGTCGAAGGCGGCGTAGCCCGCCGAAAAGGTCAGCACGTCCGTGCGTGGATAGGCCCCCGGGATCCGGTAGCTGCCGGTGACGCTCTGCTCCACCCCGGAGACCAGGGTCTCCACCCTCCCCTGGTGCCCGCGGCGGTTGATCCGCCGCAGGTCGAGCCCGGCCTGGCCCCGGGGCCCGGTGTCGGTGCCGTAGCCCACGCCGGCCTCGTACTTCTGGCGGGCCGCCGGGACCAGGCGCACGTGGACCGGCACCTCCATGCCCTCGGCCAGCTCGGGGCGCGGCAGGACCTCGACGCTGGCGAAGTAGGGGCTGCTCCCGAGGGTCTGCTGGAGGCCGAGGAGCCGGTCCACCGACAGGGGATCGCCCCGGTCGATGTCGGCCAGGTAGCCCTCCAGGACCTCGTCCTCGAGGATCTCCTGGTAGAAGGTCACCTCTCCGAACCGGTACTGGGGGCCCGTGTCGTAGACCAGCTCGATCCGTGAGTCGTACTCCCGCCGGTCGATCCGGATCGCCGCCGTCGTGAACTCGGCGTCGAGGAAGCCCTCCTGGGAGGCCTCCTCGGCGAAGGCTTCCTTCGCCTCCTCGTAGGCCGCATGGTCCAGGACGTCGCCCTCTTCCAGGGGGAACTCCCGGACCAGGCGGCGGAACACCGCGTCGCCGGCCCCGGCCCCCGCCACGCGGAGCTCCACCGACGAGACGCGCAGCGGCGGGCCCGGTGCGATCTCGTAGCGGGCGGTCCAGGTCCCGTCCCGCCGCTCCAGGGAGCCCTCCACGGTGGGGCGGTAGTAGCCGAAGGGCTCCAGTGCCCGGCGGATCTCCTCCGGCGCGTCGTCGTGGAGCCTCCGGATGCGCGCCGCCGTCGGCTCACCGTCCGCCGCCCGGGCGATGCTCAGGAAGGCCCGGACGTTGTCCTCGACCGCTCCCCTCACGCCGGCGATCTCCACCCGGAGCTCGTCCGCGGCGACCGGCGCCGGCGAGACCAGGACGAGCCCCCCCAGGACCAGCCCCGTCCGGGGGAGCCGTGCGGATCGGCGAAGGCCCCGCCGAAGAGCCCGGGGCAGACCCCGGGGCAGACCCCGCCGAACGGCCGGGGCGGCCCTGCCCAGCGAACGGATCACGCTTCCGGCACTCCGGCGTCGGAGCTCTCGTGCGACATGCACCGGAATGTACGCAACTTGAATGCCGGCCTGGGTGTCCGGACGGGCGGCCCGCCGCTCCCGGGAGCCCCTTCGGGCCGGCGGGGGGTTTGCATCGGCCCGGAGGCGCCAGGACTCGCTGGTGCACGATCGTTCGCAACTGGCTCGCTCTCGACGAGCCTCATCCCGGGGGACGCGGCCTGCCCCGCCGCCGGCCGCCGATCGGAGAGGAGTGCCAGCCATGACCGACGCGCTACACCTCCCGGGGAGCCCACCCGCCCATCCCCGCCCCCGCCGGAGGGGCCGAACGCTCCGGCTCGCCTTCACGTTCTGGGTCCTCTGGATCCCGCTCCTCCCCGGTACCCTCTCGGGCGAGCCGCCCGGGGCGTCCCTCGGCGATGGCGAAATCTCCACGGCGCGTGGAGAATCGTTCACCACCGGCCGGGTCCCGCCCGGTCCGGGGAGCCGAGGTCCAGGCGGGAGCACACCCCCGGAAGAGCCCACCACGCCCGGAGCGTCGGAGCCCAGGGCCGTCACGCTCCCCCAGGCCCGGGGCCCGGCCGTCGCCCGCGACCACGTCGTCGTGCGCTTCCGGGCCCGGGTCGCACCCCTCGACCGGGAGGCGGTCGCCGTGGGTGCCGGCGGCCGCGCCTACCGCCCGGCGACCTACGGCGACTTCGGACGGGTCGAGGTGCCACCGGAGACCTCCATCCCGGAGGTCCTGGCCAGGCTCCGGGCGAACCCCGAGGTCCTGTGGGCCGCACCCGATCCGATCTGGTCGGCCCGGCTCCAGGCGCAACCGGCACCCCAGCTGGTCGACGACCCCCTCTTCCCCTTGCAATGGAACCTGGAACGGATCGACTGGGAGGAGGGCTTCGCCCGTAACCCCACCGGCGGCGAGGGCGTGGTCGTGGCGGTGATCGACAGCGGCGTGGCCCTGGGTCTCGGCGGGCCGCGCGCCCCCGACCTGGAGGGCGTCGAGGTCCTGCCGGGGATCGACCTGGTGGACGGCGGCCCGGCCTTCGACGAAGGGTTCGCCCTGGACCCGGACGCGCCGGCCACCTCGATGCGCTTCGGTCACGGCACCTTCGTGACCAGCCAGATCGCCGCCCAGGTCGACAACGGCCTGCTCATCGCCGGGATCGCCCCGGAGGTGACCATCCTCCCCATCCGGGCGCTGGACGTGCTGGGTGAGGGACCGGTCTCGCGAATCGTCGAGGCGATCAACTTCGCCGTGGATGCCGGCGCCGACGTGATCAACCTGAGCCTGGGAGGCGCCGGCACGATCCCGGCCCTGCGCGAGGCGGTGAACCGGGCCGAGCAGGCCGGCGTCCTCCTGGTGGCGGCGGCCGGCAACGAGGCGGCGGACCCGGAGCCGCCGGCCGACGTCGCCTTCCCGGGGCGCATCCCGAAGGTGTTCGCCGTCGGGGCCACGAACTTCGCCGGCGTGACCGCCACCTACTCCAACACCGGCCCCGGCCTGGACCTGGTGGCCCCGGCGGGGGAGAACCCGTCCATCGTCCGCGGCGAGACCCGGGACGCGGTCCTGAGCGTGAGCTTCCTCCGCGACCCGGTCACCGGCGCCATCGAGTTCGGGGCCTTCTTCGCCACGGGAACGTCGTTCGCCGCGCCCCAGGTCACCGCCGCGGCGGCCCTGCTGATCGCCCTGGGCGTGGAGGACCCGGACGCCGTGCGCTTCATGCTGCAGGAGACCGCCGTGGACCTGGGGCCCCCGGGCTTCGACGAGCAGACGGGAGCGGGGCTTCTGAACGTCCTGCGGCTCCACCTGGGGATCGGCTTCGACTCGTGAGGGAGGGAGACATGGAAGCGATGGACCGACCGTCCGCAAGCTCCGGCCACAGCGCGCGCCGGCCGACACCACCGGTCCCCGCACCGGCCCCTGCAGCGGCCGGGACGCCGGCCTCGGCCGCCCCCGCCCTGGCCCTCCTCCTGGGCGTGGCGGGAACCCTCGCCGCCCCCGGGCCCGCCCCGGCTCAGGACCCGGGGACCCCGCCGGACACCCAGCGCGAGACCGGCGAAGCGGTCCAGGAGATCGACGGCATGGAGGATCGCCGGCTCCTCTGGGGCGTGCGCCTGGGCGGGTTCGAGATGATCAACGCCGAGGACAGCTACGACGCCGTGTTCGACGATCCCATGCCCATGCTCGGCGTCCAGCTCGACTGGCGCTGGCGGCAGCGCTGGGTGCTGGAGGCGACCCTGGACTACGGCGAGGTGGACGGCGAGCGGGTGCTCCTGGCCGACCCACCGGTGGGCACCGGCGTCGACGAGACCCTGACCTACGTCCCGGTGCACCTGACGGCGTCCTGGAGCTTCTACCACTTCGACCCGTGGGAGCTCCGGGCCGGCGCCGGGCCGTCGTTGCTCTGGTGGGAGGACGAGTCCGGCGGGGAGCTCGCCGGCGTGGACGCGAGCGACGACGGCACCGAGCTCGGCGCCAACGCGGCGCTCTCGTTGCGCCGGGCCTTCACCGCCTGGACCCTGGGAGGCGAGCTCCGCTGGTCCACGTTCCCGGACGCCGTCGGCGACGCCGGCGTGACCGAGTTCTTCGACGAGGACGACCCGGGCGGCGTCTCCGTCCACGTCATCGCCCTCTGGGGCCGGTAGGGCGGTGCCGGCGGCTACCGCGGCTGCGGGCTCGTCGGCGCGTTCGGGGGGCCGTGTCCCGGCGGGCGACCGGGAGCGGGGGAGCCGAGACGCCCCCCGCCCAGGTTCCTCGACTCCGCTTCGCTCCGCTCGGAACGACAAGAAGGGCCCCGGACACCACGGCCGCTGAAGGCCGGCGCGGGGTGGAGCCGCGCGCCCGA
>JBKHJP010000319.1:0-5145 GCA_046538065.1 Thermoanaerobaculia bacterium | reverse complement strand
ACCGTGCGCAAGCTGGTGACCGACAACGGCGCCCGCATCACCAAGGAAGACGACTGGGGGCGGCGCAAGCTCGCCTACCCCATCGACAAGCAGACGGAGGGGCGCTACAGGCTGCTGTACCTCCACGCCGACCAGGCGTTCACCGGAGTCCAGGAGCTGGAGCGGCGCCTGGAGCAGAGCGACAAGGTGCTGCGCTACATGACCGTGCGCACCGACGAGGACCTCAAGCGGGCCTTCGGCAAGGTGACGCCGGAGGTCGCCGCCGGCATCACCGAAGGTGACGGCGAAGAATCCCGAGAGGAGGCTTGACGATGGCCCGGGGCAAGCGCACGTTCTACCGCCGGCGCAAGGTCTGCAAGTTCTGCGCGGACAAGATCGAGTACATCGACTACAAGGACACCCGGCTGCTGCAGCAGTTCACGCCGGAGCGGGCGAAGATCCTGCCGCGCCGGATCTCCGGTACCTGCGCCCGGCACCAGCGGCGGCTCCAGCAGGCGATCAAGCGGGCGCGGCACGTGGCCCTGCTGCCGTTCGCCACCGATTAGACCCGCACCGGGAGGAACACGCCATGGACGTGATACTGCTGAAGGATCGGCGGAGCCTGGGCCGGCGCGGGGAGGTGGTGGAGGTGAAGCCCGGGTTCGCCCGCAACTACCTGCTGCCCCAGGGCCTGGCCCTGGAGGCCACGCCGGGCAACCGGAAGGTCTTCGAGCAGCAGAAGGCGAGGCTCGACGCCGAGGCCGCCAAGGAGTTCGAGGCCGCCCAGGAGGTGGCGGACCGGATCCAGGGCACCCGGGTGACCCTGCACAAGCGGGCCAGCGACGCCGAGACCCTGTACGGCTCCGTCACCGCCACCGAGATCGCCGACTCCCTCGAGGAGCAGGGCATCCACGTGGACAAGCGGCGGATCGACCTGGAGGGCGGCATCAAGACGATCGGCGACCACCACGTCTTCATCCACCTCCACGCGGAGGTGAGCGCAGAGCTGGTGGTCACGGTCCTGCCCGAAGAGTGACCGACCGCTCCGGGGGCGGCCCGGAGAGCCCCGGGCCGCCCGGCCCCGCCATCGAGGACTTCCTCGGCGAGCCGACCCGCGACCTGGATGCGTGGTACCGGCTCTGGTCCGAAGACCGGCCGTTCCCCATCCGGAGCCACCGCCCCGGGTTGCTCGCCCGGGCCCTGGTTGCGGCGAAGCGCCTGCTGCGCCCGCTGGTCAAAGCGCCCCAGGCGGACCTGTGGGACCGCCAGCGGGTCTTCAACGTCATCCTGCTGGAGTACCTGGGCCAGCACGAGGAGCGCCTCGGCCACCTCGAGAACTTCGTGCCCCGGGCCCTGGACGACCTCCTCCGGCACAACGACGCCCTCTTCGCCCGGGTGGACCAGAAGCTCGACCGCTACCGGCGCGAGAGCGCCGAGCTCCTGGACGCCCTGGGATCCGCCCTGGCGGTGGCGCGCGGCGGTTCCGGCGGGAAGGACCGGGCCGCCGAAGAAGCCGGCGCCGGCGAACGGGAGGCCCGGGAGGCCCTCCGGCGCTTCCGGGACGAGGAGGCCTACCTGGCTTTCGAGGAACGCTTCCGGGGAACCGAGGAGGAGATCCGGGCCCGTCTCCGGAAGCACGTCGAGCGCCTGGAGGGCGCGGGCGAGCTCGGGGAGGTGCTGGACCTGGGCTGCGGCCGGGGGGAGGCCCTGTCGGTTCTCCGGGACGCCGGCCTGGCCGCCCGGGGCGTGGACGCCAGCGCGCGCATGGTCGCCCGCTGCCGGGAGCGGGGCCTCCGCGCGGAGGAGGGGGACCTGTTCGAGGCGCTGGCGGCGGAGCCGGAGGGATCCCTCGGGGCGGTGGTCTCCTTCCACGTGGTGGAGCACCTCCCGGCCAGCTCCCTCGATCGCCTCGTGCGCCTCGCGTGGCGAGTGCTGGCTCCGGGAGGCGTCCTGCTGCTCGAGACGCCCAACCCCCTGTCGGTGGCGGTGGCCGCCCGCTCCTTCTGGCTCGACCCCACACACCAGCGGCCGGTCCACCCGGACACCCTGGAGCTCCTGCTCCGCGGAGCCGGCTTCGAGCCCGTGGAGCGGGTCGAGCTCCACCCCTTTCCGGAGGGGGCACGGCTGCCGGAGATCGACGTCACGGCGCTGCCGGAGGACCAGCGCACCCTCGCCGACCGGGTGAACCGGCTCCGGGACGTCCTCGACGACCTCTTGTTCGGGTGCCAGGACTACGCCGTGGTGGGCCGCAAGCCCGGGGCCCGGCAGGTGTAGGGGAGGAGCTCGCCTCCTCCCGACGAACCGAACGTCCCGGTCGCGATTCACCCCGGGCGGACACAAGATCCGACACGCGGGATCAGAAGGCCCCTCCACCATCGCCTGTCAGGGAGGAGCTTGCCTCCTCCCGCTGCGACCCGGCCGTCCTCTCCGCCACCCGGTCCTCTTCCTCCCCGTCCTCCGGCTCCAGCGACGGCATCCGCTCGCCCCGCTTCGGGATGTAGAAGGCCTGCTGCTGGTACCAGGGGAGCGACGTGATCAGCCCCCACTTCGGGTCGTAGGGCTGGGCCGGCTCCGTGCCGGCGACGAACACCTCCGGGAAGCCGTCGTCCACCACCAGGCCGGTCTCGAAATCGATGGTGGCTTGGGTGATGCCGGAGGGCGCCTGGAACTCGGCTCCTTCCTCGATCCAGCCGTCGTCGAGGCCGGCCTGCGCCAGCTCCTTCCATACCGGAACGGCGGCCTCGGCGCCGTCCATCCCCCGGCCCAGGGAGCGCTTGACGTCGTACCCCACCCAGACCAGCAGGGTGTGGCGGGGCGTGAACCCCACGAACCAGGCGTCGGAGTAGTCGTCGGTCGTCCCGGTCTTGCCGGCGATCTCCACCGGGAGCTCGGCGAGGCGGCGGCCGGTGCCCCGGTTCACCACCCCTTCCAGCATGGACGCCAGCACGTACGAGACCTGGGGGCTGGCGGCGGTCCGGGTCTCCGGGAAGTGCTCCTCGAGGGTCCGGCCGTGGGCGGAGTGAACGCTCTCGATGGAGTAGGGCGCGACCCAGGTCCCCCCGTTGGCGAAGGCGGCGTAGGCCGCGGCGAGCTCGATGGGGCGGATCTCGGCGCTGCCCAGGGCCAGGCTGGGGTAGGGGGGCAGGGGGGACTCGATCCCACAGCGGCGCGCCAGGTCGATCACCCGGTCGACGCCGACCATGTCCAGCAGCTTCACCGCCGGGACGTTGATCGACGCCTCCAGGGCCCGCCGGAGCGTCAGGATGCCGTAGAACTGCCCGCCGTGGTTCTGCGGCCGGTAGGTCTCGTCCTCTTCGGCGCCCGGGAAGGCCGTGGGGCCGTCGAAGACCGTGTCCGCCGCCGTGTAGGCCGCCTCGAGGGCGGCGCCGTAGACGAACGCCTTGAACCCGGAGCCCACCTGCCGTTGCGCCTGGACCGCGCGGTTGAACTTGCTCCGCTCGAAGTCCCAGCCCCCGACCATGGCCCGGATGGCGCCGGAGGCCGATTCGAGCACGAGGACCGCCCCCTCGATCTCCGGTTCCTGCTCCAGGTGGAGGACCGGGCCGCCGGCCCCGTCGGCGGACGCCTCCAGGCGGAACCAGGCCACGTCCCCGCGCTCCAGGAGCTGCCCCGGCCGGCTGCGCCCGGTCCAGGCGATCCCTTCCGGGGTGAGCTCGAAGACCCGGCCGTGGATCGACACGCGGGCCCGGCGGGGGCCCGCCTCCAGCACCAGCCCCTGGTACCAGCGGTCCGGGACCGGGTCCAGGTCGTTCCACGAGGGGAGGATCCTCTCCTCCAGGTCGGCCCCGTCCTCCAGCTCCAGGATCGGGCCCCGGAACCCTTCCTCGTGGTCCAGGCGCAGCAGGCCGTTGCGCAGCGCCCGCTCCGCGGCTCGCTGGATCCCCGGGTCCAGCGTGGTGTCCACCTGCAACCCGCCTTCGTAGATGCGGGTGGCGCCGTACTCCGCCTCCAGGTGCTGGCGGATCTCCTCGGCGAAGTAGGGTGCGAACTGATCCCGGGGGCGTTGCTGGACGACCAGGAGGGGCTCCTCGCGGGCGGCGGCGGCACGGTCCCGGGAGATGAAGCCCTCATCGGCCATGCGCCGGAGGACGTAGTTGCGGCGCCGGGTGACCGCGTCGGGCCGGCGGTACGGGCTGTAGTCGCTCGGCCGCTGGATGATTCCGGCGAGGGTCGCCGCCTCCACCAGGTTCAGCTCCGCCGCCGGCTTGTTGAAGTAGAAGCGCGCCGCCGACTCCACGCCGTAGCGCCCGTGGCCCAGGTTCACCAGGTTGCAGTACAGCGTGAGGATCTGCTGCTTGGTGAGGCTCTTCTCCAGCTCCACCGCCAGGAAGGTCTCCTCGACCTTGCGCCGCCAGAGCTTCTCCCGGGTCAGGTAGAGCATGCGGGCGAGCTGCATGGTGATCGTGGACGCGCCCTCCGCCTTCTCGCCGCTCCGGACGTTCGAGACGACCGCCCGGACGACCCCGACGGCGTCGAAACCGCCGTGGCGGAAGAAGTTCCCGTCCTCGGCGGCGATCACCGCCTGCCGGACCACCTCGGGGATCTTCCCCTCCTCGAGCATCACCCGGCGCTCCCGGGCGTACGTGGCGAACGGCTCGCCGTCGCGGTCCCGGAGCTCCGTGATCAGCGTCGGGGTGTACTCGGTGATGGTCTCCACCTGGGGCATGTCGATGGCGGCCGCCACGCCCACGCCTCCGAGGATCCCGATCAGGAGGGCGCCGGCCACCGGCAAGGCGTAGAGGAGGAGGCGCCGTCCCGGCGGGAGCCGGCGCCGGAGGCCGTGCAGGATCTCCCGTAGGCGGCGGGCGAGGTCTGCGGCTTTCCGGGGAGGCTTCCGGTCTCCTCCCGGGGAGGGATCGCGCGTTCCTCCGCTCGCTGCGCTGGGAGGTCCGCCGGGGAGCGGTGGGCGGGCCGGGTCGCGGGGCTCGGGCGCCATGGCGGAAGTCTACCGGAGCCGGGCGGCCCGCGGCCTGGGCGCGGGGTGCCCCCCCCACCCCGGAGGAGGCCGGGTGCGCGCCGGGCTCCGGACCGGCTCGCGCTGGTCGGACGGTTTGCCGCAGGGCGCTCGCCTCGGCTCGGGCCTCCCGCGGCCGTCCGGGTGTCCGGGGCTCCGGTGGCCCGGGTCGGCCCTCGACGTCCTCCACC
>JBKHJP010000318.1:0-5160 GCA_046538065.1 Thermoanaerobaculia bacterium | reverse complement strand
AGAGGGGGGTGATCCGGAAGAGCTCTGCTTGGGTGGATAGGCTCGGGCCGCTTCTACTGTGCGCCGGTCGGCGACCGGGGTGGGGGCGAAGTGGAGCGGAGCCGAAGCCGTGAACGCCGCCACAACCGGGGTCGGAGCCCTCACCCCAAAAAAACGGGGCCGCCCCGGAACCGGAGCGACCCCGAATCAGGCACGATGAGCAGAGCGTTCAGCCGAGCTTGCGCACGTTCTCGGCCGCGGGACCCTTCTGGCCCTGGACCACGTCGAACTCCACGCGGTCGCCTTCGGTCAGGCTGCGGAACCCCGCGGCCTGGATGGCGGAGTGGTGGACGAAACAGTCCTTCCCTCCATCCTCCCGGGAAATGAAGCCGAAGCCCTTCTCGTCATTGAACCACTTCACGGTGCCGGTGGTGCTCATGGTCTTTGTTCTCCTTGCTGTTTCTACAGATCTGGGCGAGCCGCGTGTATCTTCTACACGATCGCCCACCCTCGGCACAGAGCCGCAACTCCACGCCGGCCGTGAGCCCCCGAACCCCTCGCCCGGGCGGGTCCCCATGGCCGGCCCGGATCACTGCAACCTGTGTTCCAGCTTAGACGAGGGCTTCCAGGGCCATCGCGTGGCCCTCGGCGACGAGCACCCGGACCAGGGCGGACGCCCCCCGGGGTCAGATCCGGTGGCGTAGCGAGAGCACGAGCCCCAGGCTCTCCACGCCGGCCCGCGTCCCGGCGATGTCCAGATCGAACGTGTCGGAGCGGATCGATGGCGACGCCAGTCTCGCCCCCCGGGGGGTGCCCGACCAGTGCCGTCGGTCAGCGATCCGCCATGACAGATGTCACTCCCGGCCGGGTGCGGCCGAGGCCTCCAGGACGTCCTCCACGTAGAACCCCCGGACCAGGACCAGCAGGGCCGCCATCAGCGGCGTGGCAACCACCACTCCCATGAATCCGAACAGGAGGGCGAAGACGATCTGGGACGCCAGGAGGAGCCCCGGGGGCATCTCGATCGCCTCCTCCTGGATCATGGGCGTGAGCAGGTAGCTCTCCACCCCCTGGATGGCCAGGAAGAGCAGCACCACCCAGAGGGCCTTGATCGGCGACTGGGCCAGGGCCAGAAGCGCCGGCGGGATGGTGCTCGCGATGGGCCCGAAGTTCGGGATGAAGGTGAGCAGGGCGGCGATCACGGCCAGGGTGAAGGCGAGAGGGATCCCGAGGGCCGCCAGGCCGACCCAGCTCAGGACGCCGACGATCGCCATCGCCAAGACCTTGCCCACCATCCACTGCCGCAGCTTGGAGTCGGTCCGCCCCAGGACGTCCGCCACGTGGCCCCGGCGCTCTGGCGGCACGAGCTGCAGGAGTCCCTCGGTGTAGCGTTTCGGCGTGGCCGCGAAGTAGATGCCGGCCCAGAGGACGATCAGGACGCCCGTCACGGCCCCGGCCGCCGTGGAGAAGATGCCCAGGGCCCGCTGCATCCACGAGACGCCGCCCTCGCCGCCAACGGGGCCGATCCGGTCACCGGCCCGCTGGAACCACCACTGGTCGTCCACCTGCCCGATCAAGTTCCGGAATGCTTCGGGAAGCTGCTGGCTGAGCTCCTGGACCTGTTCCGCCAGCCGCGGGGCCAGCCAGAACCCGGTGCCCACTGCCAGGCCGAGGAGGCCGACGAGGACCAGGGTGAAGGCCGGGACGTGCGACAGGCGGGTGCGCCGGGCCATGAGGTCCGTCGGGGCCCGGAGAAAGAGCGCCAGCAGGTAGCCGGCGAAGAGCAGCAACAGGGCCTGCGCCGTCTTCCAGGCGATCACCACCAGCAGGACCGGGACCAGGGCTCCCGCGGCGAACAGCACCCCATGGCGGAGCGACGTTCCGTCTCCACGTTCGCCGCCTCGCCCTGGGTTGGTCCCGGCCATCGCCCGGGACGGCGCTGCAAGACCGGAACCGGCCCCGGGGCCGCGGGCTACACCGGCCGGAGGAGCTCCAGGAGCTCGTCGCGGGTGAACAGCTTCGACAGGCGGGGGTCGTCCTCCTGGATCACCGAGTCCGCCAGGCGGCGCTTGCGCTCGATGATCGCGTGGATCTTCTCCTCCAGGGTGCCCTCCGTCACCAGCTTGAAGACCTGGACCGCCCGCCGCTGCCCCATCCGGTGGACCCGGTCGGTGGCCTGCTCCTCCCGGGCGGAGTTCCACCACCGGTCGTAGTGGATCACCACGGACCCCCCGACCAGGTCGATGCCGGTGCCTCCGGCCTTGAGGCTGCCCACGAACACCCGGCAGTCCGGGTCCTCGTTGAACCGCTCCACCAGGGCGCCCCGGTCGCGGCTCGACCCGGTGAGGGTGACGTACGCCGTGCCGCGCTGCTCCAGGTGGGTGGCGATCAGGTCGATCATCCCCAGGTACTGGCTGAAAACGACCACCTTCTGCCCGCTGTCGAGGGACTCCTCCAGGAGCTCCCGGAAGAGGTCCCACTTGCCGGAGGAGTAGGCGTCGGCTCCGCCCAGGTCGTCCAGGGCCAGTGCCGGGTGGTCGCAGATCCGCTTCAGGAGGTTGAGCAGGGCGAAGATGTGGATGTAGGGCACCGGGCCGGAGCCCTCCCGGATCCGTCCCGCCAGGTCGGCGCCCTGCCCCAGGATCGCCTCCCGGTAGAGAGCCACCTGGTCGTCCGACAGGGAGCAGAGCCGCAGGTCCTCGATCTTCTCCGGCAGCTCGTCGAGAACCGCCTCCTTGGTGCGCCGCAGGATGAAGGGGCTCACCACCCGGCGCAGCTCGTCCAGCCGCGCGGCCCGGTCGCCCTCCTCGTCTGCCGGGGTCTCCTCGCCGGTCCCGTAGCGCTCCTGGAACCGGGCGTCGGACCCCAGGTAGCCCGGCAGCACGAGGTCGAAGAGGGCCTTGAGCTCGACCAGGGAGTTCTCGATCGGGGTGCCGGTCATGCCCACCTTGACCTGGGCGTCCAGGGACGCTGCGGAACGGTAGCTCACGGTGTCCCGGTTCTTGAGGTGCTGGATCTCGTCGAAGATCGCCAGGGCGAAGGGGATCCTGGAGAGCTCCTCGGCGTCGTTGCGCAGGATGCCGTAGGACGTCAGGAGGATCGGTCCCCGGCTCAGGCTCTGGCGCAGGTTCCGCTGGGGGCCGTGGTGGAGGGCCGCTCCGAGGCCGGGGGCGTGGTCCCGGAGCTTCGCCTTCCAGTGGGGCAGGACGGTGGTCGGTGCCACCACGAGGAAGGGGCCTTCGACTCCGTTCTGCTCGACCAGGCTCGCCATCAGGGCCATCGCCTGGTGGGTCTTGCCCAGGCCCATGTCGTCGCAGAGCAGGCCGCCGAGGCCGTTCTCCGCCAGGAAGCGCAGCCAGTCCGTGCCCAGGACCTGGTACTCCCGGAGCGACGAGGCCAGGGCACGGGGCGGCCGGTAGGGGTCCGCCGGCCGGAGCTGGACCAGCCGGTCCAGGGCCGCCCGGGCGTCCCCCTGGGCGTCGATCTCGAGCGGCAGGTGCTCTCCGGCGGAGGCCCGGAGGCGGAGCAGGTCGGCGAGGCCGAGCTGGAAGCGCTCGCCCGCCGCCGGATGGCCCAGGGGACCGTTCGGGTCCCGGCCCTCGAAGACGGCCTCCACCGCCTCCACGTCCGCCGAGGCCAGGTCGATCCAGCCGTCCGGCACCTCCAGGTAGGGCAGTCCCTCCTTGCGGGCCCGGAGGAGGTCGGTCAGCGAGACCCGGGCCTCGCCGGCGCCGTAGTGGACCGAGAGCCAGTACCAGCTCCGGCCCTCCGCCTCCGCCAGGTCCTCGTCCTCCGGCGGTTCGGCGGAGACCGCGGCGGGGCCGGGGGCCTCGCCGGTCATGCGCTCTGCCCGGATCTCCAGCCGGTCGAAGCCCCGGAGGACCTCCAGGTCCCGGGGCGGCTCCGCCATCAGCGGGGCTTCTTCCGGTACCTCTTCGACGGAGCCGGTCTCCACCGCCGGGACCCGGCTCCGGCCCAGGCGCAGGCGCGGCGGCGTGCGGAAGCGCCGTTCCTTGCCCGGCTCTTCGAGCTCGGTGAGCACCTCCAGCTCCCGGACCCACTGGAGCCGGTCCCAGCGGAAGCGCCGGGCGTCCTCCCCCTCCAAGTAGCTCCGCTCGCCCTGGCGCTTCATCATGACGATCGCGGTGCGGACGGCCCGCACGTCGCGGCCGCCGTCCACGATCTCCGTCGCCGGCCCCACGTGGAAGAGGCTTCGGAGGGGGATCGGCTGGAGGGGTTCCTCGGCGTCCACCCGGGCTTTGGACCCGAGGATGCTGAGGACGCTCTTGACCGCACCGGGGGGCAGGGCGACGCGCAGGACCGGCTCCTCCCGGGCCAGGCAGGTCAGGAGGAAGGAGCCGGTCCGCGGGTCGACCGCCGGCCGGAACTCGAGCTCCGCGTCCTCCGGGATCTCCCGGGCGCAGTGGTACGCCAGGCGGAACCAGAGGCTCTCCTCCCGGGCCTGCCTGGTGCTCTTGGCGCCTCGCTTCTCCAGGCGGCGTTCCTCGGGCTTGAGCTGGAACCGGGCCAGGCGGGCCAGGAGGGCCGCCCGGTCGGTGAAGGGCCGGTCCGGCGGTACCTTCCCCAGGCGCTCCAGGAGGCGCTGGCGGGACCCGCCAGCGGGGGCGAGCCAGCGGGCGAGCTCACGACCCCGCGGGTCGAGGATGGACAGCTCGCTGCCGGAGCCGTTGCCCTCGCCGGTTTCGAGCTCGCGCACCCGGACCTGTGCCCACGGGTGGGGAGCTTCGTCGGCGCAGCGGCCGAAGAGGCGGTTCCAGAGTGTCCTTTCGAAGTACTCGCCCCAGGACCGCCCGCCGAGGCGCTCTTCCACCAGGCGGACCTGGCCGTCCAGCTCCTCCAGGTGCGGGCAGGCCTGGAGGTCGCCGTTGGAGCAGGTGCAGGAGTAGAGGGGTCGCTCGGTGTCGGGGAGGGCGGAGATGAAGATGGCCTGGCCGCCGCCTTCTTCCGGGGGCGGGGCCAGACCGATGCCGGAACGGTGGAATTCGAGGCGTTCGAGGTTGGGCATGGGTTCGGAGCGTACGGCGCGATCAGGGCATTCTACCCCGGGGGCGTGCCGGGCGTACAGGGCTCGGGCGGGCCTCCCGTCCGGGGACTGCTGCGCCGGGGGCGAGGGGGCGGGGTGGAGGGCTCCCGACCTCCGGGACGGCTCGGCCTGGAGGG
>JBKHJP010000034.1:0-20190 GCA_046538065.1 Thermoanaerobaculia bacterium | reverse complement strand
CAAAGACAGAGGTAGCTCGAATAGGAGCTCTCCCTTCAGATCCGAAAGGAGCCATTCTCAAGGCAGTATTCGCGGTTCGCGACAAAGCACGGCTCGATGCTCAAGGGGCTACGGCTCATATGCCCGAGGCAGTGCACTACGTCGTTGATGATCTATTCGGGCTGGATCCAGGATCTGCTGAAGCCGGCATTCTGTTCCGGGCGTTCGAAGATAGCGCATTTCAGTTTGGAGCGGCTCGAGATGTTGGATTTCTTCTTCCTCAACAATGGCGGCTGCAATCTCTGCTGGCGCCGGCCCTTAAGTTGGATCTCCGCCCAAAGGGAGTTGTTCAGCTAGGCAAGAACGACTTCGAGAAGCTAACCAGTGTTCCAATCGGAAGACAGGCCTTTCTCTCGGATACTATACCTGGAAGTGAATTGACAAGGGTATTCTTGTCGACTTCCTTCAGCTTGACGAAGGACCGGGTAAAACTTCTGGAGGATTGCTTTCGAGCCAAAGAAATCAAGCTGGAGATTGGGAGAGTTTATGGCCCCGGCCAGCTCGAGTCTGTGCGAAAACAAATCCTCTCTACGCAAATGACGCTCGTTGATATCACTGAGCGGCGTCCGAATGTCATATTCGAGATGGGTCTGAGTCTTGCTGCAAAACATCCGGTTGTGCCGCTGGTGGACAAGGAATCCATTGACAGAGGCCTCGACATCACCATGGACCCAATTTTAAAATATCAGGGTCACGTTGCATACAGTTGGAGAGAAGAGGAGATGGCGTCGGCGCGGGACACCGTGATCCGCCATTGGGAGAGACCCAAGGAGCCTTACGAGTTGCTATTGAAGGGCATGTATCGAAGGCAGAAACTACGGCTGGCACAACCAAGGCAGCGGAGTTTATTTTTGCTGTGGCCCAGTTGTATGACGGACAGGTTCGGTAGGATGATGCCAAGGCTCCTTTCGGTTGTGAGGAGAAAGGGGTTTAAAGTCCACTTCCTTGACGATGCTCCCGAGGGTCTCGAAGAAGCGGAGGCGATTGTGTGGGGGTGCTCGAGGGCATCGCACGTTTTGGTAGATACGACGCCTCCAGCACTAGAAGAGACCGTCGAGAGCCGCTGCTCTTTTGCGCTAGGCTTTGCATACGGGGAGCGCCGCGCGAGTGATATTGTCCGGACAGAGTTTGAGAGGTATGCTAATGCACAGCAACTCAGCATGTGGTCCACAAGTCGTCAACGTTATATGATCTGGGGTACTTTCGAGGACTTGGCGGAGTTTTTGGAGGCTTGGCTGCCCGGTAAGCGCCGGGGCGGCGGGAGGAAGAAAGGGAGGAGGAGAAGGTGAAACCGATTTTTCGCGTTGACAGGATCTCCGAGAGTGCCCCAGACGACCTCTTTATTGCGAGTGGGAGCTTTGAGGAACGTAGCTTGGGAGCTGCTCGGCTTTTGGGCGAGGCGTATCAGGCGCGTTTGGCAATCTTGGTCCACCTGCGGACCAGATCGACTCCGGTGGGAGAGCACCGGCGAAAGGAGTTTACAGCGGAGCTATACCGGCGGCTGGGACATGTTGACGGTAGGCGGAAGCCAGAAATGCTTCCGACTGATGGGGGCGACCCCTTAGGGTTGTGGAGAGAGCTAACTGAGCTTCTCGATCACCGGGGTATCGAACTGGCTGGTGCGCGGGTGACTGTCGACATCAGTTGTTTGACTCGTGTCCAAGTCGCATTTTTGCTTCGTAATATGATGGTGTTTGGGGGTGTGGAGAGGTTGCGGGTACTCTATGCAACGCCGGTCATGTACCACTCAGAGATGTCCAGGCGATCCGAACTCAGTTCGGGGTATGGAGAAGCTGTACGATTTCCGTATGAGCTAGCAAGGGAGGGGGGCACCCGGACATCAAGTTTTGGCGTGCGAAGGGTTGCCTTTGTGTACATAGGGCACGAGGGTGATAGAGTTCTTAACATCTGGCGGTCGCTCGACCCGGACGCTACTGTTGTATTTGATCTCGAGGGAGGTGACGAGCAGCGCACGGAGATTACAGACTCCAGGAATAGCCTTCTTCTGAGGCGTGCACGGTTGTCGGATCCAAGCTTCCATTTGATCCGACTTCCGTGGAAGGGACTGTCAACTTCGGAGCCGGAGTTGGATCGGGCATATCAGCGTTGGAGAAAAGAATATGGCCCGATCGAGATAGCTGTAGTGCCGTTTGGGCCAAAGCCGTCATTGATTCCTGTGGCCCGGTGGAGTTGCATCCAGGGCGGAGTACCGATTACAATTGCGTATTCTTCCCCGAGGCGATATCATGGCTCTTATAGCCGGGGCATACAACAGGTGTACGAGTACGTGTGGTCGCGGGAGGGAGCGGCCGAAGGGTCCTGATCTTTACTTTTGTTGATTCCCCGCGAGGGATTTACTGATGTGAGTCGATCGGACATGGTGGAGGCTATCGGTAGTGGCGGATCTCCGGCCAGACCTGGTCCATGGGGAGCTCGAGGTCGCGGGCGACGTGGATCGGGAGGTCGCGCTCGTACGGGATGCACCATGGGCAGTCGGCGCGTCCGGCGATCTCGACGGAGGCGAATTGCTCCCGGAGCTCCTCGGTCTCGCCGCCCAGGACGATGACCACCTCACCCTTCGAGCCCGCCGGTCCCCAGAGCCAGTAGTTGTTGTGGCTGCTGATGGCCCCGGGCAGGCCGAGCTCGTCGGCCCAGTAGTCGATGGCTCCGGCGCGGCCGTAGTTCTCGGCGAAGATCACCGCCCGCTCCCGGTCCCGGGCGGGCAGGGCGTGGTAGACGGCGGCCACGGCCTCCGCCTTCGCCCGCCAGCCGAACATGTCGGCGAAGAACTGGGGCAGCTCGGCGAGCTCGTGGCCCTCGTCGGTGGAGGGGGCCACCCCCAAGGCGCCGGCGTAGCGGACATAGCTCTCCACCGGCAGGATCGGCGCGGCGAAGGGTGCCAGGACGAGCCCGGAGAGCAGGATGGCCACGGCCGCGCCCCGGGCCAGGCCCCCTGCGGCCCCCGCCGGGGCAGGAGCCGCTCCCAGGCCACCCCGCCGACGGCGAAGACCGGGGCGTAGACGTTGGCGAGGTAGCCGGCCTTGGAGCTTCCGTTGAGGAACAGGACCACGAAGGCCGTGACCCAGACGACGCCCAGGATCCGGTAGCGCCGCCCGCCGGGGGCGGCGAGGAGCCACCCCAGCCCGGCGAGCCAGACCGGGACCGTCACGGGGTTCTGGACGAGCACCTGCCCCGAAAGGAAGCTCCAGGCCGAAAGGCCCGAGTACTTGCCCGCCACGGCGCTCTCGATGAACTCCAGGTGCGCCCATTCGTGGGCGGCGTTCCACGCCACGTACGGCAGGAAGAGGAGGGCGGCCAGGGCGCCTCCGGCCCACGGCCAGGGCGTTCGCAGCCACCGGCGCTCCCCGGTGGCGGCGAGCCCCACGGCCAGCCCGAGGCCCACCCAGAGGACCCCGACCTTGTTGAGGAGCGCCAGGCCCAGCACCGCTCCGACGGCGATCCAGTACCGGCCATCGCCGGTGTTGAGGAGCCGCGCCAGGAGCAGCGCGGCCACGGCCACCAGGAGGAGGTCGAAGACGTTCATCGACCAGAAGGACGAGACCGCAAGGACCTGCCCTGCCACCAGCGGGCAGAGGGCGGCCACCGTGACGGCGAACCTCCCGCCGCCGAGCTCCCGGGTGATGAGTCCCGTGACGAAGACCAGGGCCGCGCCGGCGAGGGCGGGCAGGAGCCGGATGGCGAAGAGCGAGTCGCCCAGGACGGACCGGACCCCGGCCAGGAGCCAGATCGACAGCGGCGGCTGGTCCACGTAGCCGAAGGCGAGGTGGTCCGCGCAGGCCAGGTAATAGAGCTCGTCCCGGAAGATCTCGTAACCGCCGAAGGCGTTCACCCCCAGGTGGAGGAGGAGCTTCGCCGCGACGAGGCCCCAGAGGATGGCGAGGGCCGAGGGGAGCCTCCGTTCCCGGGGTGCGGAGCCGGGCTTCGAGATGGGGACGCCTGCGGTCCCCGGGGCCGGCCGCCCGCGCCCGGGGGCGGCCTCATCAGCGGGGGAGGCGGACGCTTCGGCGCCGGCCGTGGCCGGGCGTGATTCCGGACTCGGGGGCTGGGGCGGGATCGTGGGTATGGGGCTCCTCCTGGGTGCGGTGAGGGTCAGGGCCGGTCGCGGCTCGGGGCCGCCGGCCCGCCGGCCGGATGGTTTCGTTCGCTCGGAAGCGTGTCGTCCCGCGGCCCGACACGCCATCGACCGGGGCTGACCCGGATCTGACGCGGCCCTGACGGGGCATCGAGGTGCGAGGCTCCTTGCTAGCATCGCGCCGTGTCCAGGTGCTACCGCTTCGCAGGCTTCGAGCTCGACGCGGAGGAGCACGAGCTCCGGCGTGGGGGCGAGCCCGTCCCGATCCAGGAGCTGCCGCTCCGGCTCCTGGCGGTCCTGGTGGACCGGGCGCCTGCCACGGTGTCCCGCGACGCCCTCCGGGACGCCCTCTGGCCTCCGGGGACCCACCTGGACGCGGAGGCCAGCCTGAACACCGCCGTGGCCCGGGTGCGGGACGCCCTGGGGGACGACGCCGGGGCACCTCGCTTCGTCGCCACGGTGCCCCGGCGCGGGTATCGCTTCCTCGCCCCGGTGGAGCGGCCGCGGGACTCTCCGGGTCCGCTTCCGGCGTGGGTGGGCACGGTGCTCCGGCGCTCCGCCTGGCCCGTCGCGGCCCTCGTCCTCTTGGCCCTCGGGAGCGCCGGGGCGTGGCACACCCTGCGTCCTCCCCGGGCGTCCGGCGGGCCTGGCCCCAGCTCGCCGGGGTCCGCGGCGACAAAGGCCGGCGCGTCCGTCCGGGAACACCTCCTGGTGGGCCGGCACCACGCCGAGCGTCGCTCCCGCGAGGGGCTCCAGAAGGCGATCGCCGCGTACCAGAGCGCCGCCGCCCTCGAACCCGAGAGCGCCGAGGCGTACGGTGGCCTGGCGTCGTCCTACGCCCTCCTGGGGATCTACGACTACTGGCGTCCCCGGGAGGCCTTCGGCCCAGGTGGTGGCCCGGCGAGCCCTGGAGCTCGACCCGCTCTCGGCGGACGCCCACCTCGCCTCGGCCCTGGTCGCCGCCGTCGTCCACTGGGACTGGGGGGCGGCGTTGGCCGGCATCGAGCGGGCCGTCACTCTGGCTCCGGAGTCGCCGGACGTCTGGCTCTGGCGCGGGAGCCTCCTCTCCGCCCTGGGGCGCCACGACCGGGCGATCGCTAGCACCCGGCGGGCCCTGGAGCTCGATCCCACCGCTCCGGCGGCCCACGCCGCCCTCGCCTGGCACCTGTTCCATGCTCGCCGCGGCGACGAGGCGATCGCCCAGGCTCACCGCGCCCTTGAGCTCCAACCGGACTACTACGACGCCTGGGACAACCTGAAGTGGATCGCCCGTACCCTGGGTCGCGAGGCGGTGGCCGTGAAGGCGTGGATCCGGACGGAGGAGATCGACGCCGGGGACGGCGAGGCGGTCCGGCGCAACTACGAGGCCGGAGGGCTCGAGCGGCTCCACCGGGAGGCGATCGCGAGCCAGGTCGCGGCCTGGGAGGCCGGGCACTACCAGGCGCCCTACGACGTTGCCCTGGAGCACGCCGCCCTGGGCGAGGTGGACGCGGCGATGCTCTGGCTCGAGCGCTCGTTCGCCGAGCGCGAGACCGACCTCGTCAGCCTGGCCGTGGATCCCCGCCTGGACCCCCTCCGCGACGACCCGCGCTTCCAGGAGCTCCTGGAGCGAATGGCGTTCCCGGTCAAAGACCGGTCCGGTTCATGAAGGCTCCCGGTCCTCGCTGACGGCGTGCTCCCGCCTTCCCCGGTTCCTTCGCCGGAGCCCGGCCACTCCCCAGGCCACCGCCGCCAGGGCCAGGCCTCCGCTGCCCGCGGTCCAGGCGGCCTGGGTGCCCGCCGCGGTCCCCCGGGGGCCTGCCCTGTGAGAGCCAGGGACTCCTCGTCGGAGGTCCGGGCGTCCCGCGTTGGCTGGCAGAGATCCGCAGGCGCTGCCGGTCAGTGGGAGGCCATGGAGCCGGGCGGGTCGACCTCGGCGTGATGGTCGACGCCGCCGTGGGTGTCGACGAAGCGTTCGATGGCCTCCGGGTCGAGCTCGTCGAAGGTGGCGATGCGGCCCCAGGCGGTGGCGGCCAGTCGGCTCTCCATCCACGGGTACGGGGCCACCAGGACTTCGGCGTGCGGCCGGGCGATGGACTCCAGGCCGGCCACCAGCTCCGGGCACCTTTCAGGGCAGTGGTACTGCAGCGCCACGCCCCCGTCGAGCAGGTAGTGGACCTGGAGCGCTAGGGGGACCGGGACCGCGTGGATACCCCCGTCGGCGGGGAGGACCGAGGCGCCAGCTGGTGTCCCCCGTTTCCTCACCGAGCTTGCCCGCCGTCGTGAACGACCAGGCGACGTCGCTCGGCGTTCAGTTGCCGGCGAAGTCGCAGACCCCCGCCGCACGTACTCGGTGCCACTGCGCTGGTACTTGTGGTACGGGGTGTAGCGCGATCCGGTGTTGGTGTGGCACACCTCGCAGAAGATCCACTGCTGCCCCGAGATCGTGTTCCGATACTGCGACTCCAGCGTCGTGAACGCCAGGCTGGTGCCGTTGCTCGAGGTGGGGTCGAAGTTCGGGTCCACCTCGCCGTGCTCGAGGCCCGACGGCTGGTCGGTGATCACGTCGGTCACGTCGTCGACGTAGTTCGTCGGCATGTGGCAATGGGCGCAGAAGTCGTCGAAGAGCGAGCCGGAGCCCGAGGTGGTGTGGGTCGTGGTGCCGATGTCGAAGGTGCTCGTGCAGTCCCCGTTGGCGAACGGGTTGATCGAGCTCTTCACCGTTCCCTCCGGCCGCCACCCCCCGGGGTGGCTCCAGCCTCCCCCCGGAGGGGTTGTGGCCCGGGCCGCTCCGGCCCAGGCTGGCGGACACGCGGGTGAGCGGGCCGGCGCCGGCCGCCTGGGGCCGTTCCGTGCGCCGCCGCCCGGCGGGTCGCCGATGAGGATCCACACGCTCCGGGGTCGCCTCTACTTCCTGCTGGCCCAGTGGTTCGTGGTCTACCTGGCCGCCTCGGTCCTCATCGGGGCGTGGTCCCTCCAGCGCTTCCGCGCCCACGTGGTGGAGGACCGGACGCTCCTGGCCCGGACGGTGGCCCAATCCCTGGGCGCCTCGCTCCTCGGGAGCCTCCGGAGCGGCGCCCGCCTGGCGGGTGAGCTCACCGCCGTGGACGCAGGAGCCCTGCCGCAGCTCCGGGCCTTCCGCTTCCAGGGACCCTTCCGCGACGCCGTCCACCTGGTGGACGCGTCGGGCCGGGCGCTGGTCTCCGACCCGCCCTTCGCCCACCCGCCGGAGGTCGACTGGGACCGCCTGCGGGACCGGCCCGGGGTCACCGGGCTGGTCCGGGACGCCCCGGGGGAGCGGCTGCTGGCGCTGGTCGTCCCCTTTCCCCGGGACGGGCGGAGCTACTTCCTGGTGGCGGTGATGAAACCCCGGGGCTCGGCCGTCAGCACCTTCCTCCAGGACCTGGCCGCCGAGCCGGACGTCCACCTGGTGGCGGTGGACGCCTCCGGGGCGGTGATCGCCGCCCCGGACCACGAGCAGCTCTACCGCTTCGTCTCCCCGGAGCGGGAGCTGGGGGACAGGGTCCAGGCCAGCCGGCCGCTGGTCACGACGAGCGGCGAGTGCCGGCTCTGCGCCGGAGATCCCCGGCGGGGCCGGTTCCTGACCGTCATGGTGCCCCTGCGGGGCGCTCCGTGGGGGGTGGTCATCCAGCAGGACGAGCGCCGGGCCTTCGAAGTCCTCCGGAGCTCCCAGGCCGGTCTGGTGGCGGCGGGGGTGCTCCTGGTGGCCATGGGCGTGCTCCTCTCCCGCGGCCTGTCGCGCTCGGTGATCGCGCCGGTCCAGGAGCTCTCCCGCCAGGCCGAGGGGCTCAGCCGGGGCGACCTGGAGACGACCGTGGCGGTCGCCGGCGACCGGGAGGTGCGCGTCCTGGCGCGCAGCCTGGATCAGGCCCGGGAACGCCTCGCCGCCTCCATGGCCGAGCTCCGGAGCCTGAACAGCTCCCTGGAGGACTCGGTCGCCGAGCGCACCCGGGAGCTTCACGCTCGCAACCGGGAGCTGGAGCTGGTCTCGTCCCAGCGCCGGGTGCTGGTGCGGCGCCTGCTCGCGGCCGGCGAGGAGGAGCGGCGCCGGATCGCCCGGGAGCTCCACGACGAGATCTCCCAGCTCCTGACCGTGATCCAGCTCGCCCTGGAGCCCTCGCGGGGCAACGGGCGGAGGGTCCCGGCGGAGGCGCCGGCCGCTCCATCCCCGGTGGCGGGCGCGGCCACTGGCACGCTCCCGGCGGAGCCCGACCTGAAGCGGGTCCAGGCCCTCCTCTCCCGGACCCAGGAGGAGGTCCACCGGATCATTCACGACCTGCGCCCCTCGCTCCTGGACCACCTGGGCCTGGCGGCCGCGGTGCGGTGGTACGCCTCGCGCTACCTGGAGCCGGAGGGGATCGCCGTGGCCCTGGAGGTGGACGAGGCGCTGGAGCTGCCGGAGGAGGTGGAGATCACCGCGTTCCGGATCTACCAGGAGATCGTCACCAACGTGCTGCGCCACTCCCGGGCCGAGCACGTCTCGGTGGAGCTGGAGCGTCGCGCCGGCCTGCTGGTCCTGGCGGTGGAGGACGACGGCGTGGGCTTCCGGCAGGGCGCGGAAGGCGAAGGGGCGGGGCTCGTGGGGATCCGGGAGCGGGCGGCCCTGGTGGGCGGCAGCGTCGCCATCGACAGCGAGCCCGGCGCCGGGACCCACATCCGCCTGGAGATCCCCCTGGAGGGGATCCGCCCGGAGGAGGAGGCCCCGTGATCCGGATCCTCATCGTCGACGACCACGACCTGGTCCGGGAGGGACTCGGGAGCCTCCTGGAGCAGGAACCGGGATTCGAGGTGGTGGGTGAGTGCGGCGACGGCCAGGAGGCGATCCGGCTGGTCCGGGAGCTCGCACCGGACGTCGTCCTGATGGACGTGGCGCTCCCCGGGGGCATCGGCGGCCTCGAGGCCACGGAGGCCATCGTCTCCGAGCGGCCGGAGACCCGGGTGATCGTGCTGACCCAGTACGAGCAGCGGGAGTACATCCGCCGGGCCCTCAGGGTCGGCGCCCAGGGGTACCTCCTCAAGCGGAGCGCCTCGAGCCAGCTCAAGGAGGCGGTGAGGACCGTGTTCCAGGGGCGGCGCTACCTCCACCCGGTGGCGGCGGACGAAGTCGTGGAGATGGTCACCCGGGGAGAGGGGCTGGACGCCGCGGAGGAGGACTACGACCGGCTGACCCGTCGGGAGCGCCAGGTCCTGAAGCTCTTGGCGGAGGGCAAGACCAGCCGCGAGATCGCCCGCTACCTGGGGGTGAGCCTGAAGACCGCCATGACCCACCGGACGAACCTGATGGGCAAGCTCGACCTCCACTCCCGGGCGGAGGTGGTGAAGTACGCCGTGCGCAAGGGGTTGGTGGAAGCATGACCCTGCGGCGGCTGGGGTGGCCTACGGCTGTACCCCCTTGACGTGCTCGTCGAACCACCGGAGCTGCTCCCACAGCACGTGCTCGATGGTCTCGCGCGCCCGGTAGCCGTGGTCCTCGAACGGCAACAGCACGAGCCGCGCGGTGCCACCGGCTCCGCGCACCGCCTCGAAGAAGACCTCGGACTGGAAGGTCAGGGTGCCCGGATTGGAATCGTCGTCGCCGTGGAGGATCAGGATCGGCTCGTCGACCCGGTCGGCGAAGAAGGTCGGCGAGACCTGGATGTAGACGTCCCGAGCCTCGAACAGCGACCGGCGCTCCGACTGGAACCCGAACGGCTGGTTCGTCTTGTTGTACGAGCCGCTGCGGGCGATGCCGGCCCGGAACAGGTCGGTGTGGGCGAGGAGGTTGGCGACCATCAGGCCGCCGTGGCTGTGGCCGATGACGCCGATCCGCTCGGGATCGGCGACACCCATATCGACGGCCTTGGCGACGGCCGCCTCGGCGTCGGCGACGAGCTGGGGCACGAAGGTGTCGTAGGTGGTCTCGGGATCGCCGATCATCGGCATGGCGGTCTGGTCGAGGACAGCGTAGCCGCGGAGGAGGAAATAGAGGTGCGACGCTCCCCGGAAGCGGCTGAAGCGCCGGTCCGAGCCGCGGACCTGGCCCGCGGTGGCGGCCCCGGAATACTCCAGCGGATAGGCGTAGAGCACCGTCGGGAGCGGCGTTCCCTCCTCGTGGCCGGGAGGGAGGTGGAGTGTGAAGCTGAGCGGCACGCCGTCCTCGCGCTCGTAGCGCACGATGCGCTTCTCGATCTGGCGTAGCTGCGGGGCAGGGTCCTCGAAACGGGTGATCGGCTCCCGCGTGACGGTGCGGACCGCCTCCCCGTCGCCGCCCGACGTCGTGTCGCCGAGCGTGGCCACGTAGTAGTTCGGGACGTCGACCGGCGATTCGGAGCGGATCACGAGGCGATCCTCGTCCATGACGGCAAGGGGGGCTTCGTAGCGGTCGGGTGCGGAGCGGAACAGCCGCTCGGCCGCTCGGCCCTCGAGGGGGCGCAGGTCGAGAAACGGCCGGTCCCCCTCGTCCGTGGCGCCGCTGCCGCGGAAGTAGACGGCGTCCCCCCGCTGGTGCATCACCATCTGCCCGCTGGGGAGCGGGCGCAGCAGTGGCATTCCGGGATCGTTGTAGCGGTCGTCCTCGTCGAGATCGAACCACCGGCGCGCCGTGCCCTCGCCGACGTCCAGGAGCCACACGTAGCGCCAGCGGCGTATCCGCTCGCGCTCGGTGAGCATGAGCGTGCCCCCTTCGGCGCCCCAGGCGGTGCGCCAGGGCTGGATGCGGTGCTCGGCACGGAACACCTCCTCGGGCTCGCCGGAGAAGGGCTTCCCGAGGCGCATCAGGCGGTCGCGGTGCGGAACCTCGGCCACCGGATCACCACCGTCGAGGGCCTCGACCCAGTAGAGGGTGTGGGGGGCGGTGGCGCGCCACGAGACGGAGCGCGGTCCCTCGGGCACGCCGTGCACCGGCACCTCGTCGGCCAGGGGGAGGGAAGCCACCGTCGCCACGAGCTCGCCGCTCGCGTCCCATACCTCGACCTCGCTGGCGAACCGCCACCAGGCCACCTCGTGCGACCACGGCTCGACCAGGCGCTCGACGAGCAGATAGGTGCCGTCGGGGGAGACGTCCGCCGTCGTGTAGGGAGCGGGATCCCCGAGGGTGGTGATCCCGCCTCGCTCCGGATCGACGATCGCCAGCTCGGAAGTGGTGTAGTACTCGAACAGGGCGTCGTCGTGCGCGGTCTGGAGGAGGTTCCGGGCTTCGTAGGTCGAGCGTTCCGACTCGCCCTGACCCGCGACGATCTTCGGGCCGGCCGGAATGGCCGGCGGCTCGGGCGCGGGGCCGCGGCCGGCGGGGATGCGGCGAACGAGGAGCCGCTCCTGGTCGGGCAGCCAGCGCACCGGGCTGCCGAGGAGCGGGTTGAGGGCGACGTTCTCGATCTTCTCGACCCCCCCGCCCACGGAGCCGACCCACAGCCCCAGGTGGTCGTCGTGCCCGACGGTCAACGCGAAGCGGCCACCGTCCGCGGTCCAGCTCACGTCGTGGACCTCTGCCCCCGGCGGAAGATCGAGCCGGGTCGTCTCACCGGTCTCGACCCGGACCAGCCGCGGGGAGGTGCCGCCGTGACGCCCGTGGAAGCCGTTGAGCTTGGGGTCCACCCGGATGCCGGCGAGCTTGTGCATCGGTGCCCCCAGCTCCGACAGGGGTGGGTAGAGCACGGGGTCGGCGAGGAGCAGGTGGCCCTCGCCGGGCGCGATCCAGGACCGGGGAAGCTGGGGTGCATGCAGCACTTCGAGGATGTCTTCGGGCGGAGACTGCCAGCCGGTCACCGGCTGCTCGCCGCCGCCCGCCGCCGCGGCGAGGCTCGCGGCGGAAACCATCGCGAGGGTGCCCAGGATCAGGAAACGGCGCATCGGCGTCCTCCTCGTTGGGTCTTCCTGGGGAGAGGGGTTCGAGGGACTCATGATACGCCTCTTGGGTACGCCCACGGTCCCTGAAGGTTCCAGTCAAGCGGGGAATCGAGCCGCCCTCACAGGAGCTCGCGGCGGGGGCGGAGGGTTTCGACGATGCGGCGGGCGTCGTCGGGGGGGAGGTCGGTGCGGACCTCGATCCAGAGCTCGCCGCGCCGGGTGACGGCGTGGACCGTCCGGCCCTGGCGCCACCAGTGGTTCTCCCCCTCCGCCGCCGGACCCTGGAGGGCCCAGCTCCGGGCGTTCGCCGGCACCGGCGGGGGCTGGCCGCCCCGCTCCTCCTCCAGGTGGAGGAAGTGCTCGCCCTGCCAGAAGACCACCGCCCGGGGCCGCGGCGGGCGGCTCGCGGTGACCAGGACCGGCCGGGGACCCAGGGTCTCGGGCCGGAAGAACGGCACGAGGGGGGAAAACCCGGTGTACTCCTCGACCTCGGCGATCGCCTCCAGGCTGAACGGCCCCCTGAGCACCTGGGGGTAGAGGAGGGGTACGCCCAGGTGGAGCGCCCGGAGCACCACGAAGACCACGGCCAGGAGGACGAGCAGGCTGGCGATGCCCCGGAAGCGGTCCACGTCAGCTCCTCACGCGAGCCACGGCAGCAGCAGGAGGAGGGCTCCCACGGCCGCCGCCAGGGAGGGGGCCGGGAGCGCACCGTCGGCCACGGGTTTCTTCCCCAGGAGGGCGTCCACCCGGAGCTTCAGCGCCTCCCGGGTGGCGCGGTCCGTGCGGTCGGTGGCCTCGTAGACCGCCAGGAGGGCCCGGGCGAGGGCCCGCCGCTCCCGCGCCCCGCCGCCGGCGGCTTCGGCGTCGCAGGCGAGCTCGAGCTCCACCGTGTAGGCCCGGAAGGCCCAGAGGGCGACCGGATTCGCGAGCTGCACCAGGCGGGCGGCGAACAGGGCGTGGATCGCCCACCAGCGCCTGGGCCGGTGGTGGGCGTTCTCGTGGCGCAGCACCGCCCGGAGCTCCTCGCGGGTCAGGCGCTGGAGGACGTCCGGGGAGAGCAGCAGCCGGGGCCGCCCCCCGGGGAGGCCGCCGGTGGCCACCAGGAGAGGCCCGGCGTCGACGAGCTGGATCGCGCACCGCTCCCAGCCCGGCAGAGCGTGGGACTCCCGGGCCAGCCACAAGGGGATCGCCGCGCCGCTCCGCCGGGCGCGCACCAGCGCCGGCCCGACCTCCTGGGCCAGGGCGGCCGCGGCGGTGACGGCGCCGGCGGCCACGGCGAGGTGGGCGAGGCGCAGATCTGCGTCCGGGCCCAGGGGGCCGGAGCCCAGGCCCAGCCCCAGCGGGATCGCCAGCACGCGGGCGCTGTCGAACCAGGGGCCTCCGGGCCCCGGAGGACCGTCCCCCCACCCCTCCAGGAGGAAGGTGATCAGAGCCGTCGCCAGGGGGAGCACCAGGACCGCGGCCAGGAGCAGGCGCCGGGTTCGCCCCGAGGGCAGGTCCAGGTGGCGGGCCCAGGCGTAGAGCACCGCGCCCGCCACGAAGGAATGGAGGGCCACCCGCCACAGCCAGGCGGCCCCCCAGGAGGTCCACGGCTCGATCGTCACCGCTCCTCGGTCGGGCCTCCCTCTCCGAACAGCTCCTCGTACTCGAGCGGGTGCTCGTGGCGCAGGCGCTCCGGAGAGATCTTGCCGGTGAAGATGCTGGCGTCGAAGGGGAAGACGTCCGGGTTCAGGTGGGCGCCGTACAGGTGCCAGACCAAAACGATGAGGAGAGCCAGCATCGCCTCGTTCGAGTGCATGGCCTTGGCCGCCGGGATCAGCTCGGCGGGCAGCAGGCGCGAGACGGCGATGGGCCAGTAGAGGATGAACCCGGTGGCCACCATGATGGCGCTGCCGAAGATGAGGCCCCAGTACTCGAACTTCTGCCGGTAATCGTAGCGGCCGAAGCGGGGCGGCTCGTCCCTGCGGCCGAGATAGTAGCGCAGGTTCTCCAGGGTGTCCCGGAAGTCCTGCCGGGTCAAGAGCATCGTGGGCGCGAAGCGCCTCGTCAGCACCCCCCCCACCGCCACCGCCAGATGGGCCACGGTGAGGACGGCGAAGACGATCCCCGCCACCCGGTGGAGCCAGCGCACGGCGAAGATGCCGCCCATCCAGTCGACGGCCCAGCGGCTCGCCTCGAGGTGCGGCCACTTCTGGGGCAGGCCCGTGACCAGGAGGACGGTGAAGAGCACGATGATCGCCGCGTGCTGGACGATCGCCCAGGGCGAGAAGCGGCGCACCGGGGCGGAGCGGGTTTCGGGTGCATCGCGCCCGGCCCGGGGGCCGGAGCTCGGACGCGCGGTCGTTTCAGGTTGCATGGCGTCACCTCACCGCCTGACGGCGACCCGGTACAGGTGGAGCCCCACCTGGAGGGCCAGCCCCAGGACCATGAAGGGGATCAGGATCGAGTAGAAGAGCTCGACCAGGAAGACCAGGGGGGCGTGGTCGAGGGACGGTCGGAAGTGCGACAGCCAGGCGGCCGGGAAGTCCTGGGCCGCCCCCTCGTGGCAGTCGGCGCAGACCCGGGCCACCTTCTCCTTCATCTCACCCTCGCGCAGCAGCGCCGGTGAGACGACGTCGTGCTCGCCGTGGCAGTCCACGCAGGTGACCACGAGCCGGCGCTCGTCCACGGCCTCCGGATCGGCCAGGGTGGCCGTGACCCCGTGGAAGTCGGCCAGGTACGTCGTGGCCACGTTTACGGGCACGTCGTAGCGCGCCATGCGCTCGGGGTCGCCGTGGCAGTCGATGCACACGCCGGGCGAGCGGATGTGGAACGCCGGGCTGGACGGGTCGGCGATGGAGTGGGCCGTGTGGCAGTCGGCGCAGCCGGGCACGTCCTCGATTCCTTCCTGGACGAGGGCCTTGCCGTGGACGCTCTCGGCGTACATCCGGTAGACCCGGTCGTGGCAGGAGCCGCAGCTCCTCGAGATCATGGCCTGCTTCGCGTGGGGGTCGGCGACGGCGTGGGCGCCGTGGCAGTCGGTGCAGACCGGCGCCTCCTCGAGCCCCGCCTTGAGGTAGTCGAAGTGGATGCTCTCCAGGGTCCGCGTGTAGGTGTCGAAGTGGCACTGCTTGCAGACCTCGTACGAGGCCAGCACGTACTGCCGGCGGCTCGGGAAGGTCACCCCGCTCGGGTGCTCGTCCGTGTCGTAGCCGGCGTGGCAGTCGGTGCACAGGAGCTCGTCGCCGTGGACGGAGGCCAGATAGGATGCCCGGTCCACGCCCAGCTCCAGCATGGAGCCGTCCTCGAGCTCGAGGGTCAGGCTCTCGTCCTCGTGGCACATGAGGCAGTACTCCACCGCCTCGGGTGTTTCCTGGGCGCCGGCGGGGGCCGGGGTCGCCGGCGCAATCGCCAGCAGGGCCCCGAAGGCGGCGGTGGCGAAAACCCCCGGGGTGCCCCCGGGGGCTCTCGCCGTGCAGAGGCTCGATCGGTCGGTCATGGTGGTGGTCCTCGATGCTGTGTCGGATCGACTCGTGGGCCGGGCCGGCGTCCCGGGAGCCGCTCGGGGCTCCCGGCGGGCGCCGGTCCGCGGGCTCCGTGAGGGGTTACGACGGCGCGTCCCCGGGGTCGTCGGCATCGCGGCGGGCCTCCTCGGCCCAGGCGTCCTCGGCGGGAGCCTCCTCGGTCTTCTCGCCGGGGCGCCGTCCGGCCCGCTTGCCCCGGGACAGGAAGGCCCGGGCGGGCTGCCAGGCGGGCCGCAGCATCGGCACCATGGCGATGGCGAGCTGCTTGCCGAGCCGGTGGAGCTTCAGGCCCACCACGCCGGCCAGCATCAGGAACCCCACCATGGGCAGGAAGACGAAGTAGGCGACGCTGATCACCGGGGCGGCGAGGAGCATCACGACCGCCGGCACCCTCCGCCAGCGGGTGGTCTCGCCCCCTGGCAGCCGGCCTTCCTCGTCCATCGACCGGAACCGCAGCTCCCGGACGTCCAGGTAGATCCCGGGCTCGACCGTCTCACCGCCGCGGTATCCGCGCTTCCTCGTCTTGGCTCCTCGGGTCGTCATGGCGACCTCCTTTCGTCGCCACCATGATCGGGCCCGGAGCCGGGCGGCGTCACTCGGGTGAATGCCCGATCTTCGGCCTGCGGACACCCGGTTTCACCGGCCCGGCGACACCACCGAGCACTCGGGAGCGAGGCCGACGCGCCGGACGGCGAAGCGCTCGTCCTGCTCCAGGCGGTCCAGGAGCTCCTCCGACCGGAACGCCGGGTGCCCTTCCTCGGCCACCGCCACCAGGAGATCGAGGAGCGAGACCTGCCCACCGTCGGCCCGGAGGAGCTCGTGGAGCCGGTCCAGGAGGGCGGGGCCGATCCGCACGACCGCGGGCTCCACGGTCCAGGGGAAGTCGCCCTCGTCGAGGCCCAGGAGGAACAGGGCGTCGAGCATCAGGGAGTGGACCTCCCGGTCCCGGGGCCGGCTCCGGTGGAGGGGGGCGAGGATCTCCAGGGCCCGGTTTGGCTCGCCGTTCCACAGGTGGGCGCGCCCCAGCTCCCGGCGGGAGGCTGGAGCGGCGGTGGCGCCGTCAAGGGGGGTGGGGCCGGGGGAGCGGGCGCCGGAGGCTCCGGCGGAGCCATCGCCGGGAGTGCGCCTGGACGGGGTGGGGAATGGACCCGGCGCGGCGGTGTCCGCCGGGGTCGGATGGCACGGCTCGGGCCCGGGGCAGGCCCGGTCCGCCGTCTGGGTCAGGGGCATGGTCGTCTCCTCTCGGTTCGCAGCGCCCGGGCGGGGGCCGGGCGGCGTGATCGACGGGTCGGGGTCGCCACGTGGCGGCCCTCACCGGAGAAGACGGAAGGGAGCCGGCCGATCGCTCCGGAGGGAAGAGCGCCGGAGGTCGCCGCTCGGACGGGGCGGCGCGGCGGACCCGTCCGGCCGGAAGTCCCTCTCGAGGGGGCATGGAGTACCTGTTGATGTGACTATGTCACCCCGCCGGTCCCTCGATGAGCCGATGGACTCGCCAGAGGAGCATCTGGTTCCATGATTTCGAAATACGGGACAGAGTGCCGCCAGGAGGCCTCTCTGTCCCGCATGGTTCCCAGATCCGGGAACAGAGATCCCTCCCGAGGCCACTATGTGCTGTCAAGTCCTTGAGGGCATTGGGCTTGCGAGCTTGAACCCCGCCGGCGGTGCGGCTACGGTCTCCGCGTGCCTGAGGACGATCGTGACGATGCGGCGGCTGCCGAGAGCCGCTTCCTGGACGGGCTGGCTCTGCGGGTCCTGCGGATGTCGAGGGGGGACCTGAGCCGGGAGACGCTCTGTGAACGGATCGACGGCGGCTCCGGCGGTGGAGGAGGCCCTCGCGGGGGGCGCGACCGGACCAAGGTCCGTCCCAAGAGGCTGGGAGAGTACGAGCGTGGGAAGAAGGACATCCCGGCGGGTGACCTCCACCGGGTCCTGAACGTGCTGGGCTATCCCCTCGAGGCTTGGGTCGAGACCAGGAACCACCTGGAGCGGTTGTTGTGGATCCGCTCCCGGCACGTCGGCACCCGGGGAGAGGTGGTCGACGGTACGCCGCAAGGGCGGCAGTCCTGGATTTACGACGCCGAGGGCTCCCTCGACCGGGAGGCCGTCCACCGCGAGATCCGGCGCATCGCCCGGCAGCGCTCCCTGACCCGGGAGCGCCACGACGAGGAGCTCCTCGGGTTCCTCGCCTCGCTCATGCTGGACGGCAGGCCCGGCTGACCCCTCCCTGGGGGCCGCCCTGCCGTCGAGGACATAGCGCCAGGTGTCTCCTGGACCGGGGCCGGAGCTCGAGGGGCCACGCGGGGCCGGGCTTCAGGGCGCCCCCGGGCTCTCGCTCCCGGCCCCGCTTCCTGACCTCGCCAGCGGCACGCGGTTGGCCACCGCGTCGAGCCAGACGTAGCTCCCGGCCGGTCCCAGGGAGACGTGGCACTTCAGGCAGCTCCGGTTGGAGATCTGGGTGGGATCGCCGCCCTGGTCGACGTAGGTGGTCATGTAGGACTCGATCACCGTGTTCCTCAGGAACTGCGGCACGAGCTGGTAGCAGGTCTCGCCCAGGCCGTTGCCGGCGCAGGCGTGGGGGACGGGTTCCGGCGCGTCCGGCGTGCCGGCCTGGCCGTTCAGGGGCCACTGGGCGTCGACCAGCAGGTAGTGCTCGAACGGCGTGCCTTCGAGCTCGGCGCGGAACGTCCCGTTGAGCGCCCGGGCCTCCTCGTCCACCGGCACCAAGCGGGTGATCTGGTTCGGGTGGTCCGGCGCCGGCAGCCCGACGGACTCCGCACCCGGGAACCGGTTGAGGACCACGTTGGGGCAGCCGGCCTGGGAGACCAGGAAGGGCGTGTTGAAGCAGTCCCCCGGCTCCACCAGGGACGGGTCGTAGAAGCTGAACCCGTCCTCCTGGACCTCGCCGGTGCCGGCGGTGGGGGCGTTCGATTCGTGCTCGAAGGTCGCCCAGATCCACTGGGGCGCCCAGAAGGTGCGGGCGGCCACGTGGAGCCCCACCAGGCCCAGGGGGACGGGGCCGGTGCAGCCCTGCTCGGGACCCTGGTAGATCAGGGCGTCGCTCACCAGGTAGCTGGACGGGTCGTCCACCGGCTCGCACCCCGGCTCGGTGCACAGCGTCTTCCAGGCGGACTTGATCTCGAGGGAAGGCTTCTGCACCTCGGCGTTGTAGGGCAGGTCCACGTCGAAGCCGGCGGGCCCGCCCGGCGTGAGCTTCGCCGTCTCCGCCAGGCCGTTGCCGGCGATGTAGTCGTACTCCACCTCGTTGATCAGCACCTCGTACCAGACCAGGTTCCCGTTGCGGTCCCGGAGGTCGCCGAAGGTGCCGGCGAAGGCCTGGCCGGTCTCGTTGGGGACGTCCCGGGCCTTGGACTGGAGGGTGACCACCATCTGGCCGTCTTGCGGGTCGCATCCCGGGGCGTCTGGCGGCACTCGCCGGTCGAAGGGGGGCGGCTGCCAGGACAGGTCTCCGGGCTGGAAGAGCTGGTAGACGGGGAAGTAGGTCTGCCAGACGGTGGGGCCGTCCTCCGGCCCGTGGAGGTCCAGGATGCTGCGGTCCGGGTCCGGCTGCCCCGGCTTGCCCGGCGCCGCGGGCCAGTTGAGGGCCACGAAGGTCCGCCACGAGAAGCAGTCCACCATGCTCTGGGCCCCGGCGGGCCCATCCGGCCCGCGCCAGACCGCCAGGGGGTCCACCGGCACGTCCGAGGGCCCCTGCGGCGAGAGGGCGACGTCGCAGGCCGGGGCCGGCGCGCTCGGCCCCTGGGGCGCCGGCCCCGTCGCGACGGTGAACGGGTCCAGGTCTTCGTGGAGGATCCGCACGTAGTCGCTCTCGAAGGCCGGGGCGTGGCAGTGGACGCAGAAGCTCCCCAGGTTCTGGTTGACGTTGGCGTTGACGAGCTTCCCGAGCTCCGAGGTGTCGCAGGTGGTGGGCGTGTCCGCCTCGACCTTGTAGAAGGCCCAGAACCACCGCCCGCCCAGGCAGCCGGTCTCCGGGTCCCCGTTGTAGGGCTCCAGGTGGTCGGTGACGCAGGGGAACGGGTAGAGGGAGTCCTCCGGGACCTCTTCGCCGGGCAGGGGCTTGTACATCACCGTGAGGACCTCGAGCTCGGAGTCGGCGGGGTCGATGGTCTTCGCGTCCGCCTTCGAGCGGTAGTTCTCCTTGACCAGGATCGAGCCCGGAGGGAGCTCCAGGGGCTGCGGGTGCTCCCCCGCCAGGGCCTGCCGGAGGAAGGGGGCGGCGTGCTCCGGGTCGGCGTAGACCGTGGTCCAGCGGCCGTGGACCGGCAGGCCCAGGCGCTTCAGGGGGCTGGTGCCCGGGAAGAGCGGCCAGGTCCGGTACTCGGGCTCGCCGTCGCCGGCGTCCGTCGCGATCGTCGTGAAGAGGGAGGTGTAGAGGGCGCCCTGGGGCACGTCGACGTCGCAGGGCCCCTGGCCGGCTGCGGCCTCCAAGTCGCCGGTTGTGCGGGTCCCGGTGGGCTCCGGGTCGGCCTGGGGGCCGCAGGCGAGGACGCTGAAGAGGAGGACGGCGAGGCTGCTCGCGGCGGCCTGTCCAGACAGAGCTCGATGCATGGCTCCCTCCTGGAGCCCGGCGGCTCCGAAGACCCTTCGTACTGGTTCTTCAAACTTAGATCGTCAAGTGCATGCTACCACCGGCCCGGCGCGGTTCCGTCCTCGCCGGGGCGCGGGAGGAGACAAGCTCCTCCCCTACACGCTTCGATGGAGTGGCGTAGACCA
>JBKHJP010000317.1:0-5231 GCA_046538065.1 Thermoanaerobaculia bacterium | reverse complement strand
GTGGCCGAGCGGTACCTGGCCGCCCCACTGGCGGAGCCGCCGGGCGGGCCGGGGGGAGTGTGGGGCTGGTCCCTTCCCGCGGCCGGTTCCGAGACCGCAACCCCCTCCGACTCCCCCGAGGAGGCCGAGCCATGACCGAAGCCCCCCTGGAGCTGATGAAGCTCCTCTTCCGGCCCCACCCCTGGCACGGGGTGTCCCTGGGTGACCAGGCTCCCACGACGGTGAGCGTCTACGTCGAGATCGTCCCCACCGACACGGTCAAGTACGAGGTCGACAAGGAGACCGGGTTCCTCACCCTCGACCGGCCGCAGAAGTTCTCCAACGTCTGCCCGACGGTGTACGGCTTTCTGCCCCGGACCTACTCCGGCGAGCGCGTTGCGGCGCTGTGCCGCGCCCGGACCGGCCGGGGCGGCATCCTCGGCGACGAGGACCCCCTGGACATCTGCGTCCTCACCGAGCGCCAGATCGTCCACGGCGACCTGTTTCTCCGGGCCCTGCCGGTGGGCGGCTTCCGGATGATCGACGGTGACCTGGCGGACGACAAGGTCGTGGCCGTGCTGGAGGGCGACGCCAGCTACGGCGGATACCGGGAGCTGGACGACCTGCCCGTCGACCTGGTGGAGCGGCTGCGCCACTACTTCCTGACCTACAAGGAGGCGCCGGGGGTCGAAGACCGGGAGGTGGAGATCCCGCAGGCGTACGGCCGCCAGGAGGCCTACGAGGTCATCGAGCGCAGTCGCGAGGACTACCAGGAGCACTTCGGCGGCCAGATCGCCGCCTACGCCGAGGCCGCGGCTCCCGCCGGGGAGGGGAGCGCGGAGTGATCGCGCCGGGGGACGGGGCGGCGCTGGAGGACGCCGCCGGCGAGGGCCGGGGCTCGGGCGGCCCGCGGGTCGCCCTGCGCTTCCGTCGCCTGCCCGGGGCGCGGGCGGTGGCGGTCCGGGCCTGGCTGGCGGCGGGCGGGCGGAGCGAGTCCATCCCGGGGCTCGCGTTGCTCACGGGGCGGGCCCTGGTGGAAGGGACCCGGCGCCGGGACTTCCGCCGGATCGCCGACGAGGCCGAGGCCCTGGGGATGGCGCTGGCCAGCTCCGCCTCCTTCGAGGCCCACGGGGTGACCGCCGACGCCCGGGTGGCCCACTGGAGCGAGGCTCTGGACGCCGCCCTGGAGGTCCTCTTCGAGCCGTCGTTCCCGGAGGAGCGGTGCCGCTGGCTGGCCCGCCAGACGGCGGCGGAGCTCGAGAGCCTGGCGGACCTGCCGGAGGTGCGCACCGGCTGGGCCTTCCTGGAGCACCTCCACGGCCCCGGCCATCCCCTGGGCCGCCCCCTCCAAGGGACGCCCGAGGGCCTGGCGGCCATCGACTCTGCCGCCTGCGGCGCCTTCCACGCCCGGGCCGCCGGACTCGGCGCCATCGTGACGGTGGCCGGCGACCTGGAGGAGGAGGCCGTGGCCCGCCGCCTGGAGGCCCTCGCCGGCGGTCCCGCGACGGACGGCGCTCCTGCGGCCGCCTCCACCATTGCGTCCACCACGCCCCCACCGGAGCGGCGCCGGGAGGTCGCCCTGCCGCCGGGGGACCAGGCCCACCTCTACGCCGGCCGCCTGACCGTCCCCCGGACCCACCCGGACCGCCACGCCCTGGAGCTCCTGGGGGTGATCCTGGGCGCCGGGGCGGGGCTCACCGGCCGGCTGCCGGAGCGCGTCCGGGAACGGGAGGGCCTGGCCTACTCGGTCCAGGTCCAGACCCTGGCCGGGGCGGGGCTCGACGCGGGCCGGCTGGTGGTCTACGCCGGGACGTCACTGGGGACGGTGGAGCGGGCCGAGGCGGCGGTGGTCGAGGAGCTCGCCCGGCTGGTGGAGGAGGGTGTGTCGGCCGAGGAGGTGGCCGAGGCCCGGTCCTACCTCCTGGGGCGCGACCCCTTCCGGCGCGAGACCGCCCGGCAGTGGGCCGAGCTCCTGGGGGAGGCGGCCCTCTACGGCGTGCCGGAGGACGACCCGGAGTGGCGGCGCCGGGAGCTCCAGGCCCTGGACGCCGGGGCGGTCACGGGCGCGGCCCGGCGGCACCTGGACCCGGCGGAGCTCCGTGTGACCGTGGGCCTGCCGCGGAGCGTGTAGTGGGGGAGCTCTGGGATTCCGGTGCGCCCAGGGGGCCGCTACACGGCCTGCGCCTTCACCGGAGCTGTTGTCCTTGTCGCCCCGAGCGGAGTCGAGGGGCCTGGGAGGGGGCCGGAGCCAGTGCAGAGCCTCCCCCCGCCCAGGTTCCTCGACTCCGCTTCGCTCCGCTCGGAACGACAAGAGTAACCGTTCGGTTCCCTTCCCGGAGTCCGTAGGGTGCGATCCTGCCGCACCAGTCCGTAGGGTGCGACCCTGCCGCACCAGCAGGAAGGACCGCTGCTCCTCCCGGTGCGATGAGATCGCACCCTACGTTTGACAGAAGACTTCGGTGCGACAGGGTCGCACCCTACGTTTGACCGGACTCCGGGACACTGCGGGGCTCCGCGTCACGCCGTCCGGGACGACGACTCGTCGGAGCCGGTGCCGGTGCCCACCTCGCCGGAGAGGATCCTCCAGCCGATCACCTTCTCGTCGATCTCCCGCAGGCGGTGGGCGATCAGCCGGCACAGGAGCTGGAGGAACTCCAGGGACGCCTGGGAGTCCATGGACAGGACCTCCTGGACGGTCGGCTCGTCCAGGACCAGCACCGTGAGCGGTCCTTCGTGGGCCCTGGCGTCGGCGGAGCGGGGCTCGCCGTCGATGAGCGACATCTCGCCGAAGAAGTCGCCCCGGTCCAGGATCGCCAGGGCTTCCTCCCCGGCGCCGGGGATGTGCTTCGAGATCCGGGCCCGGCCCTCGAGGACCACGTACATCTCCGTGCCCTCGTCGCCCTCCTGGAACAGGTACGCCCCCTCGTCGAAGCGGCGCTCGCCGGAGAAGGTGGCCAGGGTCATGAGCTCGCTCCGGGACAGGCCCTGCTCCCGGAACAGGCGGATCTTGTCGCTGGGCTCCACCCGGACCCGGCGGCCGGAGCGGTTCTCCTCGGCCCGGCGGAGCGCCAGGACGTTCTCCCCCGCCGCCTCCCCGGCGAAGAACCCCTGGAGCTGGTCGTTGGTCGCCCGGAGCTTCTGCGCGAGGCTGCGCCAGAAGCACCAGAAGAGCTGGACGCCCAGGTCCGGGTCCTCCTCCACGATCCGGTCCAGCTCACCGGCGTCCAGCCGCAGCAGGTGGGACGGCTCGAAGGCCACCGCCTCGGCGGAGCGCTCCCGCAGGGTGACGTAGTTGACCTCCCCGACGATGCCGCCGGGGGGGATCTCCCCCAGGGTGTAGGTGCCGTAGGGGGTGGGCCGCTCGATCGTGACCCGCCCCTCCTCCAGCAGGTACAGGTCCCGGCCCTGGTCGCCGTGGCCGAAGAGCACGATGCCGGGCTCGTAGTGCTCTTCGTGGACCGCGGCGGTGAGGCGGAAGACCTGCTCGTCGTTCAGGTTGGACCACAGGGGCAGGCGGCGCAGGCGGGAGGCGAGGTCGATCTTGCCCGTCCCGGCGGCGCCGCCGGCGGCGGCCGGAGCCTCGGCCAGGCTCTCGGCCAGCAGGCCCTCCTCCTCCATGAAGCGCTCCCGCTGCCACTCCAGCCGGTCGAAGGCCGTGTGCAGGAACTCCTGGCGCTCGCGGAACGTGCCGGTGATCTCCCGGCGGCCCCAGCCCAGGATCTGGCGCAACGTCCGGATCCGCCGGCGCACGCGCTCGGTGCCCTCCCGGTCCCCTTCGTGGAGGAGCAGGAACGCGTGGACCGAGACCCGGAGGGCCTCCTCCATCTCCCGGCACTCGTAGAGGACCCGGCCCAGGAGCTCCGCCGTCTCGCGGTCGAAGGGGTTGTAGAGGAGGGCCTTCTCCAGCTCCTCGGCGGCCCGCCGGTAGGTCTTGCGCCGGAAGAGGATGCGCCCGTGGAGCTTGTACGTCCCGGGGTGCGCCGGGTCCTTGGCGGCGGCCACCTCCAGGCACTCGACGGCGCGGGAGTTCTCGCCCTTCTCGGCGTAGATGTGGGCCAGGCCCAGGAAGTGGGCCGCGTCGATGGAGGCGCGACGCATCTGCTCGCGCACCAGCCCCCGCAGGCTCCGGGGCGAGGAGCCGCCGTGGCGCTGGCGCTGGCGCTTGCGGATCTCCCCCAGGCCGAGCTTCACGCCGACGTTCTTGGGGTCCAGGCGCAGCGCCAGGAGGTAGAGCTCCGACGCCTCGTCCAGGCGCTCCCGGTCGGCGAGCCGGCGGGCGAGCCCCACCAGCTCGTCGACGTCGTCGGGCGGGATCGGGCGGTCGCTCATCGGGCTCCGGGGCGGCTCGTCTGGTCTGGCGAGGGTACCCGATCGTAGCATGCGTTTGGCAGGAGCTCCCGGGCTGGGTACAATCCGCGAATAGCTATCGGTCGATGTAGTCGGGGCTTCGGGCTCCGCACCCACGGACGCCGCACTCCGGGAGGCCACCATGGCCGTGATGGACGATCCGAACCACGCCAACGACGTCGTCTGGAAGGGGATCGAGCTCTGCCGGAGGGGGGAGTGGCGGCAGGGCCTGGACGTGCTCCGGCGCGTCGCCGAGGACGACGGGCGGAACGCCGAGCTGCCGGGCCTGTTCTACTCCTACCTGGGCTTCGGCATCGCGCGCTTCGACCGCCGGATCCGGGAGGGGCTCGCCCTGTGCGAGCACGCGGTCAAGCGGGAGTTCTACCAGCCGGAGAACTACCTGAACCTGGCGCGGACCCACATGGTGGCGGGCAACCGCAAGGCGGCCATCGACGCCGTCCGGGCCGGCCGGAAGATCGATTCCGAGCACCGGGGACTCGCGGCGCTCCACGAGGAGCTGGGCATCCGCCGCCCGCCGGTGATCCCCTTCCTGGACCGCATGAACCCGATCAACCGCCTCCTGGGGCGGATGCGCCACGACTGGAAGGGCGAGCAGGAAGAGGACTGAGAGAGGGTGTGAATGAATCGCCGCCCTGGGCTCCGGACCGGCGCGGGCTGGTCGCACGGTTTGCCGCAGGGCCCGCGCCTCGGCTCGGCCCTCCCCCGGCCTTCCGGGTATCCGTGACGCCCGTGGCCCCGGGTCGGGCCTCGATGTCCTCCGCCCGTCCCGCCCCCGGCCTCCTCCCCCCGGGGACGCCGCACCGGGGAACGGGCGATCTGCCGCCGTAGGCTGCGACCTGTCGCACCGAGCGGTCCCGTCCTTGTCCCACCGAGCACTCCCGTCC
>JBKHJP010000316.1:0-5237 GCA_046538065.1 Thermoanaerobaculia bacterium | reverse complement strand
CTTCGAGGTGGCGGTGGGCGATCGCCTCGTCTTCTCGAAGAAGCAGCAGAAGCGGTTCCCGGAGCCGGGAGAGGTGGAGCGGGAGCTCGAGGCGCACCTGGGCGCCCTCCGCGGGGCCTCCGGTTGAGGCCGCAGGGTGCGCCTCGGCGCACCCTGCGACGCCGTAGGGGCGGAGCTCGCCTCCGCCCGCGGCCCGGTGGCCTCTTTGGCCAGGGGAGGAGGCAAGCTCCTCCCCTACACCCCGGCGGCAAGTCAGGGCTGGCGCCGGTCCAGGGGTGCCCGGTACGAGCAGCTCTGCCCCGCCGTCTCCTCCACCTCCACCGTGAGCTCCTCCACCGGGCTGCCGTCGAGCTCCGGGGCGATCTCGCCCCAGAGCATGCGCCCCAGGAGCTCCATGGAGACGTTCTCCAGGGGCAGCAGCACGACGTCGTCCCCCGGGAAGCGGTAGCTCCGGCCCTGGAACCGGACCTCCACGGCGGCGCCGTCCCGGGAGACCTCCAGGCGCCGTGTGCCGTCGGGGATCAGGGTCCGCTCGTCCAGCGCCGCGCACGAGGCCCGGATCCGGCGCTTCACCCCCATCACGTCCACCAGCAGGCCCACCGGGTCCAGCCGCCGTCCCCGGAGCCGGACCCGGACCCGGTAGTTGTGGCCGTGGAGGAGCTCCGCCCGGCCGCCCGGAAAGAGGGTGAAGTGGGCGGCCGAGAACTTGAAGTCCTCCTTCGCCAGGCGGATTTCGTACCAAAGCTCGTCGGGCACCGGACGATTCTAAGCGGTAAGATCCAGCCATGGCTGAACCGACGACGGAGACCCCGCAACAGCGCATCGAGGCCGACCTCAAGGAGGCCATGAAGGCCCGGGACAAGGAGCGCGTCTCGACCCTTCGCATGCTCCTGACCGAGCTCAAGAACGAACGCATCCGCCAGGGCGGCGAGGTGGACGAGGCCACCTTCCTCTCCCTGGTGCGCAAGGGGATCAAGCAGCGCGAGGACTCGGCGGAGCAGTACGAGACGGGGGGCCGGGAGGAGCAGGCCGCCCTGGAGCGCCGGGAGGCGGAGACCCTGCGGGACTACCTCCCCGCCGCGCCCAGCGAGGAGGAGATCCGCTCGGCGGTGGAGTCGTACACCGCGGAGCACGACCTCTCCGGGCCCCAGGCGATGGGCCGGGTGATGCCGGCGATGATCGAGCGCTTCGGCGGCCGGGCCGACAATGCCGTCGTCTCCCGGATCGCCCGGGAGGTCCTCACCGGGAACGCGTGATGCCCGAACCCTCCTCCGGAGCCGCCGTCCGCCGGGTCGTGGTGGGGACGGCGGGGCACATCGACCACGGCAAGACCCGCCTGGTGGAGGCCCTCACCGGGATCGACTGCGACCGGTGGGCGGAGGAGAAGGAGCGCGGGATCACCATCGACCTGGGCTTCGCGCACCTGGAGCGGGAGCTCCCGTCGGGCGACACCCTCCAGGTGGGCTTCGTCGACGTCCCCGGGCACGAGAAGTTCCTGCGCAACGCCCTGGCGGGCCTCGGCGGCATCCGGGTGATGCTCCTGGTAGTCGCCGCCGACGAAGGGGTGAAGCCCCAGACCCGGGAGCACCTGGCGATCTGCTCGCTCCTGGGCATCCCCTCGGGCATCGTGGCCCTGACCAAGGCGGACCTGGTGGACCCCGACCTGGTGGAGCTCGCCCGGCTGGAGGTCGAGGAGCTCCTGGAGACGACCCCCTTCGCAGGCTCCCCGGTGCTGCCCGTCTCGAGCGTCACCGGCCAGGGGATGGCCGCGCTGGAAGAGCGGCTGCTGGCCCTGGCCGCCGAGCACGCCCTGGCTCCCGCGACCGGCCGGCCCGGGCCGGGCGGCGCGGAACGGGACGACGCAGCCCAGGCCGGCCCGGACACCGGGCTCCGGGAGCGGGATCTTCCGACGCGGCTCCCCATCGACCGGGCCTTCCACCTGAAGGGGCTGGGGGTCGTCGCCACGGGCACGCTGGCGGCCGGCCGGATCGCCGTCGGGGACACGCTGGAGATCCTCCCCGGGCCGGGCCGGACCGTCCGGGTCCGGAGCATCCAGGTCCACGGCACCGGCCGGGACGAGGCGGTGGCGGGTGAGCGGACGGCCCTCCAGCTCGCCGGCGCCGAGCTGGAGGGCCTGGGTCGGGGCCGGCAGGCGGTCTCCCCGGGCCGGTACCGGACCACCCGCCGCCTGCTGGTCCATCTGCGCCACCTCCCGGAGGCGCCGGAGCCCTTCCGGGGCTTCACGCCGGTCCGGGTCCACCTTCTGTCCGGCGAGTCCCTGGCGAAGCTCCGGCCGGTGCCGCAGGAGCCCCGGGCGAGCCGGTCGGCGGAGCTGCCCCCGGGTGAAGCCGGTCCGGTGGAGCTCCGCCTCCGGGACCCGGTGGTGGCGGTCCGGGGGGACCGGGTCATCGTGCGTCGCCCCTCCCCGGAGACGACCCTCGGCGGCGGTGTGGTGCTGGACCCCGACCCGCGGAGCCCACGGCTGCGGGACCTGGCCCGCGCCGGGCGGGCCCTGGCCCTGCCCGCGGACGCCGGCCCCTCGCCCGCCGACGCCGGGGATCCCGCCCCCGCCCTCCTCCACTGGGCCGAGGCTGCGGGGGCGGCGGGGCTCACGGCCGAGGAGGCCTCCGGCCGCCTGGGCCGTTTCCCGCAGGGCGTCGCCGAGCGCCTAGCCGCCCTCGCCGCCGACGGGCAGCTCCTGGCCGTCGAAGGCGGCGGCTCCGGCCGGCCGCGCCGCTGGATCGCGCCAGCCGTCTTCCGCAAGATCGCCGAGCGCGCCCGGCGCGTCCTGACGGAGTATTTCGAGCGGGACCGGTTGGCTCTCGGCATCCCGAAGGCCGAGGCGGTGGAGCGCATCCTCCCGGGCCGCGGCGGCGAGCTCGCCGACGTCTACCTCTCGTGGCTCGAGGTGCAGGGAGTCCTGACGGTGGAGGGGGACGTGGTGAACCTGCCGGGCCGCTCGGCGGAGCTGACCGACGAGGAGTCGGACCTGGCGAACGCGGTGCTCGAGCGCTTCGCGGCGGCCGGGCTGACGCCGTCGTCACCCGCCGATGTCGGCCGGGAGCTCTCGGCCAAGCCCCAGATCCTGGAAGGGGTCGTGCGCTACCTGGTGGATCGCGGGCGGCTGATCCGCCTGCCGGGCGGCCTGGTGCTCGCCGCCTCGGCCGTCGAGTCGCTGCGCCGGGAGCTCGAAGCGACGGGCTGGGAGCGCTTCGGGGTGCCTCAGTTCAAGGACCACTTCGGCCTGACCCGCAAGTGGGCGATCCCCCTCCTGGAGCACCTGGACTCGGTCGGTGCGACCCGCCGCCTGGGGGACGAGCGCATGGTCGTGCGCCGGACGCCGTAGGGGAGGAGCTCGCCTCCTCCCGAGGTCCGGCCGTACCGCGGAGCGAGGGAGCCGGGGCGGAGGTCCACCCCGCCGGGAACCGGCGCGAGCGTCCGGGTGGATGGGGCGTCGGCTCGCGCCTCCGCTCAGAGCCTGTGAAGAAATCTCCGGCCGTAGCGAGGGCGTCATCCGGGCGCCCCTGGCAAGGCGCGCCGACGCAGGCGTAGCAGGGCCTACGTCGAGGAGGCGCAACGCAGCCAGGGGCGATTCGGAGGCGCCCGCAGTAGGCCCGGCGATTTTCTCACAGGCTCTCAGCCCGCGCGCCCGGCGGTTGTGGAAGCCGATCCGGCTGAGAGCGGCGCGGGCTTCGAGGTTCCCTGCGGGGTGGACCCCCGACCCGGCTCCTTCACCGTTCGGAGGCGTGCTCCCGGCAGCTCCTGCACCGTTCGGAGGCGTGCCCCCAACGGCCTTTCGCCGTCCTTGCCCCGCCCTCTGCTCCGGCCGGACCCCGATTCGTCGTGCCCCTGAGCCTCCGATTCGTCGTGGCCCTGGATGTCTGCGCGGTAGGGCAACGGAGAAGATGGTCAAGGCTGTCAGCACTCGGGTCGGGTGGGGGCGTCCCTCTCCCCCCGGAGGGTGGGAGAGGGACCGAGGGAGAGGGGGGCGGTCCGGTGGATCTCTGCTTGGGTGGATAGGCTCGGGCCGGTCCGGGCTCGCCTCCACGGGCAACCGGGGCGGGGGAACCGACGTTTCGAGAGAGCACCTCCGCCTGGCGCGGCCTAAAGCTCTGGAACGAAGCCCCCCCAAAAAAACGAGGCCGCGGTCGACGGCGCCCCGGCGGGGGACTGGGAACCGGGGGAGAGCCGCTCGACCGCGGCCTCTGAGTGTCGCGAGCGTTCGGCCGGAGGACCGATCGCTCCTTGCGACGCCACTGAAGCAGTGCAAGGCCGGTGCCGAGACGGGAGAAGGGCCAGAAATCCCGGGATTCCCCGCCCTGCAAGGCTCCGGGGGCGTTTTGGGAAACGGAAGAATCTGCAACGCCAGGGGCGAAACCTCCAAGGCAGGCGGGCTGCGGGCGGGGGGAGCCCTCGCCACGACCGTCCGGCGTGTAGGATCGTCGCTGGACATCGCTTCCCTCCTTCGAGCCCCGGAGAACCCGACCGGCGAGCCGTCCGGCCCGCCGCTGACAGGAGCACCGAATGAGCAAGCACAGCCTCGGCGTCAAGATCCTGGGAGTCTTCCTGGTCCTCCACGGCCTGTTCGAGATCCTGCCCACGCTGCGAATCCCGGTGGCGGACCTGTTGCTGGGCGTATTGGCCCTCGTGGCGGGGATCCTCCTGCTGGTGGGCAAGTAGCCCGGAGAACCCTGGCATTCTCGACGTCTTCGCGCGCCTGGGCGAGCACGGGGCCTGAGCCGGGCCGCCCCACCCCGTGGAGCCAGCAGGACCGGGGTCCCCACACCCGGCCTCCTCCTCCAGCCTCCCGGGCTCCGGAAGCTCCTCAGGGGAAGTAGGGTGATCCGGGGAACCAGACCGGGATCCCCCTCCCGGGGCCGGTCATCCAGCCTTTCCTTTCCTTGTCGTTCCGAGCGGAGCGAAGCGGAGTCGAGGAACCCGGGCGGGGGCTGCCCGGACCAGCGCCCCCCGCACAGGCCCCTCGACTTCGCTCGGGGCGACACGGTATGAAGCGCTTGGCCAGGCTCCACCTTCTCGCAGAGAGACCGGTGAGCTCAGGGCCGACCGCCCCCACCCGCCCCGGCCGCCCCTTCGGCTCGGCTCAGGGCCTGCCCAGAGGTCGGCCGCTTCACGCACCGTCGAGGGCCTTGCCGACCGGAGCCCATCGACGGTGACCCCCGCGGGGCGGGGGAAGGGCAGGGGCCGGGGCTTCCGCGCAGGCGGCGGCAGCCGCGCCC
>JBKHJP010000315.1:0-5247 GCA_046538065.1 Thermoanaerobaculia bacterium | reverse complement strand
ACGGCTGGGAGATCGCCGCCTGCCCGGTCAACGGCCCCGCGGTGGGCCGCTCCGGGAACACCCTGTGGGCCGCCTGGTTCACAGCCGCCCCCGTCGACGGCAGGCCGGCCCCCCGGGTGCTGGCCGCAGCCTCCACCGACGGCGGCAGGACCTTCGGCGAACCCGTCCTGGTGGACGGCGACGGCCCCCTGGGCCGACTGGACCTGGCGGTGGACGGAACCGGGCGTGCGATCGTGAGCTGGCTGGGCCGGACCGGGGAGGGCGAGGCGGTGATCCGGCTGCGCCGCCTGGTGCCCGGCCGGGGCGCCGGCGAGCCGCTGGAAGTGGCCCGGGCCGCCGGCTCCCGCGCCAGCGGCGTGCCCCGCCTCCTGGCCTGGAGCGACCGTCTGCTGGTGGCCTGGGTGGAGCCGGAGGAGGACTCCCCCGCCGGAGCGATCCGCCTGGCGAGCCTCCCCGCGAGCGCCGTCCCGGCGCCCTGAAACCGGGCCGGCGGCGGATTCCGCTCGGCGCCGTCCCGGCCCGAGCCCTGCTAGACTGCCCCGGGCTCGTCGGCAGAACGGCCTCTCCGTGGGGCGCCGCTCCGGAGAAGGCCCACCGTCACGCGTGGCTCCCCATGGCCGATCGAACCGATCGACGCGACCCCCTGACCGTCCTCCGCGAGAGCGCCGCCCAGGGCCCGTCCGGGCCGGCGGAGATCGTCCTGGCCGAGGGCGACGACCCGCGGGTGGTGGCCGCCGCCCACCGGGCCGCCGAGGCCGGGATCGCCCGCCCGGCCTTGGTGGGAGCGGCCGACGCCGTGGGCGCCGCCGCGGAGCGTGCCGGCGTGGTGCTCTCCGTGCCCGTCCTGGACCCGGCGTCGGACCCGGACCTGCCGGAGCTGGTCACCCATCTCGCCGGCCGGCTGGCCCGGCGCCGCCCCCGCCCCGCCCTGCCCCGCGACGAGGTGGAGCGGCTTGCCCGGGACCCGCTCTACTACGCCGCGCTCCGGGTGGCCACGGGCCGCTCCGCCGGGGCCGTCATGGGCGCCGTGGCCACCACGCCGGAGGTGCTCAAGGCGGCGCTCCGGGCGGTCGGTCCCCGGCCGGGCCTGCGCGTGGTCTCGTCCTGCTTCCTGATGGTCCTGCCGGACGGCCGGAGCCTGGTCTACAGCGATTGCGGCGTGCTGCCGGAGCCTTCCCCCGGGGAGCTCGCCGACGTCGCCGAGGCCGCCGGGACGAGCTGCCGGGTCCTCCTGGGGGAGGAGCCCCGCGTGGCGCTGCTGTCGTTCTCCACCAAGGGGAGCGCCGAGCACCCCCGGGTGGAGCGGGTCCGCGAGGCGGTCCGGGAGCTGGAGCGCCGCGGAGTGGAGTTCGCCTTCGACGGCGAGCTCCAGGCGGACGCCGCCCTGGTGCCGCCCATCGCCGAGCGCAAGGCCCCCGGCAGCCCGGTGGAGGGCCGGGCCAACGTCCTGGTCTTCCCGGACCTCGACTCGGGCAACATCGCCTACAAGCTCACCGAGCGCCTGGCCGGCGCCCGGGCCGTGGGTCCGCTCCTCCAGGGGCTGGCCCGCCCGATCAACGACCTCTCCCGGGGGTGCTCGGTGGAGGACGTCGTGGACGCCATCGCCATCACCGCCGTTGAAGCGGCCATGGAGGCCCGATGAAACGAACCCCGATCCCCGACGCGTGTAGGGGCGCAGCTCGCCTCCGCCCTGCTTCATCCTCCCCCGACGCGTGTAGGGGCGGAGCTTGCCTCCGCCCTGCTTCATCCTCCTCCGACGCGTGTAGGGGCGGAGCTTGCCTCCGCCCTGGGCGAATCCGCGGTACCCGCACCCCGGGAGGAGGCAAGCTCCTCCCCTACACGGGCCGAGGACCTCGCGGTACCCGGACCCCGGGAGGAGACGAGCTCCTCCCCTACAGGGTGTCGCGGCTGCCCTGGCCGACCCCCGTGGCCCGGATGGCGGCCGGCGGACCGAAGGAGGCCCGGTGATGCGGGTCCTCGTCGTCGGATCCGGAGCCCGGGAGCACGCCCTGTGCTGGAAGCTCGCCCAGAGCCCCGAGCTCGACGAGCTCTACTGCGCCCCGGGCAACCCCGGGATCGCCGAGGTGGCCGACCTGGTCCCGGAGGGGGCCGACGACGTCCAGGGCCTGGCGAGCTTCGCCGCCGACCTGAAGATGGACTTGACGGTGGTGGGCCCCGAGCTGCCGCTCACCCTCGGACTGGCGGACGAGCTCGCCCGGCGGGGCCTGCGGGTCTTCGGCCCCACCCGGGAGGCGGCGCGCCTCGAAGGGAGCAAGGTCTTCGCCAAGGAGTTCATGGAGCGCCACGCCATCCCGACGGCGGAGTTCGAGGTGGTCCACGACGCGGCGGAGGCGGAGAAGGCCGCCCGGCGCTTCGGCCTGCCGGTGGTCCTCAAGGCGGACGGCCTCGCCGCCGGCAAGGGGGTAATCATCCCGGAGTCCGAGGACGAGCTCCAGGAGGCCCTGGCCGTCTTCTTCGAGGAACGCCGCTTCGGGGCGAGCGGCGACCGGCTGGTGGTGGAGCGAGTCCTCCAGGGTGAGGAGGTCTCGTTCATCGCCCTGGCCGACGGCGAGCGGGTCCTGCCGCTGGCCACCTCGAAGGACTACAAGCGGATCGGCGAGGGGGACACGGGGCCCAACACCGGCGGCATGGGTGCCCACACGCCGTCGGGCGTGGTCTCCCCGTTGCTCGCCGGGGAGATCCTGGAGACGATCGTTCAACCGACGGTGGCCGGCATGGCGGAGGAGAACCGCCCGTTCCGCGGCGTCCTCTACGCCGGGCTGATCCTCACCGAGGACGGCCCACGGGTGCTGGAGTACAACGTGCGCTTCGGCGATCCCGAGGCCCAGGCCCTCCTGCTGCGGATGGAAGGCGACCTGCTGCCGGTCCTCGGCGCCGGCGCCGACGGCGACTTCGAAGCCCACCGGGTCCGCTTCGGCAAGACCGCCGCGGCGTGCATCGTCCTGGCGAGCTCCGGCTACCCGGGCAAGCCGGTCAAGGGGGAGCCGATCCGGGGCATCGAGGCGGCCCGCGCCCAGGAGGGCGTGGAGGTCTTCCACGCCGGCACGGGCCAGGCCCCGGGCGGGAGCGGCCTGGTCACCGCCGGCGGCCGGGTGCTGAGCGTCTGCGCCCGGGGCGAGCGCCTGGTGGACGCCCTGAAGCGGGCCTACGCCGCGACTGCGGTGATCGAGTGGCCGGGCAAGGTCTTCCGCCGCGACATCGGCCGCCGGGTCCTGGAGGGGGCGTAGCCGCCCTCGACCGCTCGCGGCGACCGCTGGATCCCTGACCTCTCGGACCGGCACCGGGAGCCGGAGGCGGGAATTCGGCGTCCCCCCCGGTGTTACCTCTGATTGACAGGTCCTCCGGAGCGCTGTCATACTCACGGCGCTCGACCAATTACTTGAACCGTTCAGCATCCCCGGAGCGGCGCCGCTCCGGGTGGTGGATGCTGCGGCGATGCATCGGGGAATGCTGTCCTATGGGTTGTGCAGGCTGCTCGTACCGAGGCCAGTCCACGGAGGTTGAGGACACCTTCGTCGGCGTCCGGTTCGGGGAGGAGACGAACCTCACCCTCTGCCGGACCGGCGGCGAGCAGTACTCGAAGGGTGACGAGCTGATCGTGGAGCTCGACCACGGACCGGCCTTCGGCCGGGTGGAGAAGTCCCCCATGCCGGTCTTCAAGCCGTGCCAGAAGACGACGGCCCGGCCGGTGCTGCGCCGGGCCAGCAGCGAGGACCGCTCCGCGTGGGACCGCCAGGTCATGAACGAGTCCACCGCCAAGCGCTACTGTCAGCAGCGGGCTCGGGACCTGGGCCTGGAGATGAAGGTCTCCCGGGTGGATTTCTCGCTCTACGGCAAGCGGGCGACCTTCTACTTCACGGCGGACGGCCGGGTCGATTTCCGGCAGCTCGTGCGCGACCTGGCCAAGCGGTTCCAGGTGAAGGTCAAGATGGTCCAGGTCGGCGCCCGGGATGAAGCCGCGCTGCTGGGGGGCATCGGGGTCTGCGGCCGGACGCTCTGCTGCTCGACCTGGCTGACCGACTTCAAGCCGATCTCGATCCAGATGGCCAAGCGGCAGAACCTGTCCCTCAACCCGTCCAAGATCTCCGGCCAGTGCGGCAGGCTGCTCTGCTGCCTGGCCTATGAAGACGACCAGTACGACCGGAAGAAGCGCCGGCCGAGGAGCTGAAAGCCGAAAGATCATGGCCAACCGCAAGCTCATCCGACCCGACGTCCAGGATCTCAAGAAGGAGGTCGGCCCCCGTGGCGTCCGCCGCAAGCAGGCCCCTCCCGAGCAGACGAACGCCGAGGAGTACTACTACCTCAAGCAGATGGCGAACAAGACGCCGATGGTGGTGGTGCTCAACAACGACGAGGAGCTGCGCGGCTGGATCGAGTGGTACGACAGGGCCATGATCAAGCTGAACCGGAAGAAGGGGCCGAACCTCCTCATCCCGAAGCACAGCATCCGCTACCTCTTCAAGGAGGCCGAGCTCCGCGGGCGCCGGGGCCAGGGCTCCCCCGCCGCCGCGGCCGCCGGCGGTGGCGGGGAATAGGGAGGGCCGGGCCGCCGCGACCTGGGCCGGCGCCTTCGGGTCGGTTTCGGAGCACGGGGTGCAGACGCCGCCCGTTCTCGCCCTCACCCAGGGGGACCCGGCGGGCGTCGGGCCCGAGATCCTGCTGAAGGTGGCCACCGGCCACGCCGCCGGACCCGCCGCCGAGCCCTCCGATACGCCTCTCCCCGCCTGGAGGCCCTTGCTCGTGGCCGAGCGGGCGGCGCTCGAGGCGGTGCGCTCCAGCGTCCCGGCGCCCGCCTGGGAGCGGGTCCGGTTCCTGGAGCTCGTTCCGGGGGATCCCTCCGCCACCGGCGCCGAGCTGGCTCGCCTCTCCGAGGACGACGGGCCTCGCGGCCCCACCGCCCCGATCCCCGTCCTCGATCCGGTGGGCCTTCCCCGGCGTGTCGAGCCCGGCCGCTCCGGCCCCGAGGACGCCCGGGGAGCCCTGGCAGCCCTGGACGCCGGGGTCGAGCTCGCCTCCTCCGGCGTGGCCGCCGCCCTGGTGACGGCCCCGGTCTCGAAGGGGTCCATCGCCCGCCACGCCCTCCCCGGCTTCACCGGCCACACCGACTACCTGGCGGAGCGCGCCGGGCTCGAGCGCTACGGCCGGGACTACCTCATGGCCTTCCTGGCGCCGGACCTGCGGGTGGCGCTCCTGTCCACCCACGTGCCGCTCCGGACGGCCCTGGAC
>JBKHJP010000314.1:0-5271 GCA_046538065.1 Thermoanaerobaculia bacterium | reverse complement strand
GTTCTCCTTCCCCATCCACGCCAACACGATCGACTTCCTGGACGAGCTGGCCGGGCGACGGATCTCGCTCCTGCGCCTGGAGGCCAACGGCGACCGGGCGCTCCACATGATCTCCGGGCGGCAGAAGGCACGCCTGGCGGACTACCTGGCGCGCTTCCCGGTCCAGGCGCTGCTGTTCAGCGGCGGCGGCAACGACATCGTGGGGGCGGACCTCCTGCCGCTGCTCCGCCGGCGCGAGCCGGGCATGAGCTGGGAGGAGTGTCTCAACCCGGAGACCACGGACCTTCGGTTCGCGAGCCTCCGGAGTGCCTACCTAGACCTGATCCATCTGCGGAACGAGAACCGCCCGGAGTGCCGGATCTACATGCACGGCTACGACTGGGCGATCCCCTCCGGCCGCGGCGCCACCCTGTGGGGGATCCGCGTCGGTCCGTGGATGCGGCCCCACATGGAGTCGAAGGGGATCACCGACCCCGCCGACCAGCAAAAGATCATCCGCTCGCTGCTGGAGCGCTTCGCCGCCATGCAGGCCGACCTCGCCCGGGAGCACGACGACGTCGTGGTCGTCCCCACCCAGGCCACGCTGTCGGAGACCGAGTGGAACGACGAGCTCCACCCCAGCCGGAAGGGGTTCGAGAAGATCGCCGGGAAGTTCCGGGCCGAGCTCCGGAAACAGTTCCGCGGGACGTGGTGAGGCGCGCCTCAGTTGACGGCCAGGTGCGCGGCGCCGGTCAGGCGGTCGCAGATCCGGTCCAGGCGCTCCTGGAGCCGGGAATCGTCCGAGTGGTTGGCAGCGAAGGCCAGATCCCCGGCAAGCTGGTCCAGCTCGTCCGGATCCAGGCGGATCTCGATCGAGCCGGCGCCCCGGAGCGGCGCGATTCTCAAGCGCCGCTCCAGCTCCGGACTGACCGTCAAGCAGCTCTCCAGCACCAGGTCCCGCTCCCGGAGCGAGAGCCGGACCCGCACTTCGGGTTCGGCGGCGAGGCTTCCAGGTTGCGGAGGTTCCACGACCCGGGCCTCGAAGATCAGGTCCCCGCCCCGGGCCGACTGGCCCGGGAGGGGCACGAGCAACAGGTCGTAGGACCCGCGTTCCTCCACCTCGACCAAGGTCGAGCCCTCCCAGGGATCGGGCCACGCCGGTGGTCTGCCCGGGACCACCTCGAGCACACGGCCGCTCTCCCGCGCCTCGCGCGCCATCTGGAGCAGACTCGGGTCTCCGGGGTGGGCCCATCCGGCCGGGATGAAGTCCTCCACCGCCCCCCAGCGCAGGCAGACCTCCCGGTGGAGGACGCCGAAGCGGTAGTACGCCCACAGGGCCTCGAGGTCCCTTTCGAGGCGGCGGCGAAGCCCGGCCAGGTGACGCTTCTCCAGGTACCCGCGGTACTGGTCCTCGCGGCCCAGGGGCCGCCGCCCGCCGACGGTTCCCGAGACCAGCATCTCGTTGGTGAGCTGTAGTCGCCGACCCCTCCGGCCGACCTTCCGCGTCTTCTGCGGACGATCGAGATCGGCAAGCCGAAACGCGTCCGGATCGGCTCCGAGCCCGTGGAGCACGTGGCGGGGGCCGATGCCGATTACCAGGTCGTAGCGCGCCAGCCGCTCTGGCATCTCGCCGAGCTCCGCCTCAACGAAGGTCTCGATCCGCCCGCTCTCCGGGTCCAGGAGCCCCGCCGCCCGAAGCCGTGCCCCGACGGTGACGCCATGGATCAGCACACGGCGGAGGGCGGCGGCCTCCTTCCGCTCGGCGGCCTGCCGTTCGCGCCATTTCCGGTGCACGGCCTCTAGATCCTGAGGGCTCGACGGACCCGGCTGCGAAGCGCTCGGCGGAGGCGGCCGGAGCTTCCGGAGGCGCCGCCCGAGCCGGTCGTCCTCCGGGTCCAGGATCGCCAGGGCGAACCGCCCCTCCCGGTCGATCGTCACCTCGGGACTCGGCGCCATGGAGCGCTTGAGCACCATCGCCAGGTCGTCGTGCCAGTGGCGGACTCCGAGCTCGGCCAGGCGCGCCGCCGCCTCGTCCAGGGCCACGGGGCCGCCCCGCTCCAGGAGCACTCCCACCAGGAGGTCGATCAGACGGAGCTCCCCCTGGTCGTACCGCTCGACCAGGAGGCCGAGGTCCGGCCGGGGGACCCCCAGGCGCTCGGCATACGGAGGAGGGCTCATGGGCGCGGGAATCGTATCCGTTTCCGGGACGGAGCAGCGGCAGCCGGCCGCTGCAGCGAGGAGGGCGGGAAGGAATACGATCCGTGCAGGCCCGCGCCAGGGTGTCGGGAGCTCCGGCTACCAGGCGTGCGCATGCAGCTCCCGCCAGGGGATCACCGTGGCGGCGCTCCGGCTCTGAGACGCGTCACCGCCGTAAACGACCCGCGGATCCAGGGTGAGATGAGAGGCTTGCTCGGTGAGCTCGTCGGCCAGCCGGCGGAGGCCCCGGAAGAAGTCCGGTATCACCGTCGCGCCGGATTTCACCTCCACCGCGGTGAGCCGGCCGCCCTCCTCAATCAGGAGGTCGACTTCGGCTCCCCGGGTCTCGCGCAGGTGGAACATCCGCTCGGGCAGGCGCGACGACAGCTCGAGTAGGGGCTCCTCCAGGGGTCGCCGGATCGTCATGCACGAATCGTAAATCTCGCTTTCAATCCGTGCATGACCCGGCGGGTCGCCAGCTCACCGGTGGAGCACTTCCAGCGCCCGGTCCACGTCCTCCGGCGTGTTGTAGAGGTGGGGGCTGAGGCGCAGGCGGCCGCGGCGGAGAGCGCAGTGGACGCCGGCGTCCCGGAGGCGGCGGTGGACGGCGCGGTTCTCTGCCGGATCGCGGTGGGTTAAGAAGACCAGGGTCGAGCGCTCCGGGCCTTCGCGGGGGCTGGTGAGCTCGAAGCGGCCCTCGTCGAGCCCGGCGATCAGGCGCTCCACAAGGGCCTGGTCGTGGGCGGCGATCGCCTCGACGCCGTGGTCCAGGACCACCTCCAAGGCGGCCGTCCAGGCGCTGAAGTTGAAGAAGTTGGCGGTGCCGAAGACGTCGTACCGGCGGGCGCCGAGCTCCCGGACCCGGTCGGGGTCGACGGCGGGCCCGGCCCCGGCGGGGCTCTGCCGTGGCGCGCCGGGCCCCTCGTCGGGCGGGCCGTCCGGGCCTCCCCCCTCCAGGTCCCCGGCGGTCTGGAAGGCGAGCCAGTAGAGCTGGTTGTGCTCGAGCTGGGCCAGCAGCTCCGAGCGCACCCAGCAGAACCCGGTGCCGTAGGGCCCGCAGAGCCACTTGAAGCCCACGCCGGTGACGGCGTCCAGCGGCAGGTCCGCCACCGGGAGCGGCCGGGCGCCCACGCCCTGGGAGGCGTTCAGGACGAAGCGCACGCCCCGGGCCCGGCAGGCCTCGCCGACGGCGCGCTCGTCGATGGCGTGGCCGGTGAAGGAGTGGACCCAGGTCGTGCACAGGACCCGCGTCCGGGGCCCCAGGTGGGCCGCCACCTCCTCCGCCGTCACCGCCGGTCCCCGGGGCTCGAGGAACCGCACGGCGACGCCGCGGCGCTCCAGGCCCAGCCACGGCAGGATCGTGGACGGGAAGTCCCCCCGGACCAGGAGGACCTCGTCGCCGCTGCGCCACGGGAAGCCGTTGGCTAGCAGGTGGAGGCCGTAGGAGCTGCTGTTGGCGAGGACGACCTCCTCCTCCGGGGCGCCCAGGAGCCGCGCCAGGGTCGAGCGGAGGGCCCCGGGGACCCCGGAGAAGCGCTCCTGGGTGAGCTCCCACGGGCGCTGCTTCCAGGCGACGGCCGCCCGCGCCGCCTCCGCCGCCGCGTCAGGGAGCACCCCCTGGTGGGCGGTGTTGAGCCACACCCGCTCGCCGAGGGCCTGGAACTGCTCCCGGGGCTCAGACCTGCGGCGGTTCGGACGGCTCATGGCCGTTCGGAGCGCCCTCGTGCGCACGCCGCTCCCGCCGCCCGCGCCCGGCGAGCCCCAGCACCAGGAGCAGCACCCCCGCGGCGATCAGCAGGAACTCCCAGTAGTCGAAGGCGTGGCTGATCCAGTCCCGGGTGAAGGGGAAGCCCAGGAGGAGCAGGATGACCCCGGGGATGACAGGCCACCAGACGTTCTCCCTGGCATAGGCGAAGTGCAGGAGCCAGATCAGGAAGAAGCCGACGCCCAGGCCCAGGAGGACCGCCTCGCCGAAGCCCGGCCGGGCCACGTGGAGGTAGAACCCGAAGCTCATCCCCACCAGCAGCCCCCCCGGCACCAGGAAGGGGTACTTGCGGGTCCAGAAGTAGGCGATCAGGAACCCCAGGCCGACGGCGGCGAAGAGGAGGCCGTCCCCCACGTTCTCCCAGCGCTCCGTCAGCAGCCCGAACAGGCCCGCCACCACGAGGATCGTCCCGGCGACGATCCGGCGCTTCTTGACGTCGTCCATCCCCACCTCCCATCGGTGCCGGCCGGGTCCGCTCCGCACCGCCGCTCCCTCACCCGCGCGCCTCCCGGTGCCGGCTGCCCGTCGAGATCCGCTCCGATGCTACCGGATCGGCCGGCCGCACCGCGTCAAGCCGCCCCACCAGGGTCTTGACACGGAGCCGCAGTCCCGGCAAAATACCCCCCATGGGTATAGGAGATCCAGCCCGCACCTCGCCCGGACACTCCCCGGCACCCCCCGCCGAACCGCCCTCGGCGACGAAGGGCGCCCTGGCGCACGAGCCCGGGGACAGGCGGCGCCTCCTGGCCCGGCTCCGCCGGATCGAGGGCCAGGTCAGGGGCCTCCAGCGAATGGTGGAGGAGGAGCGCTACTGCCCGGAGATCCTGACCCAGGTGGCCGCCGTCCAGGCCTCGCTCCGGGCCGCCGTCCAGGTCCTGCTGCAGGATCACCTCCGCCACTGCGTGACCGGGGCGTTGCGCTCCGGGGACCCGCACGAGGCCGAAGCCATGTACGCCGAGCTGACGGACCTGTTCAAGAAGTACGGACGCTGAAGGAGCCGCCGATGGAAGCCACCGAACGAGAGCCCCTGGTCACGGACCCGGTCTGCGGGATGCGCTTCCCCGCCGAAGACGCCGCCGCCACCCTGGAGGTCGACGGCGAGACGATCCACTTCTGCTCCGTCCACTGCAAGGAGAAGCTCGAGGCGGACCCGCAGCGCTACCTGAACGGGGCCGGAGCCGAGCCCCCGCACCACGCCCACCCCCCCGACGCCGGCACGGAGCGCAGGGGTCCGGCCGGGGCGACCTACACCTGCCCCATGCACCCCGAGGTCGAACAGGAGGGCCCCGGCGACTGCCCGAAGTGCGGCATGGCCCTGGAGCCGGAGACGC
>JBKHJP010000313.1:0-5276 GCA_046538065.1 Thermoanaerobaculia bacterium | reverse complement strand
CGACGTGGTGGCCCTGGCCGCCCTGGACGTGGGCGACGTGGCGGAGAAGTACGAGCCGGGACGGGACCCGTTCCGCTTCTACGAGCCGCCGGCGCCGCCGCCGCCCCCGCCGCCGCCGCCGGTGCCGCCACCGCCGCCGCGCCAGGCTCCACCGCCGGCGCCGGCGGAGCCGGCGAAGCCCCAGCCCCCGCCGGTGGGCGTCCAGTACCTGGGCCGGTTCGGCCCCGAGGACGATCCGATCGCCGTCTTCTCCAACGGAGAAGAGATTTACAACGTACGCACGGGCGGCGTCATCGAGGGGAAGTTCCGCGTCGCCAGGATCGGTTACGAGTCCGCCGACCTGGGCTTCGTTGGGTTCCCCGAAGCGTCCGCCGAACGGTTGCCGATCGGCGCCGGACGCGGACGATAGGAAGCACCACTTGGCCCGGAGGAAGAGATCCATGGCAAGGGGACGAACCGTTCTACGCAGCATCGCACTCGTCACGGCGGCCGCCGTGCTAGCCGCCGGCTGCACAGGGTTCCGGGCCGCCCGGCGCGCCGAGATCGCCACCCAGACCGGTGACTGGGACGAGGCGGTCCTCTACTGGACCGAGGCCCTGGAGGAGGAGCCCACCAACGTCACGTACCGGGGCAACCTGTTGCGGGCCCGGGTGCGCGCCGCCCAGGAGCACTTCGACAAGGGCAAGGAGTTTCAGGAGGCCGGGGTGATGGAGCGGGCGCTGGTGGAATACCAGCAGGCGGTCCAGCTCGATCCGTCGAACCAGTACGCCCAGGTGGAGCTCAAGAAGGTCCGCGACGAGATCGAGGCGGCCCGCCAGGGAACCGACCTCGAGACCCTGGAGGAGATCAAGCGCCGGAGCCAGGGCATCCGGCCCCAGCCGCCGCTGCTCAACCCCCGCTCCGACGAGCCCATCTCCCTGGAGTTCCCGGAGCCGGTGCCGATCCAGTCGATCTACCGCTCCCTGGGCAAGGCCTTCGGGATCAACGTCCTGTTCGACCCGAACCTCAAGGACACGGAGATCCCCATCGTCTTGAAGGAGGTCACGGCCCAGGACGCACTGGAGATCCTCATGCGGGCGGCGGGGCACTTCTACAAGGTCCTGGACCCTCAGACCATCATCATCGCCGAAGATACCCCCCAGAACCGGCGGAACTACGAGGACCTGGTGATCCAGGCCTTCTTCCTCTCGAACGCCGACGTCAAGGACGCCCTGACGATCCTCCGGAGCCTGATCGGGGCCCGGCAGATCGCCACGAACGAGCAGCTCAATGCCATCATCCTGCGGGACACGGCGGACAAGGTGAAGGTGGCGGAGAAGATCATCGAGACGGTGGACAAGGCGAAGGCCGAGGTGGTGATCGACGTCGAGCTCCTCCAGCTCTCCAGCAACAAGATCCGGGACCTGGGGGTCCAGCTCAGCAACTACCAGGTCACCCAGAGCCTGGACCTGGGCTCGGAGGACGCCTCGTTGCGGGTGTCGGACCTGGAGTTCCTGAACCAGAACAACTGGGCCCTGACCATCCCGAACGTGGTCTACAACTTCGTCAAATCGAACACGGACGCCCAGCTCCTGGCCCAGCCGAAGCTCCGGATCAGCGAAGGCGAGCAGTCCCGGCTCGTGATCGGCGACCGGGTGCCGATCCCGGTGACCAGCTTCAACACCTCCAACACCGTGGGCGGAAACATCGTCCCCATCACCTCCTTCCAGTACCAGGACGTGGGCATCACCATCAACATCGAGCCCCGGGTCCATCACAACGAGGAGGTGACCCTGAAGCTGACGGTGGAGGTCTCCCAGGTCACCGGGCAGGTCTCGGCCGGGGGCGACCAGGCGGCCCAGCCGATCATCGGCACCCGGACCATCGAGTCGACGATCCGGCTCAAGGACGGCGAGACCAACCTCCTGGCGGGCCTGATCCGGCAGGACGACACGGCGAGCGAGAACGGCGTGCCGGGGCTCTCGGAGATCCCGGTCCTGGGGCGTCTGTTCTCGAAGAACAACACCGAGAACCGCAGGACGGACGTGATCCTGACGCTGACGCCCCACATCGTCCGCCTGCCGGACATCACCGAGACCGACCTGCTGCCGATCTGGGTGGGCACGGAGCAGAACATCACCTTCCGGGGCGGCAGCCCGCGGGTGGAGTCCGACGCCGAGGGGCCCTTCGACGGCCCGGACGAGGCGAGCCCGGAGGAGATCCGTGAGCGCATCCGCGAGCGGCTCCAGAGCCTGCCGCGGGGGCTCCGCGATGACGAGGACCAGGACCAGGAGCAGGAGCAGGAGCAACAGCAGCAGGAGCAGCTGCAGCAGGAGCAGCAGCGGCAGGAGCAGCAGCGGCAACAACAGGACCGAGAGCAGGAGGAGCCGCTGACTCCGGGCCAGGAGCTGGTGCCGGGCCTGCCGCCGCCCTCCTCCTTCGAGGACGAGCCGCCGCCCCCGCCACCGCCCGGGGAAGGGACGGAGGAGGAGCCGCCGGACGGGAACCGGAGCGCCCTCGGCGGGACCGCCGACCTGGAGTCCGTGGTGGACGGCCTGATGGCGGACGCCACGACCCTGGCCGACGTCACCGAGAAGGCGGCCTCCTTCGGGCGGCTGGCCTCGGTGACGTCGTCGCCGCTCGCCGGAGCGACGGACGTCGAGCTCCAGATGACACCGGCGGAGCTGGGCGTCGCCCCCGGAGACACGTTCGAGGTGACGCTCTCCGCCCGGGCCCTGGCGCCGGTCTCGCACCTGCCGCTGACCGTGGGCTTCGACCCGGAGGTGCTGACGGTGGAGCGGGTCGAGGCCGGTTCGTTCCTGGGGTCGCCGGAGGCCGCCGAGGTGCTCTCCGACACCTCCACGCCGGGCCGCCTGGTGATCGGGGCGAGCCGCCTGGGAGACGGGCCGGGCGTGGCCGGCGAGGGGCCGGTGGTCCGCGTGGTGTTCCGGGCCGTGGGCGCCGGCGCCGGCGGCCTGCGTTTCGAGGACACCTCCGCCCTGGACTCCGGGAGGAACCGCCTCACCGTCCGCGCCCAGGCTGCGGAGGTGCGGGTGGGCAGCGAGGAGCCGCCGGAGCGGCCGGAGCGGCCCACCGAAGAGGCGAAGCAGGCCAAGAAGAAGTGAGATGGAGCTGACCGACGGACCGATGCCTTCGACGCCGCGCACGCGCCAGGCCGGGTTCACCCTGGTCGAGATGGTGATCGTCGCCGGGATCCTGGCGATCCTGGCGGCGGCCACGGTGCCCCTCGTCCACACCACCCGCAAGCGGGTCAAGGAGGCGGAGCTCCGGGGGGCGCTCCGGGAGATGCGCTACGCCATCGACGAGTTCAAGCGCTACAGTGACGCCGGGCTGCTCCCGGTGGACCTGGGCTCGGACGGCTACCCCCCCGACCTGGAGACCCTGGTGGAGGGCGTCGACGTGGTGGGCCAGGTCGAGTTCAAGGCCCGGTTCCTCCGCCGGATCCCCCTGGACCCCATGACCGGCGAGCGCGAGTGGGGGCTCAGGAGCTACCAGGACCCGCCGGACTCCCCGTCCTGGGGGGGCGAGAACGTCTACGACGTCTACTCCCTGTCCGAGGGCGTGGGCTTGAACGGGGAACCGTACTCGGAGTGGTGATGCACGCGACGCTCAGCGAAGCCCTCGACCGGACCGGCGCAGCGCAGGCACCCGGCGTGGCCACGCGCCCGGGCCCGGCCTCCCGGAGGTCCCGCCGTCCCGCGCTCCGCCGGAAGGGCCAGGACGGCTTCACCCTGCTGGAGCTGATCGTGGTGATCGCCATCATCGGCATCCTGGCCACGATCGCCCTCCCGCGGCTCAAGGACGCCCCCCGGCGGGCGGAGGAAGCGGTCCTCAAGACCAACCTCCGGGCCATGCGGGACGCCCTCAACCAGTTCCACGCCGACAAGGGCCACTACCCCCCGGGCCTGGAGGCCCTCGTGGAGGAGGAGTACCTCCGCACTGTGCCCATGGACCCGATCACCAACTCCCGCGAGACCTGGCTCGTGGAGCACGAGGAGCGGGACCCGGACGCGTTCCCGGCGGAGACCGACGCGCCGGAAGGCGGCGAGCCCGGCGTCATCGACGTCTTCTCCGGATCCGACCGGCTGAGCCTGGACGGCACTCCGTACAGCGAATGGTGACGCGCTCCCCCGGCTCCGTCCCACGCCTGAAGCGGCCGAGCTCTGCCTCGGCCGGGGCGGGCGGCAGGGCGCCGAGCTCTGCCTCGACCGGGGCGGGGGCCGGAGCTGGAGGCCGGACGCGGAGCTCTGCTCCGGCGGCGCGCTGGCCGTGAAGATCCGCCTGCGCCGCCTGGAGCACGGCCGGGAGCTGCCGCTTCCCTCCACGCGCTCTCCCGGCAGCGCCGGGCTCGACCTGCGAGCCGCCCTCGAGGGCGAGGTGGTCCTGCGCCCCGGCGAGCGCCTGCTGGTGCCCACGGGTCTGGTCCTGGAGATTCCCCCCGGTTACGAGGGGCAGGTGCGTCCCCGGAGCGGCCTCGCCCTGGAGCACGGCATCACCCTGGCCAACGCCCCCGGGACGATCGACAGCGACTACCGCGGCGAGGTCCGGGTGATCCTGATCCACCTGGGCGACGCCCCCCTGACCCTGTCCCGGGGCGACCGGATCGCCCAGCTCGTCGTCTCCCGGGTCGAAGCCGTCGAGTGGGAGGAGGCCTCCGAGCTGGACGGCACCGGCCGGGGCGAAGGCGGCTTCGGGTCGACAGGGATGGGGTGAGGCGCCCAGGGCCCCTATGAGGCGTGTAGGGGCGGAGCTTGCCTCCGCCCGAGGCGTGGAGCTCGTCGGCGGCTGAAGCACGGGAGGAGACAAGCTCCTCCCCTACACGCGCCCGGGGACGACCGGGAGCATCCGGTCCCGAGCGGAGCCTGCCACCGCCCCTCCGGCGTTACGGCCCACCCTCCCCACCGCCCTTGGGCTTCGAGCCGATGGCCAGGAAGAGCTCGTTGACGATCTCCTTGAGCTCCGTGGTGTAGTCGCCCAGGGTCTTGACAGCCTCGTCCACCTCCTCCACCCCCGGAGAGTGGAGCCGGCTCCGGCCGTGGCGGCGGACCTTGTAGGTCATGCTGTCGTCCAGGTACTGCAGGCGTTCGTAGGCTTCCTTGAAGCGTTTCGGATCCATTCTGGCCGGCATTATCCCTCGGAAGAGCCGTCCGGGGTGGGAGGAGGCGGAGTGGCGTCCGGTGGCGGCCCGAAGCGCTCCAGCGTGTACTCGGTCAGGGCGGCCATCTCCTCCGGCGTGAGCTTGCGCTCGAACCCCGGCATGGCCCCCCGGCCCTCGG
>JBKHJP010000312.1:0-5325 GCA_046538065.1 Thermoanaerobaculia bacterium | reverse complement strand
CCGCGTCCAGGATCACCGGGGCGGCGAACAGGTGGTCGACGGGGATGTCGAAGAAACCCTGGATCTGGGCGGCGTGGAGGTCCATCGCCAGCACCCGGTCCGCTCCGGCCTTCGAGATCAGGTCCGCCACGAGCTTGGAGGTGATGGGCACCCGGGGCTTGTCCTTCTTGTCCTGGCGGGCGTAGCCGAAGTACGGGAGCACCGCCGTGACCCGCTCCGCCGAGGAACGCTTGAAGGAGTCCAGCATGACCAGCAGCTCCACCAGGTTCTCGTTGGCCGGCGGACAGGTGGGCTGGATGACGAACACGTCCGAGCCCCGGACGTTCTCGTCGATCTGGCAGAAGATCTCCCCGTCCGAGAAGTTGTACGTGGTGACCTTGCCGGGCGCCACGTTCAGGTACCCGCAGATCTCCTCCGTGAGGGCGGGATGCGCTCTCCCGCCGAAGACTTTCAGCTCGCCGTACACGTGCCCCCCCGCACGAAGAGGCGCCACAGCCGCGGGCTGCGGCGTCTCTGCAGACGTCCGGTCGCCGGCGCACTCAAGCGCCCCGGCACCGGCCCTGGTTCCTCGATACTACCGGTCGGATCTGGCCGATCTGGTTGGGGCGGTAGGATTCGAACCTACGAATGCGGGATCCAAAGTCCCGTGCCTTACCACTTGGCGACGCCCCAGAGCTTCGGTCCCGGGCGGCCCAGCAACCGCCCCGGCGGGCCCGCGCCCGCCGGTTTGGACGTTCCAGGAGTTTGCGCAGGCTCCTAGCTCACCGACCAGAACGAATCCCGGAGGTGCATCTCCTGGATCTCCTCCAGGCTCTTGCCCTCCGATGGCTCCGTGTCCCTCCCGTCGCCGCCCCGTGCCCCCGGCGGAGCCTCGGGCCCCCGTTCCGGGTCCTGCTGAGCGCGGGCCGATGCAGACGCCGGAGCGGCCGCTGCCGGCCGGTGAAGCTCGTCGCCGCCGTCCGCCGTCGGCGCAGCAGCCGCCGGAGATGTCCCCGGGGAGCGCTCCGATAGCGGCGGCGCCGCCACGGCCGGCACGCCGCGCGGTGGCGCCGCCTCCTCCTCGTCGTCGATCTTGAGGCGCCGCCTCCCCACCTCCGGAGCCTCGCCCCGCCCCCGGAGGACCCGCTCGTACTCGTCCAACACCCGTTCCTCGATCATGCGGCGGGTCTCGTTGTTCAGCGGGTGGGCCACGTCCTTGAACTCGCCGTTCTTCTTCTTGCGGCTCGGCATGCTGATGAACAGCCCGTCCTTGCCGCGGATCACCTTGATGTCGTTCACCATGAAGCAGCAGTCCAGGACCACCGAGACGAACGCCTTCAGCTTGTCTTCGCTGACCGGGAACACCTTGACTTCGGTGATTTCCATCGTGGACTCTCCTCCGTCTGGCCAGCTCCCCCTCTTCCGGCGCCCCGGAGCACGCGGCCGGAACGGCTGGATCCGCGTGCCCACGAAACGCCCGTAGAACATGCTAGAAGGCGCCGCGCGGCCTGTCAAATGGACCCTGCTCCCACGGACCGCCTACGCGGGGTGCACGTCCCCGGAGCGTAGCCCGGGGGAATCCCCGGCGGCGGCAGGGGCTCCGCCAGCGGCTCGCGGCCCACCTTCCGCCAGCGCATCTGGACTCCCCGGTCCCGGTTGGAGAGGAGCATCTCGCCGTCGGTGCGGCGCCACCACAGGACCGGCTCACCACCGCGCCACAGGGTCCAGGAGACGGGCTCCCCGGCGGGGTCCGAGGCCGGGGCCGCCTGCCCGGCCCGGCCGGCGAGCTCCGCAGTCCAGCGGCGGCCGGCGGCGTCCTGGAACGAGAGCCGCCGGGCCTCGTCCTCGGCCGCGGTGCCCTCCCGGGGAGCGGCGGGAAGGCGCCCCAGGAGCACCGCCGGCACGGCGTCCAGAGGCAGCGGGTCCAGGGGGATCTCCTCGATCCGGACCTCCGCGTCCAGGCGACAGGCGAGGGATTCCCGGTGGTCCAGGAGGTAACCGCCGCCGGGGCCGGCGTCGACGGTGACCGCCGGCCGGCCCAGGCGGTCGGCCACGCTGAGGCGGTAGCGCTCCGGGTCCGCCAGCCGCAACACGAGTCGCAGGGTGCCCTCCCCTTCCGGCCCGTCGTACTGGAACCGGAAGAGGCTCTGGGTCGGGTAGGCGCCGGGAGGGAGCGCCCAGGGTGTGACCGCCGGGGCCTCCGGCCCGGGCACCCGGGGCGCCGGAGCCCCGGCGCAGGAGATCAGGGACGTGGCCAGGAGCGTGGCGAGGACCGGCGCCGGGATACCCGGGGTCCGGCGGTCGAGGGCTCTCATCCTCGGCATGGGTCGCGACGACCGTGCCGGCGGCGGGGGCGTCGCGGGGGCCGGCCCGGTGGCGCCGGACGCCGCGTCAGGGCTGCGGGATCTCCCGCGGGGCACCGCCGGCGCGCTCCTCCAGGGCGCTCAGCTTGCGCTCCACCGCCTCGGGATCGTCGGCCTCGAGCTCCACGGCCCGGCGGTAGGCGCGCCGCGCCTCCTCCGGTCTCCCCAACGCCGCGTAGACGTCCCCCAGGTGCTCGTAGATCGTCGGGTCCTGGACCAGCCGGGCCGCCCGCTCCAGGGCCTCCCGGGCGTCCTCGTACCGGCCGAGCTGGTAGTAACCCCAGCCCAGGGAGTCGATGTAGGCGCCGTTGTCCGGGTCGAGCTTCACCGCCCGGTCCACCAGCTCCATGGCCCGGTCCAGGTTCTCCCCCTCCTCGATCCACATGTAGCCCAGGTAGTTGAGGGCCGGGTGGAAGTCCGGCTGGTCGGCGACCAGGGCGCTCAGGGTCTCCTCCGCCTCGCCGCGCCGGCCGGCGCGCTCTTGAGCGGCGGCCAGGAGGAACCGCCCCGGGGTGGACTCGGGCCGGTCCGCGATGAAGTCCCGGAGAGCCGGGATGGTCTCCTCGAAGCGGTCGGCCCGGTGGAGGGCCTCCACCACGTCGAGGAACGCCTCGGGGGGCTCATCGCCGGCCGCCGCCATGAGGATCGCCAGGGCCTCTCCGTCCCGCCCCAGGCGGGCCAGGAGCTCCGCACGCTTGGCTTCGAGCTGGGCCTGGACCGGGGCCCGGGCCTCGGCCCCACTGTCCTGTCCCGTCCCGGCCGCTGCGGCGCCGGCGCGCTCCAGGCTGTCCAGGGCCGCCTCGCCGCGCCCCTGTTCCACCAGCGCGTCGGACTGGAGGAGCACCGCCTCGAGGCCCTGCTGGCCGGCGATCCCCTCCTCCAGGACGGGAGCCACCGTGGCCTCCACCTCGGCCCACCGGTCCAGGCCCGCGTAGAGCCGCGCCAAGGCGAGACGGGCGTCCACGGCCTCGTCTCCCGAGCTCTCCTGCGATTCGAGCCGCCGGACGGTCCGCGAGAGGAGGTCCACCGCCTCCTCCTCCCGCTCCTGGCGCAGGAGGAGCTCACTGACCGTCACGGCCAGATCCGCCTCGCCCGGACCGTCGCCCACCAGGGGCTCCAGGGTGGCCAGGGCCTCCTCGTTCCGCGCCTGCGCGCTCAGGACGAGCCCCCGGAGGAGCTGGACGTAGCGGCTGTCGGGCACGTCGGCGGCGAGGGCGTCCAGCTCCCGGAGCGACGCGTCCAGGTCTCCCGAGAGGTAGAGCTCGGTGGCCAGCCGGGTCCGGGCGTCGGTGCTCTCCAGCGGGGCCGGCGCCTGCTGCAGGACCTCGGCGGCGCCGGCGTGGTCGCCCTGCTCCGCCAGGATCTCCGCCAGGCTCACCCGGGCCGACTCCGCCTCCGGCTCGCCCTCCAGCACCTCCCGGAGGGCCTCGGCCGCCGCGTCCTTCTGCCCGGACTGGAGCAGGGCTTCGGCCAGCATGCGGTAGACCGGCCGATAGCCGGGTGTCTCCCGCACCACGTCCTGGAAAACCTCCGCCGCAGCCTCGGCCTCACCGCGCCGCAGGTAGATCTGGCCGAGCTGGATGAGGGAGCGCACGTCCCCCGCCTCCAGCTCGCGGACCCTCTCCAGAGCCGCCACGGCCGCGGCCATGGGCTCCGCGTCCCCGGGCGCCTCGGAGGCGAGGGCCAGGTGGGTCTCCGCCAGCACGCGCAGGGCGTCCACGTTGTCCGGCAGGGCCTGCTGAGCCTGTCGAGCCTGGGCCACCGCTTCCTCGAGCTGGGCGAGCCGGGCCTCCTGGCTCCGGTTGTACCGCCCGAGGCGGGCCAGGAGCTCCGCGTACTCCAGCCTGACGTACGCCGCGGAGGGGTCGACTTCCAGGGCACGCTCGAAGGCCTCCTGGGCCTGGCGGTAGTCCCCCTCGTCCATGAGCAGCTTGGCGAGGCCGAACTGGTAGGCGGAGGCCGCCGACGGAGCACCCGCCGGGGCGTCCGGAGGCGCAGGATCCGCCGGGGCGTCCGACGGTGCAGGGGCATCCTCCGCCGGCGCCTGGCCGGAAACCGGAACCGGCGCGGCGACGAGACCCGCGAGGGCCAGGGCGACGACCCAGGCCGGAATGTGAACGGGGAACGGCGTGCGGAGCTTGTGGACTGCCGAGCTCATTGCACCAGCTTATCGCCTCCGCAAGCCGGCGACAAGCTACGGTGACGGGAGCGGCCCGACGGCCCTGGCGCGCATGCTTCGACGTGTATAATGGCACGGCGTCACTTAACCTCCGTCGGCGCAGGGATTTACGGACTGCTTCCCCGTCCGGCTCCGGCGCGGACGAACCGGGACGACAGCAGGAGGCGCAAGGCAGGCGCAACGATCGATCATGGCGAAGCTCGGACAGCTCCTGGTGCGGCGCGGCTGGGCATCTCCCGAGGACGTGAAGGCCGCCCTGCGCGTCCAGCGGACCACCGGCGGCCGGCTCGGGACCTGCCTCCTGGAGAGCAACGCGGTGACCGAGGACCTCCTCCTCAAGGCCCTCTCGGAGCAGCACAGGGTTCCGGCGGCGGGGGTCGAGGACCTCCGGAGCGTGCCGGAGGAGACCATCGGCTCCCTGCCGGCGAAGCTCGCCGTCCGCTGCCGTGCGGTGCCCTTCCGGGCCTTCGGCACGCAGGTGCACGTGGCCATGCTCGATCCCCGGGACCTGAACCACCAGGACGAGCTCGCCTTCGCCCTGGGCAAGCGCGTGCAGCCCTACGCGGCGGCGGAGGTGAGGATCCACCAGGCCCTGGACCGCTACTACGGCGACGACTGCCCGTCCCGTCTCGCCACCCTGGCGGAGCGCCTCGACCGCGCCCGCTACCTGTGGCGCGACCAGGAGAGCCGCGCCGCCGCCTCCGTCGTGCGCGGCGCCGGCGGCCCCAGCGTCTGGGAGCATCCCGAGGCGGCCCTCTTCGGCGACGCCCGGCCGGCAGCGCCGGCGCACGGGCCGGCATCACC
>JBKHJP010000311.1:0-5332 GCA_046538065.1 Thermoanaerobaculia bacterium | reverse complement strand
CGGTCGAGGGTGGCCCTCAACTGATCGAGGAGTTCACTGCCGCTCATCGATGCATGGCTGAGGCGCCCTGCGGCCGAGCCGACGTCGCGCCCTTTGGTGGTCTGGTCGTTCACGCGATTCACGCGGTCCCACGCGGTCTACGCGGTCTACGCGACGGGGCTCGCTTCCGTCTTGGCGATGATCTCCAGGATTTCCTCGCTGCGGAACGGCTTCTTGATGTAGGCGACGGCACCGGCCTCCAGGCCGCGCTGGGCGTCCTCCTCCCGGCCTTCGGTGCTGATGATGATCACCGGGAGCTTGCCCAGCTTCCCCCGGTTGCGCAGCTCATCCATGAACTCGAGCCCGTTCATCTTGGGCATGTTGATGTCCAGGAGCACCAGGTCGATGTCGTCGTGCTCGTCGAGCCTGTCGAGGGCGTCCTGGCCGTCCACGGCGTAGACCACCGGGTACTGGCGCAGCATGACCTCGTACACCTTGTGCATCAACTTGGAGTCGTCCACGACCAAGATCTTGTTCGGCTCCACGTCGCTCTCCGTCGGCTGATGGTACGGCCGTCCCCTTGCCCTGAGTGTCGCCCATCGGGCGTACGTGACATCCAGGCGACGGAACCGGTACGCCAGTCTAGCGAACCGGAAGCGCGCCGGCAAGGCGCCCGGGGAGCCGGGACGAGCCGAAGGGCGCCGCCGCGGGGCAGGTCGAGCCCTGGAGCGTGTAGGGGCGGAGCTTGCCTCCGCCCGGGGGCCGGAACGATCGGTGGCCGCCCGACCGCGGGAGGAGACGAGCTCCTCCCCTACACGCTCCCGTGGAGGTGCAGCCGATCAGCGGGGCCGGCTGCGGTAGCGCTCGTAGAGCCGGCGGTGCTTGTTGTCCGTCGAGACCTCGCGGCCCTGGATGAAGACGCGCTCCACCCGGGTGCGGAGCTCCAGCGGGTCGCCGCCGGTGAGCACCAGGTTGCCCAGCTTGCCCGGCTCCACGGTGCCGAGCCGCTCCCCCAGGCCGAAGATCTCGGCCGGGTTGCGGGTGATCGCCTTGAGCGCCTCCTCCCGCGGCAAGCCGTAGGGCACGGCGTGTCCCGCCTCGTAGGGCAGCAGGCGGGAGTCCGCCGAGCTGAAGGTCGCGAAGGCGATCGTCACCCCGGCGGCGTGGAGCTCGCCTGCGGTGGTGAAGGGCCGGTCGTAGGGGTCGTCTTCCTCGACCGGCAGGGACTGGGTGGGCCGGAGGACCACCGGGACCTGCCTCTCGGCGAGCATCTCCTTGACCTTCCAGGCCTCGGCGCCGCCGGCCAGGATCACCTCGAGACCGTGGCGCTCGGCGAAGGCTAGCCCGTCCTCGATGGAGCGCTTCTCGTTGGCCACCAGGAGCACCGGCAGCTCGCCCTGGACCACCGGGAGCAGGGCCTCGAGCTTGACGTCCCGGCGCAGGCGCTCGGGTTCCCCGGTTTGCCGGGCCCGGGCGTAGTGCTCCGCCGCCCGGAACCAGCGCTCGAGCTCCTCCACGCCCTCGTCGTACTCCTCCTTCGCCTCGGTGAACGGCCTCTCCTCGACGGAGAAGGTGGAGAAGTCGAAGCTCCGGGTCTGGAGGGCGGGCCACTGGAGGACCATGACGGCGGACGGGTCGAGGGCCATCTCCTCGGCGGTCCAGCCGGCCAGGTGGATCACCGACCCTTGCCCCGCCAGGGCGCCGCCGGAGGTGCCGAAGCCGAAGAAGCCCCCGCCGCCACCGCTCCCCGGGGCGCTCAGGGCGTGGGTGATGCCGTTGGCCCGGGCCACGGGGATGTGCTCGCTGTCCGGGTGGACCGCGGCGGCCGCCACCAGCTCCGGGTTGTACTCGGCGATCTCCTCGGTGTCCTCGGTGGCGGAGACCGAGCCGACCTCCGTCAGGCCCAGCCGGGTCAGGGGATCGAAGAACCCGGGGTAGACGTGGAGCCCGGTGGCGTCCACCACCCGGGCCCCCTCGGGAACCTCCACGTCGGTCCCGACGGCGCCGATCCGTTCGCCCTCGAGGAGCACCGTGGCGCCCTCCAGCGGCGGGCCGGTCATGGTGTGGACGGTGCCGCCGGTGATCGCCACCACCTCGGCGCTCTCTTCGGAGGCTTGGGCGGTGGAGGCGGTCAGGGCCGAGAGCACCAGGACGCACAGGAGCGCGGCCAGGCCCGGCGCCGGTCGCGACAGCGGTCCCGGGGCTCCCGGGAACGGGGAGAGGACGGTCCGGCGATGACGGGACGTTCTCATGGCTGCACCTCCTCGCGGCTCTCCGTGGCTTCCGGCTCCTCGGGCTCGTCGGGCTCGGTCTCTTCCTCCGCCCCTTCGTCCTCGCCCTCGTCCTCACCCTCCAGCAGCGCCTGGAGCCGCTCCTTCTCCTCGCGGATCTCCTCGCGGCGGGCCAGGTCCTCCTGCCGGTCGAACAGGACCTCGCCGTCCACCAGCACGGTCTGGGCCACGGCGTAGATGCTCAGGGGGTGCTCGCTCCACAGGACCAGGTCCGCGTCCTTGCCTTCCTCGATGGAGCCGACCCGGTCCTCCACGCCCAGCTGGACCGCGGGGTTGATGGTGACCAGGGCCAGGGCCTCGCCCTCCGAGAGGCCGCCCCACTTCATCGTCTTGGCCGCCTCCTGGTTCAGGTGGCGCGCCTCCTCGGCGCTGTCGGAGTTGATGGAGACCACCACGCCGCGCTCGGTCATGAGGGCCGCGTTGTGGGGGATCGCGTCGTAGGCCTCCATCTTGTAGGCCCACCAGTCGGAGAAGGTGGACGCACCGGCCCCGTGGGCGGCGAGCTCGTCGGCCACCTGGTAGCCCTCCAGGACGTGCTGGAAGACCGCGATCCGGAAGCCCATCTCCTCCGCCAGGCGCACCAGGTGGAGGATCTCGTCCGCCCGGTAGCTGTGGGCGTGCACCAGGCGCTCGCCCTCCAGGACCTCCACGAGGGGCTCGAGGGTGAGGTCGCGGCGCGGGGCGACGACGTCTTCGCCCTGGGCGCGGCGCTGCTCGTACTCCTGCCACTCGGCGCGGTACTCCTCCGCCTCGATGAAGGCCTCCCGGATGACGTTCAGCACCCCCATCCGGGTGGCCGGGTACCGGCGCTCCGTTCCCGGGGGCGGGTCGAAGTTGGAGCGCTTCGGGTTCTCGCCCAGGGCGAACTTGATCGTCGGCGGCGCCGCCTCGAAGATCAGGTCCTCGGCCCGCTCGGCGCCCCAGCGGTGCTTGATGACGCGGCTCCGGCCGCCGATGGGGTTGGCGCTGCCGTGGAGGATGTGCGACGTCGTCACGCCCCCGGCGAGCTCCCGGTAGATGTTGACGTCCGTGGGGTCGAGGACGTGGGTGATGTCCACCATTGACGAGACCGCCGGGGCGCCCTCGTTGATCGCCTCGGCGGCGATGTGGGAGTGGGCGTCGATGATCCCCGGGGTCACGTACATCCCGGAGCCGTCGAGGACCCGGGCGCCGGGGGGCGCCTCCAGGTCCCGGCCCACGGCGGCGATCGTGCCGTCCCGCACCAGCACGGAGCCGTTCTCGATGGGCTCGGCGGTGACCGGGAGCACCGTGGCCCCCTCGATCAGGATCTCCTCGGCCGACGCCGGGGCGGCGGCCACCAGGGCGGCCAGCGCCAGCGACGCCATCGTCCGCGGGCCGGTCCGCCACATCGTGGTCTTCGCTCTCCGCATCACGCCGCCTCCTTCCAGCCGGCGCCGGGGCGACGGCCCGTCAGCTCGGCGGTGAACGGTCCCATGGATACGCTTCCTTCCATGCGGTCCTCCTCCACGGTGCCGCTGTAGGTCGCCTCCACGGCCCGGCCCCCCATGGTCATGGAGACGGTGAAGCGGAACCGGTCGCCGGCGACCCAGCCGTCCAGGATCTGACCGCTGGCGGATTCGCCCTCGACGGTCCCGGACAGGGTCCCGTCCTCGTCCATCTCCAGGTCGGCCGTGGCCTCCTGGACCCCGCGGGGCGTCTCCACGCTCAGCTCCCAGCGGCCGGTCACGTCGACGGCGGGGGGCTCCTCCGGCCTTTCGGCCTCCGCGACCTCGAAGGGCCGGCCGTCCACGAACACCATCTTCACCTTCGTGCCTTCGGCGAGCAGGTCCCCGTCGGCCACCGCCAGGTTGGCGATCTTGCCCGGATCGAGGCTCCCCAGCCGGTCGTCGACGCCGTAGATCTCGGCGACCCCCAGGGTCAGGGCCCGGATCGCGGCGTCCGGCGACAGGCCCGCGTCGACGGCCTCGCGCACCGCCTCCAGGACCGCCCGCGGGCTGGCCAGCCCGTCCGCCGTGAAGCCGTAGCGCACCCCGGCCTCTTCGAACGCCGCCGGAGTCGATGGTGCCCGGTGGCGGAAGCGCAGGACCCGCAGGGGGGTGTCCGCCTCCGGGTCCCGGTCGGGCTCCGCCTCGGGCCAGTCCAGGCTCACCAGGACCGGCACGTCCGCCGCGGCGAGCTCGCCGGCGACGGCGTAGCCCCCGTGGCCGCCGTAGACGACCGTCTCCGCCTTCAGCCGCTCACCCAGGGCCACGGCCCGGCGGATCTCCACCGCGTTCGTCGCCGGCAGCAGCACCGGCCGGCCCTCGTCCACCGCCTGGAGCAGGGCCTCCAGCGCGCGGTCGTAGTGCGGGCGCTCCCGGCTCACCGGGTCCGCCTCGTAGCGGTTCCACGCCTCGTGGTAGTGGGCGGCGTCCAGGAAGAGCTGCTCCAGGTAGGACACGACGCCGAAGAGCGAGGACGGGAAGCTCCCGAACCCTCCCGGCGGCTGCAGGCCCAGGCGCAGGGCCACGGGCGTCTCGACCACCAGCTCCCGGGGGCGCTGTCCGGCCAGGTTCACGAAGGCGGCCTGGCCCTGGACGATGCCCTCGTCCGGGGCCACCACCGCCGAGCTGAAGCCGCCTTCGCGCCAGGTCTCCAGGCGCCCGTCGTCCAGGGAGAGGCGGTGGGCGGCGCTCTTCCACGGCGTGGTGGCGGGCCGGTCCTCCGGACCGCTGGCGCTCGGTCCGCCGCCGAAGCCCGGCGGCCCGCCTCCGGAGCGGCCCCGGTCCTCGCCGTCCTCGTCGTCCCCCCGGAGCCCCAGGTCGGACAGGCCGTCCACCAGGCCCGGGTAGACCACCAGGCCCGCGCCGTCGATCACCCGGGCCTCGGGAGGCACCTCGACGTCGGCGCCCACCGCCTGGATCAGGCCCCGGGCCACCACGATCGTGCCGTCCTCGATCACCGGGCCCGAGACCGGGACGATCCGGGCGCCCTCGATGGCGTAGTACGGCGGCTCGATGGGCTCCTCGCGCATGGGATCGGCGGCCCGGACGGCGCCGGCGCTGCCCGCCAGGAGCAGGAGTGCCGGCAGCACCGAGCGC
>JBKHJP010000310.1:0-5370 GCA_046538065.1 Thermoanaerobaculia bacterium | reverse complement strand
GGCCTGGGCCGGCGCGGGCAGGGCGCCGGCGGCCAGGATCCCGACCACCGCGCCGAGGAGGACGGGCCGGCCGATCATGGCTCGGCCCCTCCGGCCCGTAAGGCGTCAGAGCGCGTGGAGAGCGGACGTCGGTTGGCCTTCATGCGGATCTCACTCCTCTTCGGGTTGCGGGTCAGGCTCCGGGGCTCCGGTCCGGGCGATGAGCAGCTCCACCAGGACCTGGGGGAGGGTCCCCGCCGCCCGTTCCTCGAGCTCGGGGTCGGCGAGGACGCGGTGGCGGATGGCCGACGCGGCGGACAGGCCCAGGAGGACGAGGCTCGCCTCCCGGGGGGAGACCGCCAGGGGCAGCCGGGAGAGAAGGCCCTCCAGGACCCGGGTGTACTCGCGCACGGTGTCGCGGATCCTCTCCTGCAGGGCCTCGTCGCCGGTGGCGGCGGCCTCGGCCAGGAGCAGCATGGGCAGCCCGTCGATGGCCAGGACCGTCTGCACGTGGAAGCGAACGACCTCCGCCAGTCGCCCCTGCGGCGCTCGCTCCTCGTCCTCGGCGATCCGGCGCACCTCCGGCAGGAAGCGGCTCTCGATCCGGCCCATGAGGGCCTGGAGCAGGGCGGCCTTGCTGGGGAAATGGCGGTACAGGGCGGCCTCGGTGAATCCGGCCCGCTCGGCCAGGCGCCGCACCGTGAGGCCCCCCAGGCCCACCTCCCGGGCCAGGTCCAGGGCGATGTCCAGGAGCTCTTCCTGCCGGGGGGTTCGCGGGGTCACGGGGTGCCTCCCGGGAGCTCCGGGGGGCTGGGTGCCGGGGCGGGGTGGCCCGGCCGGAGCCACCGGCCCGCGCGGGCCAGGGCGGCGGTGCCGTCCTCCAGCAGGGTGGCCACCACGGGGACGTAGACCAGCACCAGGAAGCTCGACACCAGGAGCCCGCCGATGGCCACCACCGCCAGCGGGGAGAGGCGCTCCAGGCCCACGGCGGTCTCCAACGCCACGGGCAGCATGCCCACCATGGTGGAGAACGTGGTCATGAGGATCGGCCGGGTCCGGCGCCGGATGGCACGGCGGATCGCCTGGACCCGGCCGGCCCCGCCGGCGCGTTCGCGGTCCATGACGTCCAGGAGCAGGATGGAGGTGTTCACGGCCACGCCGGAGAGCAGGATGACCCCCATGAAGGCGGGCATGTTGGTGGACTTGTACGCCACCAGCAGGGCCCAGATGCCACCCACGGCCGCCAGGGGAATCGCCGCCATCACGGTGAGGGGGTGGGTCCAGGACCGGAACGTCGGGACCAGGGCGCCGTAGAGGAGGACCAGGGAGAGGACCAGGGCCCCGGCCAGGCGCCCGAAGGCCTCCCGCATGGCGTGGATCTCCCCCTGGTCCCGGAGGGTGTAGCCGGCCGGGAGGTCCATGCCGGCCAGGGCCGCGTCCACGTCCTCCTGGAGGTGGGTCACCGAGGTGCGCCCTCGCGTGCCCAGCACCTCCAGGGTGCGGGAGAGGTTGCGGCGCGTGAGCACGCCGGCGGTGGCCACCTCGCGGACCTCGGCCACGGCGGCCAGGGGGACCGGGCCGCCGGGCGTGGCCACCTGGAGCCCGGCCAGGCGCTCCGGGCCGGAGCGCTCCCGGGCGGGGAGCTGGACCACCACCGGGAGCCCCCGCCAGCTCGGCAGCCTGAGGGCCGACGCCCGCCGGCCCCGGAGAAGGTCTCCGACCTGGGTGGAGATCGCTTCCGGCGTCGTCCCGTGCCGGGCCGCGTCCTGGGCGTCCACGTCCAGCGTGAGCTGGCGGGTGTCCAGGGCCCACGAGCGGCGGACGCCGGTGAGGCCCCGGACTCCCTCCCGGAGCCGGCGTTCCACCTCCCGCGCCAACCGGTCCAGGACCTCCGGGTCGGGCCCGGCCACCTCCACGTCCACGGTGGCCTTCATGGTGGAGAACGGCGTCGCGCCGTACTCCGCCAGGGCCAGGGACGAGAGCCCGGGTACGGCCCGCAGCTCCCCCTCGAGCGCCTCTTCGATCTCCCAGATGGAGAGCTCGCGCTGGAACCGGTCCACCAGGTTGACGGTGATGACGCCCTGCCGCGGCGTGGAGGAGGCGCCGAAGGCGGTCACCGAAGGCTCCGCCCCCACGACCGAGGAGACGCTCACCACCTCCGGGCGCGCCAGGATCGGTGCCTCCAGGCGCCCGAGGATGTCCTCCACCCGGGAGAGGGGGGTGTTCGGGGCCGCCTCGAAGGAGACCTTCACGATGCCGGTGTCCATGGGCGGCATGAGATCGCGCCCCAGCAGAGGCACCTGGCGCACCGAGACCAGGAGGACCGCCACCGCCGCCAGCATTACCAGGGCGCGGTGCCGGAGGGCCCGCTCCGAAGCGGAGAGGGCCAGGCGGGCGACCGCCCCGGTCACCGCCGAGCCCGCCCGGCCCGCCCACCGGTCGAGCCGGTCGAGGGCGGCGAGGCGCCTCCCTTCCGACGGCCGCAGGAGGAGGGGAGCCGCCAGGGGGATCACGGTCACCGCCACCAGGTAGGAGCTCACGATGGCCAGGATCAGGGTCAGGGCGAAGGGCCGGAGGATCGTCTCCACGAACCCGCCCACGAAGAGGATCGGCAGCAGCACCATGACGGTGGTGGACGTGCCGCCGAGGATGGCCAGGGCCACCTCCGAGGTGGCGCCGGCGGCGGTCCCGGCGGCGTCGCGCCGGGCAGCCTCACCGCCCGTCTCCGCGTGGCGGGCGATGTTCTCGATCACCACCACCGAGTTGTCCACCAGCATCCCCACGGCCACGATCACCGCCGTGAGGGTGACCAGGTTGAGCTCCAACCCCAGGAGCCACATGGCGGCGAAGGTGAGGAGGAAGGTCAGCGGCAGGGAGATCGCCGCCAGGAGCGTGACCCGCCGGTCCCCCAGGAAGAGGAAGAGCACCAGGAGGGTGGGGACCACGGCGCCCACCAGGGAGCCCTTCATGTTGCGGATCGCCAGGGTGATGAGGCCACCCTGGTCGTCCGGCACGCTCACGGCCACCCCCGGGTAGAGCCGGCCGAGCTCCGGCAACACGGCGGAGACGGCCTCGATCGTCTCCACCGCGTTGCCGGTGGTGGCCCGCTGGATCGCCAGGGCGATCGCCGGCTCCCCGTCGGCGTGGTAGACGGCCGTGGGCTCCTCCTCACCCCGCTCCACCGTGGCGACGTCCTCCAGGCGGAGGGAGCCGCCGCCGGGGGTGGCGATCACCACGCGGGCGAGCTCCTCCACCCGGCTCCGGGCGTCGAGGCGCACCACCAGGGTGTCCGAGGCTTCGTCGCGGAGCGCCCCGTAGGGCTGGTTCCGGGCCCGGCCCGCCAGGGTCCGGGCGAGCTCGTCCACGGTCAGGCCGTGGGCCGCGAGACGCACCGGGTCCGGCTCCACCCTCGCCACGGGTCGGTGGCCGCCGAAGACCTCCACCCGGGCCACCTGGGGGATCGCCTGGAGGCGGTCCCGGACGTCGTTCTCGGCGAGCTGGCGGACCATGGAGAGGTCCAGAGGGGAACCTTCGGCCGGCCGGAGGGCCAGGGTCATGACCGCCGCGGTGGCCGAGGAGATGCGGAAGACCTGCGGAGGCTGGACGCCGGGAGGGAGCTGGGCCGCCACCCGGTCGATGGCGGCGGCCGCGTCGGACGCGGCCGTGTCCAGGTCCTTCTCGTAGGTGAACTCGCCGGTCACGACGCTCACCTCGTCCCGGGAGGTGGAGAGCACCTGGCGCACCAGGTCGGCGCCGGCGATCTCGGTTTCGATGACCCGGGTCACGTCCGCTTCCACGTCGGCGGCGGACGCGCCGGGCCAGACGGTGACGACCGCCGCCTGGGGACGCTCCGAGTCCGGGAACAGGTTGACCGGCATCCGGAACAGGGCGAAGACCCCCAGGGCCGCGGCCGTGAAGGTCACCGCCAGGAGCAGGTGGGGCGCGGACAGCCACCGGCGGACCGGGTTCACGGGCCCTCCCGGGACGAGGAGCCATCGGAGGGATCCGCCGGGCGGACGACCATGCCGGGCGCCAGGGTCATGAGGACCGACGGGTGCTCCACCACGACCCGGTCCCCCTGGGCGAGCCGGGTCCCCCCGGCCCCGACGGCCTCCACGACGGCCCGGCCGCTCCCCCGGAGACGCACGTCCACCCGAACCGGCTGGACCCGGCTCCCGTCGGCGGCAGTCTCCAGCCGGAAGACCGAGGTCCCGCCGGCGGCATCCAGGAGGGCCGCCTCCGGGACGGTCAGCCCTTCGGCGGAGCCGAGGACCAGCGACAGCCGCACGGACGCGCCGTCCATCATCCCGGGGAGCCGATCCGGAAGGTCGACCTCCACCAGGGCGAGGCCGGCAGGGCCCAGGCCCGCCGCGACGCGACTGACCCGGGCCGGGAGCTCGTGCCCCGCGTGGGTGACGACCACCGGCGAGCCCGTGGTCAGCCGGGCCGCTTCCGCATGGGGCAGATGCGCCACGACCCGGTAGGGCCCGTCCCGCACGAGCCGGACCAGCGGGCGGCCGGCGGTGGCGAGGTCACCCGGCATCGCGTCCACGGAGACGACAGACCCGTCCCAGGGAGCGCGGACGAGCGTGTCCGCCAGCCGTTCCCGGGCCGCCCGGAGGGCCGCGACGACGGCGGCGGCCTGTCGCTCCGCCGCCTCCAGTGCGGCGCCGGAGTGCTCCCGGGCGACCTCCGCCCGGTCGAGGGCCTCGCGGGAGACGGCGCCTCCGGCGAAGAGCGTGCGCTCGCGGCCGAGGGCCGTCGCGGCGAAGGCCTCGTCGGCCGCGGCCGAGGCGGCCCGGGCCCGGGCCGCGGCCAGCTCCGCCTCCAGGCGGGCGACCTCCGCGGTGAAGGTGGCGTCCTCCAGCCGGAGGAGCTCCTGGCCCCGGCGAACGGCATCCCCGGGTTCCACCAGGCGCTCCAGCACCCGGCCGGTGACCTCGGGGGCGACCTGGGCCGCGTGCGCCGCCTGGATCCGGGCCTCCACGGTGAGCCGGCGCTCTACGCGGTCCGCGGCGACGACGGCGGTCTGTACCGCTCGTGGCGGCGTGCCGGCGGCGGGGGTCTCGGCGCGGGCCCGGGCGCGGTCGATGCGCACTCCCAGGACCAGCGCCGCGAGGGCGACGAGCGGGACGAGCGCGAGCCAACGGGTCTTGGTCTTCATGGGACGGTCTCGGGGTCTCCGGGGGACGTCAGTCAACGTAAACTAACCTCACCGTTTCTCTATTCCCGGCACCTGTCCTCGTCACGCCCCGACGCTATGGATCCCGGGGCCCGGAGGCGGAGGCACGCAGGTTCCTAGACGTGGATCTCCACCACGTCGCCCTCCTCCAGGGCGTGGCTGCCCTGGACCCGCTGGCCGTCGTGGGTGCTGGCGCCCCAGACCCGGGC
>JBKHJP010000309.1:0-5373 GCA_046538065.1 Thermoanaerobaculia bacterium | reverse complement strand
CCGCGGGGCTGGGCACGGCCGAGTGGCGGGTGACGGCGCTCCCGGCGGCGGCGGCCGTGGCCGCCGGAGCCGCCCTGGCCGGCGGCGGCTCCCGGTTCGCAACGGATGGCCCCCGGCCCGCGTCCGCGGCGAGGGCCGGTCTCCAGCGCCTCGTCCCGGTGGTTGCCGCCCTGGCGGCTGCTGCCGTGCTGGCTCCCGGCCTTCTCGCCCACCGCTGGTACGACCGCGCGGAGGGTGCCCCCCGCCAGTCCGTGGCGCTCCGGAGCCTCGACCGGGCGGTGGCCCTCGACCCGGACTTTCCCCTCTACCGGGCCCGGCGGGCGTGGCTCCGCGCCGAGGGCCGGGGCAACCCTGGAGCTGCCCCCCGGGGGGACCCTGCCGCGATGCCCGGGGCCGCCGCCCGGACGGGCTCCGCCTCGCGCCCGAGCGGCGGGAACGGCACCGCCGGCGCCCTGGCTGCGGCGGAGGCCGCCGTCGCGGTGGCTCCGTTGTGGCTCGCCGCCGGCTCCCTGGAGGCCGCGGCCGGAAGCCCCTGGTCGGCGGCGGCGGCCTTCGAACGGGCGTGTGCGCTCGACCCGCTGGGCGCCCTGGCCCCCTTCGGCCTCCTGGAGGTCGAGTCCCCCCTCCACGACCCGGTGGCCCTCGGGGCAAGGAGCCTGGCAGCCGAGCCCCGCCTGGCGGCGGCGACCTCCTGGGCGGAGCGCACCGGTCTTCTTGACGAGGCGCTCGGCCGGCTGGCCGCCACCGGCGGGTTGGACGCCGGCTGGAGGACGGAGCTGGTCCGGCGGGTCCGGCAAATCGAGTCGCAGCGCCGCGCTCCCCCGGGGGAGTCGGCTCCGTCCCTGGACCGGCTCGTCCTCGCCTTCGACCGGAACCCTGCCGAGTCCGCCTCCCTCGTGGTTTTCCGGCGGCGCCCCTGGCCTGCGCGGATCGCCGGGGTGGCGGTCCGTTCCCGGGCGGCGAGGGTCCTCGCGGAGGTCCCGCCGGCCACCACCCTCCAGAGTTCCGACGCCCATCTGTTCCCGCCGACGTGCATCGGCCCGTTCGCTCCACAAGAGCTGCGGAAAACTCTGCGGAAAACCTGGTGACGGCCGGTGGAAAAACCGCCGATTCCAGGGCCTAGAGCACTTTGAACAGCATCTTGTGCAGAACGCACAAGTCGCGTGTTTCCAGCAACTTGACGCTCTGTCTTCCAGGGAGGCGAAAAGCGGGCGGAGGTGTGAGCTGGATTTCCACAGAGGACGGGGTTTTCCCAGCTTCCGGCGGTGGAAAGAGACATCCAGTGAAGCTTCGCCTCAAACCGACGAGGGCGTTCAGCGGAGTGGGCCTGTCGCTCCGGAGCGCCCCCCGGCAGGGGGCGCCTGAGCCCCTCCGCCGGGTGCCACCCGTTACTCCCCGGGCACTTCCAGGCTGCTGAGCCGGGCGCGACCGGGGGCGAAGAAAACGTCCCCGCTGGTGTTGATGTTCGCCAGATAGTGGAAGACCGGTCCCCCGGACTGGACCTCGGTCGTGACCGACCAGTTCTGGCCGGCGGCGGCCCGGGTGCCGAACAGGGCCACCAGGTTGAGCTCCAGGTGCTGGCGCGGCTTGAGGCCGATCGTGGTCCGTCCGAGCTCGTCCCCGTTGGCGTCACGCAGGGTGAGGCCCAGGCGCGTCGACTCCGCGCTCAGGTTGACCGCCCCGTACTGGCTCCGGAACAGGTCCGACTGCTCGGCTCCGAAGGCGACGCCGGAGCCGACGACCGCGTCGTCTGCCGGGCGGCCGTCGATCAGCATGCCGAACCGTCCGCCCCGAGGGCTCTCGGAGGAGGTGAGGGCCACAGCCCGCGGGGCGAGCCCGTCGTCGTTGCTCCACAGGATCCGCAGGGCTCCGGTCCCCGTCTCCAGGTCGAAGAGGTCCTGGATCACGTCCTCGACGAACAGCACCCCACCCGCCGGGACCGTTCTCGTGGCTTCGAGGGGGGCCGAGTTGTTCTGGCCCCGGGGGAGGTACTGGAAGGTGAGCTCGGCGGGTCCGGACGCCTCGTTGAGGACCGAAAGTTGGGTGGTCAGGAAGACCCCGAACTGTCCGGGGCTCCGCACCACGCGGGGGACGATCACCGGACCGCCGCCCTCGACGGGCTCCCGGGCCGGCAGGAACATCTGGTCCTCGGTCCCGACCTCGAGCAGCGTCGAGGAGGCCAGGAAGCGAATGCCGTCGGAGCGGAAGCGGGCGGTGAACGGACCCTCGTGGTCCTCGATCGCCGGGAACAGGTCCGCCGTGGGCCGGAACCGCATGATGCCCGGGCCCAGGCCGAACGTGGCCGCCTCCCCCACCGGCGTACCGTCCCGGTCGAAGAGCTCGACGTCGACGCTCCCCGGGTGCTCGTCCACGTTCACCGCGAGCAGGGTGCTGAGGAAGCCGTCGCCGTGGAGGATTCCGGTCACGCCCTTGGGTGCGGTGCTCCACTCGGCCCTGCCCTGCTGGGGGACGAGCTGGCCGAAGCTGCCCTCCGCCCGGTTGTCCATCTCCACGAACGACCGGCCCAGGGCGAAGACCTGGGGCGGGCCGCTCTCGCCGTCGTCCTGGTGCTCGGCCCGCAGGGCCAGGGAACCCTGCCCCGTGGCGCCGAAGACCTTGTCCAGGACGTTCGGCAGGAACACCGACTCGGCCGGGTCGATGGTCAGGGTCCGGGGCTCCGGCGGCTCCTGCCGGCCCCGCGGTACGTAGGAGAGCTCGACCAGTGCCGGGCTCGGGCCGCCGTTGTGCAGCCAGACGTTGCTCTCGAACGTCCCGGTGTCGCCCCGCGGCGCGAAGATCGTGCTCTGGATCAGCGACTCGGCGGCCACCGTGTCGAACGGGGCGTCCGTGACCTGGACCTCCAGCGTGTCCTGGGCCACCTGGCCGAAATCGCCGGTCACGGTGACCTCCACCGTGTGGGGGCCCGGAGTGGTGAAGACGTGGCTCCGGCAGAAGGTCTCCGGCGCGCACCGCGTGTCGTTGAAACCGACGGCGCCCCCGCCGAAGTCCCACTCGGCGATCCCGGCGGGTCCCAAGAAGCGGGCCTGGAACTCCACCGCCTCGCCGACCTGCACCTCGCCGGCCTCCTGGGAGGTGAGCCCGACCGACACGGGGGTGGCCGCCGGCACGTCGATCTCCACCTCGTTGCTCCGGGCGCCCTCACGGTTGTCGTCGAAGGCCGCGACGCTGTAGACGTAGGTCGTCCCCGGGGCGATGGAATCGTCGAAGAACCGGGTGACGTCCGGTCCGACATCGGCGATGGGCGCCCGGGGGGCACCGTCGTCGGAGCGGTAGACCCGGAAGCCCACCTCGTCGTCCGAGCGGTCCGCCCAACGCAGGCGGGCGAAGTCGCTCTCCAGCTCGCCGGTCAGGTTGGCCGGGGCGTTGGGGCCCCGGGGCGTTCCGGGTCCGCCGTAGAGCGTCCTCAGGCCTGCAACGTCGTCGCTCGCGAGCCGGGGCCCCCGGCAAGCCCCGTGGGCCGAGGCCCGCATCAGGGCGTCGTTCAGCGCGGGGTTGTTGCACGACGGCGAGCCCGAGTCACCGCACGAGTGCCCCAGCCCCAGCGTGTGGCCGAGCTCGTGGGCGTAGACCTCGGCGATGTCGGTGGGGAAGCAGCTCGTCCGGTTGGCCAGACACTCGATGCCGTCGTTCATGACGATGTCGCCCCGCGCGATGCGGATGTACTCCTTGCCGGCGAAGAAGCCGGTCTGGTTCCGTGAGAACCACGGCCCCCCGATCGCCAGGGTGCCGCCGGAGCTGCACCGGAACGTGCCGGCGATCTCGTCGTTCGGATCGTCCTGGAGGAGGACGTTCTGCTGGTCGAAGTCCTCGAGCCCTCCCCGGGCGCCGGTCTGCCCGCCGTAGCGCAGGACGACGGGGGTCCCGGGCTCGGCGGTCCAGGTCTGGAGGGCCTGGCGGAACTCGGCGAAGCCGCCGCCGCCGATGCCCGGCTGGCCACCCTGGTGCGCCCGCCACTCCACCGAGCCGCCGGAATCGAACTCGAACCAGCGCAGGTTCAGGCCGTCCTGGACGAACAGGGTGAACTTGCCCGTGAGGCGCCCGGTCCCCGGCGGTACCTCGCTGACGAAGTAGTCCGCGGGGCGATCGATGCCCTGCGCACGGTCGGCGAGCCAGGCCGCGAAGGCGTCGAAGTCCCGGGCGGCGTGCCGCCTGGGATCGGGCTCGGAGCCGGGGGGCACGACCTCGTGGGAGTCGGAGAGGTCCCGGACGGCGAGGGCCGGCGCCCCCGGAACCTCGCGGTGATGGAAGGCGCCCAGCCCCAGGTGGAGGACGCCGAAGGTCCCGTCCCTGCGGGGCGCGAGGAACAGCAGCGCCCGTTCGCCCGGGACGAAGCGCGGCGCGCCGTAGGCGCGGAAGCCGACCCCGTCGGGGCGGATGCCTCCCGGCAGCCGGACCACCAGGGTGCTGCCGGGCGCCGATCCCGCCACCACGCGCTCGACCTCCACGGTGTAGTCGGTGACCGGCCGGCCGGTCACGGGCGGAGAGTCGACGGCGGACACCCGGCCCTCGACGACCAGCGCCGCCTGGTCCAGGAGGTCTGCGTCGTCCATCATCACGTAGCTCGTGGCGAGCGCCGGAGCGGCGCAAAACGTGAGCAGGAAAGCCGGAATCAGCGAGCGACTGCAGAGTTCCATGCATCCACCTCGGTCGTTCGTGGGGGTGGCGCCGGCGATGCGGTGCCGTCCTCGTCCGGGTCCGGGCCGGCTCCGGCCTGGGGAGGTACCCGGGAATGGCGAAATACCATGCTAGCACACGCCCGGGTTCTTCAGGGGCGACCGGTTCCCGTCGGCGCGGCGACCTTCTTCTTCAGACCCTTCTGCGGACCGGCTCTCCGGCGACGGCGGTGCGGTTGCGCCCGGTCTCCTTCGCGACGTACATGGCCGCGTCCGCCAGGCGCAGCAGCGTGCTCTTCGCGCTCTCGGTGCCGGCGTCGTCCTCCACGTGGCGCCGGAGCGTCGAGACCCCCACCGAGCAGGTCAGCCCCTTGAGGTGGAGGGGCTGGCGCTGGATCTCCCCGGCGCCCTGGCAGAACGTGCTCTCCAGGATCGTCGTGCGCGCGTCCTCGGCCAGCTCGACGGCCGCACCGAGATCCAGGCCCGGGGCGACCAGGACGAACTCGTCGCCGCCGTAGCGGGCCGGGAACGCACCCAGGGACGTGGTGTGCTCCTGGAGGATCTCGCCCACCTCCCGGAGGACCTGGCTTCCGGCCAGGTGACCGTGGGTGTCGTTGACCCGCTTGAAGAAGTCCAGGTCGAGGAACAGGACCGACAGGTCCCGCCCCGCCGCCTGGCACTCCTCGACCGCCTGGGTCAGGGCGATGTGGAGGTAGCGGTCGTTGTAGAGGCCGGTGAG
>JBKHJP010000308.1:0-5375 GCA_046538065.1 Thermoanaerobaculia bacterium | reverse complement strand
CCGGAGTACTACCCCACCCGCTCCGAGCGCCGGATCCTGGAGCGCCACGCCGGCGAGATCGTCCGGACGAGCGGTGCCTCGGAGCTGGTGGAGCTGGGCTCCGGTGCCGCCACCAAGACCCGCCTGCTCCTGGACGCCATGGCCGACCAGGGCTGCCTGGACCTCTACGTGCCCTTCGACGTCTCCGAAGCGATGGTGGCGGAGGTCGCCCGGGGGTTCACTACGCTCTACCCGGGCCTGCGGGTCCACGGGCTCGTGGGGGACTTCCTGGCCCACCTGGGGGAGATCCCAGCCGGCGGGCGGCGCCTGGCCGCCTTCCTGGGGGGCACGATCGGCAACCTCCGGCCGCCGGAGGCCGCCGCCTTCCTGGAACGCCTGGCCGCGAGGCTGGACCCGGGGGACTGGTTCCTGCTGGGGACCGACCTCATCAAGGACCCGGCGGTGATCGAGGCGGCCTACAACGACTCGGCCGGGGTGACGGCGGAGTTCAACCGGAACATCCTGCGGGTCCTCAACCGGGTGGCCGGCGGCGACTTCGACCCGGAGGGGTTCCGTCACCGGGCCTTCTACGACCGCGAGCTCCACCGGATCGAGATGCGCCTGGTCGCCGAGCGGGCGCACCGGGTGCGCCTGGAAGAGCTGGCGCTGGAGCTGGAGCTCGCCGCCGGCGAGGAGCTCCTGACCGAGGTGAGCGTCAAGTACGACCGCGCCGGCGCCCGGGAGCTCCTGGCCGAGGCGGGCTTCGAGCTCACCGGCTGGTACACCGATCCGGACGGCCTCTTCGGCCTGTCCCTGGCCCGGCGCCTGTAGGGGCGGAGCTCGCCTCCGCCCGCGGTCAACGTGCCTGGCACGCCGCCCCCCCCACCCCGGGAGGACGCAAGGTCCTCCCCTACACGCCATTCTCAGCCCTGTGCACCCCCGGCAGGATCTCTTGTCGTTCCGAGTGAAGCGAAGCGGAGTCGAGAGCCACCCGCCTGGGCAAGGGACACTCCCCCCGCCTGGGTTAGACTCTTCGCGCGGTGGACACCCCGAAAACGATCGGCAAGTACGAGGTCCTCGAGCGGATCGGCAAGGGGGGACTCGGAGTCGTCTACAAGGGGCGTGACCCGCGGAACCAGCGCCCCGTGGCGATCAAGGTCTGCACCTCCGCCGACGAGACGCTGCTGCACCGCTTCCTCCGCGAGGCGGAGGTCGCCGGCGACCTCCACCACCGCAACATCGCCACCGTCTACGAGCTCGGCCACGACGTCATCGGCCCCTTCCTGGTCCAGGAGTACCTGGAGGGTGAAACCCTGGAGGCGAAGCTCCGCCGCGCGGACCCGGTCCCCCGGCCGGTGCGCCTGGGCTACCTCCTCCAGATCGCCCGGGCGCTGGAGTACGCCCACACGAAGGGAACCCTCCACCGGGACGTCAAACCCTCCAACGTCTGGGTCCTGGACGACGAACGGGTCAAGCTCCTGGGCTTCGGGATCGCCAAGCTCGCCGGGGCCGAGACCCAGCTCACCCGCACCGGGAGGATCCCCGGCACCGCCGGCTACCTGGCCCCGGAGCAGATCCGGGGAGAGCCGGTGGACGCACGGAGCGACGTCTTCTCGTTCGGGGTGCTGGCCTACGAGCTCCTGACCCGCATCCACCCCTTCCCGGGGACCACCCTCTCGGAGCTCCTGCACCAGGTCGTCCGCACGGAGCCCGATCCCGTCACCTCCCTCTGGCCCGGCTGCCCGCCGGGCCTCGCCGCCCTGGTCGCCGCCTGCCTGGACAAGGACCCGGACCGCCGCCCCGAGAGCTTCTCGCGCGTGAGGGAGGCCCTGTCCCCGGCCGTGGTGGAGGTGCAGGAGGCGCCGGAGGCTCCTCGCCGCCAGGCCGGCGAGGAGCCCGCGCCGCCCAGCCCCGACGCGACCTCGAGGCTCCGGCCGCCCCCTCCCCTGCCCGAGCCCGTTCCCGCTCCGGACCAGGCACAGGACGCTCGACCGGCGGACCTGGAGGCCACGCAGGCGATCCGCCCCGTGGCGGCGGAACCCGCTGGCGGTGGCACCGGCCGCTGGTCCTGGCGCTCCGTGCCCCGGGAAACCCGCCGCCTGGCGCTGGTCCTGCTGGTGCTCGTGGTCCTCGGTCCGCTGGTGGTGGCGGGCCTGTGGACCGGTTTGGGCCGCTGGCTGCAGGCGGTCCGGGCACCGGAGGCCACGCCCGAAGCCGTGGCGCCGTCCGGGGCCGATCCGGAGGCCGCGCCGGTGGAGGGGCTCCTGGTGGTGGACGCGGTCCCCTGGGCGGAGGTGGTCGGCGTCACCGGCCCGGAAGACCGCACCGTGCCCCTGTTCGCCGAGCGCTCGACGCCCCTGGCCCTTTCCGTGCCGGTGGGGAGCTACACCGTGGAGCTCACCCGGCCGGACGCCGCGCAGCCGGCCACGTGCCGAGCCGAGGTGACCGGCTCCGGGATCGCCCGGTGCACCGTCCGGTTTCCGACCCTGGAGCCCCTGGAGTACTTCAACGAGGCGGGCTGGTGGGATTGAGGGCTCCGAGAGCCGCGGCGATCCTCTGCCTCGCGTTCGCCACCGCCGCGTGGCCGCCCCCCGCCGCCGCCCAGGCCTTCCTGGACGACTACGGGGACGGGATCGAGGCCGTCGAGGCCGGCCGCTGGGCGGAGGCGGAGCGCCTGATGCGCCGGGCCATCGACGCCCGCCCGGAGGAGAGCCGGCGGCTGCTGCGCTTCCTCCACCTCCGCCCCTACGTGCCCCACCTGTACCTGGGCCTGGCCCTGGCGGAGCAGGACCGGTGCGAGGCGGCCCTGGAGGCCCTGGCCGAGTCGGAGCGCCAGGGCGTGGTGCCGGAGCTCGAGGAGGAGGACCGCCTCCTCCGCGAGGCGAGGGAACGCTGCCGGGAGCACCTGGCCGCCGAGGCCGAGGCCGAAGCCGAGGCCGAGCGGCGGCGCGAAGAGCTCGCCGAAGCCCTGGAGCGTGCTCGGAGCCTTCGCACGGCGATCCGGGCCCTCGGCCCGGAGCGGCAGCCGGGCGACGGGACCCGAGGTGCGGACGAGGCGGCCCCCGACGCCCGGATGCGTGACCTGGCGGCGGCCTGGCGCGAAGGAGACCCGTCCCTCGCCGAGCGTCTCGAGGAGGTCGAGGCGGACCTGGAGCGGGCCACGGCGGCCCTGGGGAACCGCCCAGGGCGGCCGGACGTGCTCGACGCCATCGCCGAGCTGACCCGCTCGGTGGTCACCCGGCTGGAGGAGGTCCGGAAGGAAGCGGAGGTCCGCCGGGAATCGGTCCGAGACCGGCGGGACGCCGCCCGGGAGCGGGTGGAGGGCGAGCGCCGTCGGGCCCGGGAGCTGCTGGCGGCGGCCGACGCCCTGGCCGAGGGGGTGGACGTGGTCGCCCGTCGCCACTCCGCCCTGGAGGAGCTGGTGGAACGCACCGCCGCCGCCGAGAGGGGGACCGAGCACACCCTGGACGAGCTGGCCGCCGTCGAGCGATCCCTGGAGCGGGGCATCGCCGCCCTCGACGCCGTGGCGGAGCCGCCGCCCGACCTGCTTCTGGACGCGGCCGATACGTGGCTGGACGGCCGCCCCCGGGACGTCCTCCGGCTCCTGGCCGAGCCGCCGGAGGTCCGGGACGACGGCCGAACCGAGGACGGCGGCCGGGGGCCCGCCCGAGGCGGCGAGGGCGAGCCCGAAACCGGGGAAGCCCCCGAGCTCGGCGAGGGTGAGGGCGACGGGGCGGACGAGGAAGAGGCTCCGACCCGATCGCCCCTGGCGGAGCTGGACGAGCGCGCCCGGGCCCACGCGCTCCTCCTCCGGGCCGCCGCCGCGTTCGACCTGTTCCACGCCGGCGGCGCCCAGGAGGCTGAGCTCCTGGAACGGGCCCGGCAAGACGCCCGGGAGTGCCGCCGGCTGGCCCCGGACCTCGTCCCCGTGCCCCGGGCCTTCTCGCCCCGCTTCCGGCGCTTCTTCGCCACCGTGTCTCCCCGCGAGGCCGCCGAGCCGGACTCGGGCACGGAGGAACCGGAAGCATCGGACGCTCCCGCGGCAGACCAGACGGCCGGAGACGACTCTTGACGCGTCGCGGCAATTTCCCTTGACTCTTTTGCCGCACCGCGGTATCATGCACGCGTCGGAGGTGGGGTCCGTGTGCGACGTCCACCGACCGGCAACCAATCGCCCCCGGGCCCGCCAACCCGGGATGCAGTGCAGCAGGAGGAAGCCATGGCGACCGTCACGACGCAGTACAAGAGGTTCCAGGACGATCTGGTGGGGGGTGCCCGCAAGGTCTTCCTCGCCGGCCTGGGCACCGTCAAGACCGTGGGCGACGAGAGCGGCGAGCTGTTCGACCGGCTGGTCGAGCGGGGCCGCGACCTGGAGACCCGGACCCGGGACGAGCTCCAGGCCCGGACCGGCACGTTCCGGAAGATGACGCACCGCGTCGAAGGCCGGGTGGACGAGCTCAGCGACCAGGTCGACCGCCAGGTCACCAACGCCCTGCACCGCCTGGGCGTGCCCACGCGGGACGAGATCCGCACCCTCACGAGCCGGGTGGAGGAGCTCTCGCGCAAGGTCGACCGCCTGGCCGGTCCGATATCCGCCGTGGAGACCGCCGGGAAGGTCGTCTTCCGGGTCGGCTCCCACGAAGACGGCTGGAAGGTCGTGCGAGAGGGCGAGACGACCCCGGTGAGCATCCACGCCACGAAGGAGGAGGCGGTCACCGCCGCCCGGGAGATCGCCCGCAAGGCCGAGCCGAGCGAGGTGATCGTCCACAAGCTGGACGGCACCGTCCAGAGCCGCTTCGGCTACGGCGACTGACGGCCCACCGCCACCCCCTGCGGCGCCCGCGTCCCGGCGGGCGCCGCTTTTCTCCCCGCCGCCGGCCGATCGGCCCCGGTCCTCGGACTCGCCAGCCGCCGCCTGCGGCGGAGCGCCTCCGTTAGACTGCGCTCGTGCGCCGGCCTGCCGTCACCCGGGCGCGGGGCCCCGCGGCCTCCCTCGCCCTCCTCGTCGCCCTCATCGCCCTCGTCTCCACCGGCTCGGCTCAGGACGCCGCGTCGCCCCATCCGGAGGACCCGGAGGACCCGGACGCCCAGGCCCGTCAAGTGCCGGCGCCCACCGCCCTCGACGCCGAGGAACGGGCCCGGAAGCTGATCGAGGACCCGCGAGCCGGCAGCGGTCCGCTGGAGGTCGGCTGTCAGGTCCTCCTGGAGGACCCCGAGAACCCGGGCGAGACCTCGGTGCCGTTCCAGATCACCATGACCCTCCACCCGGAGCACCCACCCGTGGGCCCCTTCCGGGTGACCTTCGTGGCCGCCACCCTGGAGGGGGACACCGCCTCGGCCCAGAGCACGGTGGAGCTTGAAGAGCTGGCGGAGACCCGGGCGTGGGTCTTCCGGGA
>JBKHJP010000307.1:0-5397 GCA_046538065.1 Thermoanaerobaculia bacterium | reverse complement strand
ACCCAGTCCCGGAGGGCCTCGTTGATGGCGTCCTTCAGCGTCCGGCTGCCGGCGTCCACCGGGACCACCTCGGCGCCCAGGAGCCGCATGCGGTGGACGTTCAGGCGCTGGCGCCGCGTGTCCTCCTCGCCCATGTAGACGACGCAGTCCAGCCCCAGGAGGGCCGCCGCCGTGGCCACCGCCACCCCGTGCTGCCCGGCCCCGGTCTCGGCGATGACCCGGCGCTTGCCCATCTCCCGGGCCAGGAGCGCCTGACCCACGGCGTTGTTGATCTTGTGGGCCCCGGTGTGGAGGAGGTCCTCGCGCTTGAGGTACACCTTCGCCCCGCCGAGCTCCCGGGTCAGGCGGTCGGCGAAGTAGAGCGGCGACGGACGGCCCACGTAGTCGCGGAGGAGCTGGTCCAGGCGCCGGCGGAACCGCCGCTGCTTCGAGATCTTGTCGTAGGCCCGGGCGAGCTCCGCCACCGGCGCCATCAGGGTCTCGGGCACGTAGCGCCCGCCGTACGGGCCGAAGTGGCCGCCGGCGTCAGGGAGCGGCATCGCCATCGTGTACCTCCTGGAACAGGCGTCTCATCAGGTCCGGCTCCTTCACCCCCGGGGCCGACTCGACCCCGGAGCAGACGTCGATTCCCCGGGCTCCGGAGGCCGCGAGAACGGCCCGGGCGTTGTCCGGGCGGACGCCTCCGGCGACCAGCACCGGCCGGCCGCCGAGGGGCGACCCGGCCCCGGCCAGCTCATCCAGTCCATCCGGTCCGTCCGGCGACAGGAGCTTCCGGAGGGCCCCATGATCCCACGATTCACCGGTTCCCCCGTAGGGGTCCGGGGTGCCCGGAGCCCCTCCGCGGGGCCCCCGGGGGGGACGGTCGAACAGGAACCCCCAGGCGTCCGGGTAGCGGGCGAGCTCCATCGGCGGCGGAGGCGCCGGCCGGCGGAACACCTGGATCGCCCGGGCGCCGAACCGCCGGGCGAGCTCCGGGTCCTCGCCGCCGTGGAGCTGGATCAGGGCGAGGCCTGCCGAGGCGGCGATCTCTTCGATCTCCGCCGGCGGACGGTGGACGAAGACCCCCACCAGCGGGACCGCCCCGGCGGCGCCGGCGATCTCGGCCAGCAGCGCCGCGTCCTTCTCCGGGTCGAGGGCGCGCGGGCTCGGCGGGTGGAAGTTCAGCCCCAGGAAGTCCGCCCCGAGCTCGGCGGCCAGGGCTGCGTCCTCCGGCCGGGTGACGCCGCAGATCTTGACCAGCGCCCTCACGACAGGAGCTCCCGGAGCGTGGCGGCCGGGTCGTCGGCCAGCAGGAGGGACTCGCCCACCAGGAAGGCGTCGAAGCCCGCCCGGCGCAGGGTCGTGCAGTCGGCGGCGGTGCGGATGCCGCTCTCCGCCACCCGGAGCGCCCCATGCGGCAACCGGGGGAGGAGCTCCCGGGAGTGGCCCAGATCCACCCGGAACGTCCGGAGGTCCCGGTGGTTGACGCCCACGAGCTCCCAGGACGCGCCGTCCAGCAGGTCCAGGTCCTCCAGGTCGTGGGTCTCCACCAGGGGCACCAGGCCGAGACCCCGCGCCCGGGCCGCCAGGAGCCGGAGCTCCTCCGCCCCGTAGAGCGCCGCGATCAGGAGCACCGCCGACGCCCCGGCGTCCCGGGCCCATCGGAGCTGCACCGGGTCGACCACGAAGTCCTTGGCGATGGCCGGCAGGCTCGAGGCCTCCCGGCAGCGGGCCAGCAGGCCGTAGGAGCCGCCGAAGAAGTCCGGCTCCACCACCACGGAGAGGGCCGCCGCCCCCTCCCGGGCGTAGAGGCGGGCCTGGGCCTCCGGGTCGACCCGCCCGGCGAGGGAGCCGATCCGGGGCGATCCCATCTTGACCTCGGCGATCACCGCCCGGCCCCGGCGCGCCTCCAGGGCCGCGAGGAAGGGGCTCTCCTCCGCCGTGAGGGGCCGGGAGCGCTCCGGCAGGTCCCCGGCGGTCTCGCCGGCGGCGGCCACCGCCTCCCGGCGCCGGGCGACGATCCGCCGGAGGACGTCGGCGATCCGGCTCATCGTCCGCCGAAGCTCCGCAGGGCCTGGAGCGTCTCCCTGGCCGCTCCGGAGGCCAGGGCCTCCCGGGCCTGCTCGACGCCCGCCGCCAGGCTCTCGGCGACGCCCCCCACCAGGAGCGCCGCGCCGGCGTTGACGGCGGTGACGTCCGCCAGGGGACCGTCCTCGCCGGCCAGGACCCGCTCCATGGCCCGGGCGTTGTCCTCCGGGGCGCCTCCGACCAGCTCGTCGAGGGCCGCCCGCTCCACCCCCAGCTCCTCCGGCCGGATCTCGTAGACGCGAACCTCGCCGCCGACGACCTCCCCCGCCAGGGTCGGCCCGGTGGTGGTGATCTCGTCCAGCCCGTCCAGGCCATGGACCACCAGGGCGTGCTCGCTCCCGAGCTCCGCCAGCACCCGGGCGATGGGCTCCACCAGCGCCCCGTCGTAGACGCCCATGAGCTGTCGGCGGGCTCCCGCAGGATTGGTCAGGGGCCCCAGGACGTTGAAGACCGTCCGTACGCCCAGGGACTTGCGCACCGGCATCACCTCGCGCATGGCCGGGTGCAGGATCGGGGCGAAGAGGAAGGCGATCCCCAGCTCTTCGAGGGCGCGACCGGCCACCGGCGGCGGCATCTGGATGTCGACCCCCAGGGCCGCCAGGACGTCGGCGCTCCCGGAGCGGCTGGAGACGGAGCGGTTGCCGTGCTTGGCCACCGGCGCGCCCGCCGCGGCGGCCACCAGGGCCGCGGCCGTGGAGATGTTGAACGTGCCCCGCTGGTCGCCACCGGTGCCGCAGGTGTCCACGACCCCGTCGCGCCGGTGGGGGATCTTCAGGGAGCGGCTGCGCATGGCGGAGGCGGCGCCGGCGATCTCGGCGGTGGTCTCCCCCTTCATCCGCAGGGCCACCAGGAAGGCGGCCTTCACCGGGTCCTGGAGCTCCCCGTCCATCAGCAGGCCGAAGAGCTCCTCGGTCTCCCGGCGGCTGAGGTCTCCACCCTCCAGGAGTCGGTTCAGGGCGTCGCGCATCTCGATCATGGTTCCTCCCTGGCGCCCTCTCCGTCGCGCTTCCCGGCGCCCGCCACGGTCTCCTGCAGAGGTGCCTCCCCGGTCAGGTGGAGGAAGTTCCGCATCAGGGCCGGCCCGACGTCGGTGAGGATCGACTCCGGGTGGAACTGAACACCCCACCAGGGGAGCTCCCGGTGGTACATCCCCATGAGGACCCGCTCCCCCTCGCTCCAGGCGTTGGGCACCAGCTCCTCCGGCAGGGTGTCCTCCTCCACGATGAGGCTGTGGTACCGGGTGGCCTCGAAGGGGTTCGGCAGTCCGGCGAAGGGCCCGGAGCCGTCGTGGAGCACCCGGGAGGTCTTGCCGTGCATGAGGGTCGGGGCGCTCCCGACCCGGGCCCCGAACGCCGCCCCCAGGGCCTGGTGCCCCAGGCAGACGCCCAGGATCGGCACCTCCGGCCGCCGGCCCAGGAGCTCCAGGCAGACGCCGGCCCCCTCCGGGCGCCCCGGCCCGGGGGACAGGACGATTCCCACCGGCCGGCGCTCCAGCAGCTCCTCCACCGTCTCGGCGTCGTTCCTCACCACGTCCACCGCCACCCCCTCCCCGGCCAGCATCTGGACCAGGTTGTAGGTGAACGAGTCGTAGTTGTCGATCACCAGGATGCTCATGCCATGTCCTCGGTGCTGGGGTTTAGACATCCACTCCCGTCCGAAGTGCTGAAACCTCTCCTCTCCCCAGCGCGGTGCTGCCTAGCCGCACTGGCGGGCAACGAGCGGTCCAGGAGGGAGGGGCGAGCGATCCCGCTGGAGGGCCTCTGAGGCGGAGCTGCTTCCGAACGCCCCGGCCACCCCAGACTCCCCGCGCGGAGCCGAAGCGGAGGCGCGGCCAGGACATCGACCGACCCGAGATCGCCGCGCCGTCCCGCAAGCGGGAACGCTCGCCCCTCCCTCGTGCCATGACCGGTGCGGAAACCCCTCACCGCGCCCCTCCGATCTCCTCCGCCAGCGCCACCGCCGCCAGCATTCCGGCGGCCTTCTCCTCCGTCTCGCGCTGCTCCCGGGCCGGATCCGAGTCCGCCACGATGCCGGCCCCGGCGGTGACGGAGGTCTCGTCCCGCCCGACCATCAAGGTGCGGATCGTGATGCAGGTGTCCACGTCCCCTGAATACGAGAGGTACCCCACCGCCCCGCCGTAGGGCCCGCGGGCCTCCGGCTCCAGGGAATCGATGATCTCCATCGCCCGGACCTTCGGCGCCCCGGACAGGGTCCCGGCCGGGAAGCAGGCCAGCAGGGCGTCGAGCCCCGTGTTGCCGGAGGCCAGCCGGCCCTCCACGCTCGACACCAGGTGCATGACGTGACTGTACCGCTCGATCTCCAGGAAGCTCGCCACGCGCACGGAGCCGGGCTCCGCGACGCGGCCGAGGTCGTTGCGCCCCAGGTCGACGAGCATCACGTGCTCGGCGCGCTCCTTGGGATCGTCCATCAGGTCCCGGGCAAGCCTGCGGTCCGCCACCGGGTCGGCGCCCCGGGGCCGGGTCCCTGCGATGGGGCGGGTCTCCACGGTGGCGCCGGCCTTGCGCACCAGCATCTCCGGGGAGGCCCCGGCGAGGGCCACGTCCGGGGTCTCCAGCAACACCATGTAGGGGCTGGGGTTGATGATGCGCAGGGCCCGGTAGAGGGCCAGGGGCTCCACCCGCCGCCCCACCCGGAAACGCCGGGAGAGGACGGTCTGGAACACGTCGCCGGCGGTGATGTGCTCCCTGACCCGCCGGACGGCGGCCTGGAACGTCGGGCCGTCCAGGCTGGCCGCCTCCGGATCCGGGGCCCGGCGCCGGGCGGTCGCCGCGGTGGGCACGGCCACGGCGCCGGCGCCCGCCCCGGGAGGAGCGCCGGAGGAGAGGGCCTCGCTCAGGCGGTCGAGCTCCCGCTCCGCGCCGGCGGCGTCGGTCTCGCCCTCCACCTCGTTGGCGATCGCCAGGACCCGCTGGTGGGCGTGGTCGAAGACCGCCAGGGTGTCGAAGCGCGCGAGGAGTGCCAGGGGGAGCCCGAAAGGGTCCGGCGGGCGGTCCGGGAGGCGCTCGACCAGGCGCACCGTGTCGTAGCCGAAGAAGCCGACGAAGCCGCCGGTGAAGGGGACCGGGCCCGGCTCCGACGCGATGGCGCCCACGACCCGGCCCAGGGCCTCGAGCGGCGCCCCGCGGACGTCCTCCCGGCGGCCGTCCCGCTCGCGCTCCAGGCGGTCGGGCCACAGGCGGTAGAGCTCCCGGGGCGCGGTGCCCAGGAAGCTGAAGCGCGAGACCTGCTCGCCGCCGGTGACGCTCTCCAGGAGGAACCGGGTGGGCGAGAGCTCCGCCAGCCGGCGGTACGCGGCGAGGGGGGTGAGGG
>JBKHJP010000306.1:0-5401 GCA_046538065.1 Thermoanaerobaculia bacterium | reverse complement strand
GGCCCGGCCTGGAGCCCTCGGCCCTGGACCGGGAGCGGATCGCGGCGCTGCCGCACCTGCGGGCGGCCCAGGCCCGTCTGGACGAGGGCGACCCCGTAGGCGCCCTGGCGCCGCTCCGGAGGGCCGAGCGCGCGGCGCCCTCCTTGCGGCACCTCCGGGTGCGGCGGCGCCAGATCGAGGACCAGGCCCGCTCGCTGGGCCGCCTGGAGGCTCGGGCCGACCAGGTCATCCAGGACCTGGAGCGGGCCCGCATCGCCTCGGGGGAGGGCCGGTGGGAGGACGCCCAGGAGGCTGCGTGGACGGTCCTGGCCGTGGAGCCGGACAACGAGGAGGCCGAAGAGATCGCCCGCCAGGCCGACGCCGCCCTGGAGCGGATCGCCCGCCGCCGGGAGACGGAGGCCCGGGCCCGGCAGGCCCAGCAAGGGCGGGAGGCCCCCGTGGCCGAGGCCCCGGCGGCCGAGGAACCGGTGGAGCCGGAGTCCGAGCCGCTCCCCGCCGAGGCGGAAGCGACCGGGGCCGCTCGTCGGGCCCGCCTCGACCTCGAGTTCTACAGCGCCGTCCCCGAGGGAGTCCTGACCCTGTACTACGAACAGGAGCAGCTCGCCCGGGAGCCGTATCGCTTCTACCGGCGCGAAGGCCTGTTCCGAAACGTCCCCGCCGCCGGCACCGTGGAGGACCAGTACACCGTGCCCTCCGGCGCCGCCACCCTGCGCGTCCTCGTGGCCCTGCCGGGCCGACCGGCGATGAGCCGGATCCTGGAAGGCAACTTCCCCGGCGGCGCCACTCGCCGCCTGAGCGTGCGCCTCGAGGACGACTACACCCTGACCGCGCGCCTGGAGTGACGTCACCGGATCGCAGGCGTGCCCACGGGAGCCGGTCCTGCGGGCCGGTTCCCTCGTGAGCCGGGAGAGGCCAGCGGTGCAGGCCGCCGACGAGCTCGGACGCTACCGGATCCTCGAATCGATCGGCCGGGGGTCGACCGGAACCGTCTACCGGGCCCGGGATACCCTGATCGGGCGCGAGGTGGCGATCAAGTGCGTCCAAGGGGCCTCGGCGGGGAGCGGGCGGAGCGCTGGCGAGCTCCGGGACGAGCTCCTCCGGGAGGCGCGGAGCGCCGGCATGCTCTCCCACCCGAACGTGGTCACGGTCTACGACGTCCTGGAGCTGCCCGGCGACTCCCTGTACATCGCCATGGAGTACGTCCACGGCCGGAGCCTGGGCGACCTCCTGGCCGGTGGCCGGCCACTGGAGCTGGAACGGGTGGTCGATCTCGTGGCCCAGGTGGCTTCCGCCCTGGACTACCTCCACGCCATGGGAGTGGTCCACCGGGACGTCAAGCCGGGCAACGTGCTCCTGACCGACGCCGGCCGGGTGAAGCTCACGGACTTCGGCATCGCCTTCTCGGCCTGGGAGGGGGGCCGGGAGAGCGCCGGGGGGAGCGAGGAGGGCGAGGTCCTGGGCACCCCGGAGTACATGGCTCCGGAGCAGATCCTGGGGCGGCCCATCACGCTCCGGACCGACGTCTGGGCCCTGGGGGTCGTGGTGCACGAGATGCTCACGGGGGAGCGGCCCTTCCGGGGGGACAGCGTCGCCGAGATCGTGCACCGGGTGGTCCACGGCCAGCGCTCGGCAAAGGACGCCGAGGCGCTGCCGGAGCCGGCGGACGAGCTGCGGGCCCTGCTCGACCGGGCCCTCGCCCGGGACCCGGAGCAGCGCTTCGCCAGCGCGGGCGAGCTGGCGGCGGAGCTCCGCCGCATCCTCTACCGGCCCGGCGCCGGTGCCGGCGAAGCGACGCTGGCCGGCGGCTCCGAGATGCTGGACCAGACGCTGGTGGCGCCGAGGCCCCCGTCGGAACCCGCCGGACCGAAGAGGCCGGCCGGAACCCGGCCCGGCGCGCCGGCCGCCTTTCGCAGCCTGATCGACCGGTGGCTGCCCCGCCGCTACCGGCCGGCGGCGTTGCTGGCGGCGGTGGGGTGTGGCCTGTTGCTGGCGGCGGTCCTCGTCGACGGCAGCCTGGATGGCCCCCCCGCGGGCGGGCTGCCGGCTCCGGGCTCCGAAGTCCAGGGGCTGGACGGAGGGAGTCTGGAGACCCTCCAGCTCCTGCGCCACGGCCAGCGGCTGTCGGCCCAGGGCGACGCCGACGGGGCGGCCCTCTTCTTCGAGGTGGTCGAGCGCCTGGAGCCCCTCGTGCCGGAGAGCGGGCGAATCGCCCGGCTGCGCCGCGAGGCCGAGGCGGAGGCGGCGCGGCAGGGGGCGGACCTGGCCGGGGCCCGTTCGGCCCTCGGGGACCGGGCCAGCGGCGAGCTGGTCGCGTCCGCCCGGGAGCACCTGGGCACCGCCGGGGGCGAGGCCGCAGAGACCCTTTCGGCGCTGGACCGCGCCGGCCACTCCCTGTCGCCCTCCGACCGGCCGGACCCCGCCGCGGCCGCGGACTCCGGCCGCCCGCGGGTGACGGTCGAGTTCTGGAGCGAAGCCCCGGAAGGGGCGGTCATGATCTACGGCGGCGGCGAGCAGCTCCTGCGCAGGGGGTTCTCGTACTACGAGCGGGAGTGGCTCTTGAACCGGACTCCGAAGAGCGGCGGGTTCCACGCGGACCTGGAGCTGCCCCCGGGGGTGGACGTCCTCTGGATCTACGTCGCCCGGGCGGAGGGGCCGGCCCGGCACCTGGAAATCGATGCCCGCCTGCCCCGGGGGGCGCACCGGGTGCTGCGGGTCCACCTCCCCGCCGAGGGCCAGGCGACGGCGGAGTGGGAGGAGTAGGGGGAGGTCCATGTTCGGGGTGGAGCGGCCCGGTCCGGTGCGGGGTGCCCGCCTCCGGGACGGCGCGGCGTAGGTGCGAGTGGGGGGATTCCGGCCGCGCCTCCGCTTCGGCTACGCGCGTGGCGCTTGGTGGCGGCTTCAAATTCGGAGAGCGGCTCCGCCTCAGAGGCCCTCCGGACGGGCACCCCGCACCGGACCGGGCCGCCCTTCACCGTGGGGTGAGCTCCAGTCCACTACGGTGGGTCGGATCGACGATCCGGGGCAGCCTCCCGGAGTTCCGGCCGGGCTCTACTGGGCGGGGTCCCGGACGACTTCGACCTCGCCCAGCCCCTGGAACTGCGGCGCCAGCTCCGCGGCGGGACCGACGGCCACGATCGTCGCCCGGTGCGGCTGCAGGTGTTCCCGGGCCACCCGCAGGACCTCCTCGCGGGTGACGGCCTGGAGGCGCTCCAGGTAGCGCTCCGGCGCGTAGTGGTCGTCGGGCAGGCCGTACACCGCCAGGTTCTCCATGTGGGCGAGGATCCCGTCCACGGTCTGGAGGGTGTAGGGGAAGACGCCCAGGACGTAGCTCTTGGTGTCCCGCAGCTCCTCCTCGCCCACCAGCTCTGCCTGCAGCCGCTCGAGCTCGCCCAGGACCTCCCGGGCGGCCGTTCCCGCGCCCGGGGTGGCGACGGCGGCGTTGATCACGAAGGGGCCGGGCCCTTGCCGGGGCACGAAGCGGCTCCCGGCGCTGTAGGTGAGCCCGTGGCGCTCGCGCAGGTTCAGGTTGATCCGGCTGGTGAACTTGCCCCCCAGCAGGACGTTCATCACCGTGAGCGGCGTCCAGTCCGGGTGCGTGCGGGCGACACCCGCGTGGCCCATCCGGAGCTCCGTCTGGGCCGCGCCCGGCCGGTCGACGACCCGCACCCGGACCCCGCCGGGGGCGGGTGGCCGGATCACCGGAGGGGACACCGGCTCGCCGGGGGCACCGGCACCGAACGCCCGGGCCGCCGCGGCTTCGAACCGGTCCGCGTCGAGGCTCCCGACCCCGACCAGCCAGCCGTTCTGCAGGCTGTAGTTGCGCCGGTAGAAGGCCTCGATGCCGGCCCGGTCCACCGAGCGGACGTCCTCCGGCCGGCCCACCAGGGGGCGGCCGTAGGGCGTCTCCCCGTAGAGCAGGCGGTAGAAGTGGTCGCTCGCCACCACCGCCGGCTGATCGCGGCGGCGGAGCAGGTCGGTCAACCGGTTGCGCCGGGCGCGCTCGACCTCGTCCGGGGGGAAGGTCGGCCGGAGGATCACGTCCGCCAGGATCTCCAGCCCGTCTTCCAGGTGCTCGTCCAGGAGCCGGACCTCCGCTGCGGCCACGTTCCAGTCCGCCGCGGTCTCGAGCCGGCCGCCGAGGTGCTCCACCGCGGCGGCGATCTCCAGGGCGTCGCGGTGCTCCGTCCCCTCGTCCAGGAGGCCGGAGACCAGGGTGGCCATCCCGGCGCGGTCCTCCGGATCGAACCAGCCGCCGGCGGGGAAGATGGCGGCCACGCTCACCAGGGGGGTCCGGGCGACGGGGACCGGGATCACCTCCAGACCCACCGGCAGGCGCCGCCGGGAGAAGTCGGGGAACGCGTAGCGCTCCACCGGCCCCGGGGCCGGTGGGCGGGTCCGGTCGACCGGCGGCGTCGCGACCTGCCGGCTCACGCGGCCTCCCTGCGGGGCACCACCGTGACGACCGCCCGGCCGGCCTCGACCAGCCGGCGCCGCGCGAACTCCTGGACGTCGGAGGTGCTCACCGCGTCGTAGCGCTCGGCCTCGCCGAAGGCCCGGGACGGGTCGCGGAAGAAGGTGGCGCACTGGGACAGGAGATCCGCCCGGGCGTCCACGGTCTGGAGCTCGTCGTAGAGGTCGGTCAGCACCCGGTTGCGGGCACGCTCCAGCTCCTCGTCCGTGGGCCCCTCCCCGGCCAGTCGCTCCAGGTGCTCGACCACCGCCGCCTCGAGCGCGCCGATGGAGCGGTCCGGATGGGCGGTGGCCACGATGCAGAACGGAGCCGCCAGCTCGGTGGGCAGCACGTACGCCATCACGTGGCGGGCGAGCTCGCGGCGGTACACCAGGTCCTGGTGGAGGCGGCTGGACTTTCCGCCGGTCAGGATCCGGGCCGTGAGGTCGGCGGCGTACCACTCCGGCCGGCCGTAGGCCGGCGCATGGGCCGCGAGGTAGAGGCGCGACAGCCGGACGTCGTCCTCCAGGAGGTCCCGGCGCTCACCGGTCAGCTCGGGCGGCGGCGGCGCCACCGGCTCCGGCACCGGTCCGGGCGACAGCGGGCCGAACCAGCGCTCCACCCGCGCCAGGGCGTCGTCGGGATCGAAGCTCCCCGCCAGGGTCAGCACCGCGTTGCCCGGGGCGTAGTGGGCCAGGAAGAACTCCCGCACGTCCTCCAGGGTGGCGGCGGCGATGTCGTCCATGTAGCCGATCACGGGCCAGTGATACGGGTGGTCGGGCGGGAAGAGCAGCTCGTTGAGCCGCTCCGAGGCCCGGCCGTACGGCTGGTTGTCCACCCGTTGCCGGCGCTCGTTCATGACCACGCTGCGCTGGGTCTCCAGCTTCTCGGAGGTGAGGGCCGGCAGGAAGAACCCCAGGCGGTCCGACTCCAGCCAGAGCCCCAGCTCCA
>JBKHJP010000305.1:0-5401 GCA_046538065.1 Thermoanaerobaculia bacterium | reverse complement strand
CCGCACCGGGCCATGCTCTCCCGGTTGACGTTGAGCACCGCCCGGGGGGTGGAGTTGAAGGCGTTGTGGTCCCGGGTGTAGACGTGGCCCAGGGCCCGGACGTTCGGCGGCAGGTCCCGCGGGTCCCAGCCGTTGCCGCCCAAGAGGAAGCGCCCCCGGGGCAGCAGCGACGCGGCCTCGAAGAAAAAGCGGCCGATCCGCTCCTCGCGGTCCGGCAGGCGGTTGGCCAGGAGCGCCAGGTCGGCGTCGAAGCGGGTGTCGCGGTCGGCGGGGTGGTGGGTGTCGGGGTCGAGGGCGTTGTAGATCGGCACGCACGCCCGGGCGCCGTGGCGCAGGAACCCCTCCACCACCGGCGGACCCCCGCCGTAGGTGAACACCAGGTCGTACTCCGGGAGCAAGCGCTTCAGGGGTTCCTCCGGACACCGGTCCAGGCGCTCCAGGGTCGCCGGGGCGTCCACGTCCCAGTAGGCCACCCGGCGACCGGGCGCCGCGAGCTCCAGGACCGCCTCCTCCAGCAGGGCGTCGTGGACCCCGACGCCGCTCGCCTTGACCACCAGGTCCGCCTCCCGGGCCCGGCTCAGGCTGCGGTGGACGCCCTCCTCGCCCCGGGCCTCGTAGACCACCACCCGGGCCCAGTCCGGGTCCGGCATGTCGCGGTGCTCCTGGCGGCCCAGGGCGTCGGGCTCGTAGAAGGTGATCCGGTGGCCGCGTTCGGCCAGCGCCTTGAGGATGCCCCGGTAGTAGGTGGCTGCGCCGTTCCAGTAGGCGGAGACCAGGCTCGACCCGAAGAAGGCGATCCGCATCAGGCCGTGGCCTCTCGGGCGTTCGCGGCGGAGGCCGGCCCGACCGCCGGCCGCGGATCGGCCCCGAGCTCCGCGACGATCGCCAGCAGCTCGTCCACCCGGTGGGCGCAGGTGTGGCGCTCCTGGACGGTGCGCAGGCCCTCCCGGGCCAGATCGCGGCGCAGCTCGGGGTCGTGGATCAGGTCCCGCAGGTGGCCTTCCATGGCCCGGCCGTCCTCCGCGACGAGGTGATCCACGCCGCGCCGGAACAATCCCTCCACGTCCTGCCACGGCGACGAGACCAGGGGGATGCCGCAGGCCATGGCTTCGAACGGCCGGATCGTGGGCACGCCGGGCAGGATGCCGATGTACGGCCGCCGCGGCACGTGGACCGTCACCAGGTGGCGGGCGAGGACCTCGGGCACCCGGTGGTTCGGCACCCGGCCGGCGAAGCGCCCGCCGGCCCGCTGGACGGCGGCCCGGGCCTCCGGGGGGTAGCGCACGCCGTGGACCGTTCCCCGCACCCCCAGGCGGCGGATCGGCTCCAGGAGGAACTCGGTGAGCTCGGCGGTGCGCTCCTCGTCGCCCCAGTTGCCGATCCAGACCACCTCGCCGTCGCGCTCGGTGGGGTGCGGGGAGGGGCGGAAGAGCCGCGTGTCCGCCGCCTCGTGCCAGGTCCACGCCCGGGGGGCCCACCCCCGCTCCAGGTAGCGCATCCGCACCACCTCGCCGAAGGCGAGCACGCCGTCGTAGCCCGACAGGTCCAGGGCTTCCATGGCCTCGGGGTCCGAGACGGAGCGGTGGTGGGTGTCGTGGAAGAGCAGGAGGAAGTCCCCGCCCCGTTGCCTCAGGCGGCCCAACGCCGACACCAGCTCCGGCGCGGTCCACTCGTGGACCAGGACCAGGTCGGTGCCGTCCACCAGCTCCTCCAGGCCGCCCCGGAGCAGGTCCGGCAGCTCGTAGCGCTCCGGGGCGAGCCACGGGAAGCTCCGGCGCACCTCGTCCACCGCCTGGGGCCCCTCGTCCGCCAGCAGGTTCGAGACGCTCCAGCCGCCCGAGGGCTCGTGCACCGTGACCCGGTGGCCCCGCTCCAGGAGCTCCCGGACGACGCCCCGCAGGAAGTGGGCGTTGCCGTGGTTCCAGTCCGAAAGGATCGAGTGGCAGAAGAGGGCGATGCGCATGGTGTCTCCTCAGCAGGCTGGAAAACGATCGACCGGCGCGGGCCGGTGCGGTCCGTGGAACGGGATGGCGCCGGCCGCGCCGACGGCGGCCTCGGTGCCGGTGATGCCGGCGTAGACCTCGAGATAGCGCCGGGCCTGGACTTCCGGGGTGAGCTCCAGGGCCCGCCCCAGGGCGGTGGCGGCGAGCTCCAGGCGCCGCGTGTCGTCGGCGGCGAGCTCCCGGAGACACGCGGCGAGCTCCGCCGGGTCCCCCGGGTCGACGAACCGTGCCGCTGTGTCCCAGGTCTCCCGCAGGCTGGGGACGTCTCCCAGGACCAGGGCACAGCCGGACAGCGCCGCCTCCAGGACCGACAGTCCGAAGGGCTCGTAGCGGGCCGGCAGGGCGTAGATCGAGGCCCGCCCGTACCACTCCGCCAGACCCCCGGGCTCCAGGGTGCCCAGGACGCGCACCCGGGCCGGGCGGACGGCGGGGCCCTGGCCGTCCGGGGCCTCCGTGGGCCCGGCGACGGCCACCTCCCAGGGCAGCTCCGAGGGTGCGGCGTCCAGGGCCCGGAGGTTCTTGGCAGGGTCCCACAGCCGGCCCGCCGAGAGCACCAGCGGCTCCTTGCGGCGGGCCGGCCGGAACGCCTCCGGGCGCCGGCCGTTGGGCACGACCCGGGCCGCCGTGGCGCGCAGGCCGTAGAGCTCCCGGAGCTCGCCGAGCATGGCCCGGGTGGGGGCCACCACGGCGTCGGCGGCGGCGAGCCCCCGGGCGACCTCCAGGCGGTAGCGGTCCCAGGCCGGCGGCGGGAGCGCGCCCCGGACCGCCCGCCACCACGAAACGACGCACGAGTGGCCCACCACCAGCCGGGGCGCCCGGAAGGGCAACAGGCCGAAGCTGTACTGGTTCAGGTGGACGACGTCGGGGGCGGTCTCCTCCTCGAGCGCCAACAGCCAGGCGCCGGCGGCGCGGACGTCGTCCCAGGGGTGGTCCATCCATTCCAGGCGGAATGGAGCCGCCCGCAGGTCGACGTCCGGGAGCCTGCGGGCGGCGCCGCGCTGGGCGGCCCGCGGCTCGCCGAGGGCGGCCAGGGTCACGGCGACGCCCTGCGTCCCCAGAGCGGCCGCCAGCTCCAGCGCATACGTCCACACGCCGCCCACCGTGTCGGTGGTCATCAGGACGCGCCGGATCACGCCGCGCCGCCCTCCACGACCGCCGAAGGGGCGAGGCCCGCCACGTCGGGACCCTCCAGGCCCCGGCCGGCGGCCGCCGGGGCGTCCTCGGCGAGCCAGCGATAGAGCCGGGCGACGCCGTCGCGGGGCGCCACGCGGGGGCGCCAGCCGGTCGCCGCGCGGAAGCGCCCCGTGTCGGAGACGTAGTACCGCTGGTCCCCCGGCCGCCACGCCTCGTGCTGGATCCGGGGCGCTCTCCCGTGGAGCTCGCCGATGAGGTCCAGGAGCTCCAGCAGGCTCAGGGCGTGCTCCGGTCCGCCCCCGAGGTTGAAGGCGTGGCCCGCCACCCGGCCTGTATGCGAGCGGGCCAGCAGGAGGGCCTCCACCAGGTCGTCCACGTACAGCACGTCGCGCACCTGGCGGCCGTCCCCGTAGAGGGTGATCCGCCGACCCTCCAGGGCGCTCGCCAGGAAGTGGGCGACCCATCCCTGGTCCTCCGAGCCCCACTGGTGGGGCCCGTAGATGCAGCTCATCCGGAAGACCGCGGCCGGCAGGTCGTAGGAGCGCGCGTAGTCGACGACGTACTGGTCGGCGGCGCCCTTGGAGCAGCCGTACGGGCTGTGGAAATCCAGGGCCCGGTCCTCCGCGACGCCGCGGCGCCGCACCGCCGGGTCCGCCGGCAGGTAGCGCTCGCCCACCCGGGTGACGGCCAGGTCGTCCAGCGCGCCGTAGACCTTGTTCGTCGAGGTGAAGAAGAGCGGGGGAGGGCTCTGCCGGCGGCGGAGGGTCTCCAGGACGTTGAGGGTGCCGAGGACGTTGACCTCGAAGTCGCGCCGCGGGTCCGACAGGCTCGTGGTCACCGCCACCTGGGCGGCGAAGTGGAAGACCGCCGAGGCGTCCGCCAGGGCCTGGTCGACGACCTCGCGGTCCCGGACGTCCCCGATCACCGCGTCGATCCGGTCGCCGTGGCTCGCCAGGAGCCACTCCAGGCTCGCCTCGACCCCGGGGCGGGAGAGGTCGTCCAGGACCCGGACGCGCCCGCCGTCCCGCACCAGGCGGTCGGCCAGGTTGGTCCCGATGAAGCCGGCGCCGCCGGTGACGAGGACCGGCCCCGGCCGGGTTCTGTGGGAGCTCCGCGGCGGGGGGCTCATACCGTCAGTCCCCGGGAGTCGAGCTCCGCCCTCGCCTCGCCCAGCCGGTCGGCGGCCACCTGGCCCTCGAGCCAGGCCGCCAGGCCGACCAGCCCCTCCTCCAGGTCCACCCGGGGCTCGTAGCCCAGGACCTGCCGGGCCAGGCTGACGTCGGCGAAGCAGTGCCGGATGTCCCCCACCCGGTAGCGCCCGGTGAGCCGGGGATGCACGTGGTCCACGCTCAGCACGTCCGCCAGGCGCTCGGCGATGCCGCGCACGCTGTAGCTGCGGCCGCTGGCGACGTTGAAGGCGCGTCCCGGGGCCTGCGGCGCGTCCAGGGCCAGGACGCAGGCCTGGACGGCGTCGGAGACGTGGACGAAGTCCCGCTGCTGGTAGCCGTCCTCGAAGATCACCGGCGGCTCGCCGTTCAGGTAGCGGGCGGCGAAGATGGCCAGCACCCCGGTGTACGGGTTCGACAGGGACTGCCGTGCGCCGTAGACGTTGAAGAATCGAAGGGCTACGGTGGGGATGCCGTAGGCCTCGCCCACCAGCAGCGCCAGTCGCTCCTGGTCGTACTTGGACAGGGCGTAGACGGAATGCAGCTCCGGCTCCTTCGTTTCGGGGGTGGCCACGGGGGTGAGGGGCTCGCCCTCCGGGCCGTAGACCTCCCAGCGCCGGTCCTCGAGCTGCCGGCGGGTGCGGCCGACCCCGTCCACCAGCCGCCCGTCGCCGCTGCGGTAGAGGCCCTCGCCGTAGAGGCTCATGCTGGAGGCCACGACCAGCCGCTCCACCGGGTGCTCGGCCAGAGCCTCCAGCAGGGTGGCCGTCCCCAGGTTGTTGGCCCGGGTGTACTCCGCGATCCGGTACATGCTCTGGCCCACGCCGACGCGGGCCGCCAGGTGGAAGACCGCGTCCACGCCGTCGAGGGCCCGGTCCACCGTCTCCCGGTCGGTCACGTCGCCCACCATCAGCTCGACTTCGGGATCCAGGTAGTCCGGACGCGCCCGGTGCGGACCGTGGACCTGCTCCACCAGGGCGTCCAGCGCCCGGACGGAGTCCCCGCAGGCGATCAGCTCGTCGGCCAGGTGAGAGCCGATGAAACCGGCGCCGCCGGTGATCAGCACTCGTCTCATGGGACCTCCCTCTCCAGAACAAG
>JBKHJP010000304.1:0-5408 GCA_046538065.1 Thermoanaerobaculia bacterium | reverse complement strand
GGCCTGGTCCCGATCCAGGACCGCGAGGGGTCCGGCGCCGGCGCCGCCGGCAGGGTCCGCCGCCGGCCCGGCGCCCGGGCCGGGCAACCCCGCCGGCGGGTCGTCCTGGGCCGAGGGCTCGTGGCGGACGGCGAACGCCGCGGCGGAGAGCTCCACCGGTAGTCCCCGCCAGGAAGCGGCCAGCACGCCTCCCTCCAGCGCTCCGTCGCTCCCGGCGGAGCCCAGGAGGACCACGCCCAGCCGCCCCAGGGGGTCACCGAGGTGCGCCCCCGCCTCGACCGCCAGCCCGGAAGGCGCCAGGGCGGTTCCCAGCAAGGGTGTGAGCTCCTGGGGTCCCAGGCCGTAGGGCCGCGCCGGCGGGAGCTCGGCGGTGGGGAAGGGCCCGGCCCCGTCAGGGGGCGCCGGGAGGATCGCCGGGGCGAGGCTCCCCGGGAGGGGCTCCGGGGCGGCGGGAGCGCCCGTCTCACCGGGGTCCTCCCGGGGCTCTGCGGCGCTGCCCTCCGGTCCGAGCTCGAGCCGCCGGAGGTCCAGGCCGTCGTGCTTCAGGGAGAGATAGAACAGGGCCTCACCGCCGGGGGTGGGCTCCGGCCCCAGCGCGCCTCCGAGGGTGCGGGTCAGGCGCCGGCCCCGGGTTTCGAACGCCCAGAGGTCGAAGAACCCCTCCATCCCCACGGCGGCGTAGAGCGTCCCACCCTCCGGCGCCCAGGCCGGGTCGGCGACCGTGGCGCCCGCGGGGACGGGGAGCTCCCGCCAGGGTCCCGGTGCTTCACCCGGCGAGGGCAGGTCCGCCACCACCAGGCGCCACCTCCCCCCGCGGTGCTGCAGGGCCGCCAGGCGACCTCCGTCCGCCGCGACCCGCGGGGCCGCCCAGACCACCTCCACCGACGGCTCGGTCAGCTCCCGGACGGCTCCGCTGGCGAGGTCCACCCCCACGAGCTGGGAGTACCCGTGGCGGCTCCGCACGGCGACGGCCGTCCCGGCGCCCGAGGGTCCCGCCGCCTCGGAGGGCACCGGGTCCGGGGAGCGCAGGTCCGCCCCCCGGGTAAGCCGTTCCACCCGCCCGGCGTCCACGTCCCAGCGGTAGAGATCGCCGTGGAGGAACCCGTCCGGCCCCGGCCCCAGAGCGGCGAAGAGGAGGGCTTCGCCGTCCGGCGTCCAGCGCGGGTCCCGGGGCGCCCGGCCGTCGAAGGTGGGAAGCGTCGCCACGCGCTTGCGCGCCGGCGGCGCCGTGCGCACGGCGGGAACGTCCTCCGGGTCGGCTTCCGCGATCCGGTCGCGCTCCTCGCGCCATCGCTCCTCCGCCGCCTCGTCCACCGCCGTCTCCCAGACCACCAGGCGGGGCGGCTCCTCCCGGTGCCGCAGCACCGCCGCCAGCCGCGCGCCGTCGGGGGAGACGGCGGGGGTGCCCGTGGCCCACGAGAGGTCCGTCCAGAGGGTCCCCGCGCGCCCCGTGCCCTCCAGGCGGCGCTCCACTTCCAGGGCCCGCCAGGTGAGCTCGGCGGTGAAGCGGCCGTAGAGCTCCGCCGGGTCCTGGCCGAAGACCCCCTCGAACGCTTCCTGGAAGCTCCGGTCGCGGCGGGCCGTCATGCGGGCCCAGAGGTCCCGGAGGACACCGTCCGCAGGCCCGTCGCCCTCAGCCCCGCCGGGGTGGCCCCGGGCCTCCAGCCACTCGAGGTAGGCCGAGCCCGCCAGGTACGCCATGGAGGGCCCGAGCCACGAACGCTCCTCGGCCGAGCCCAGGGCGCCGTAGGAGGGCAGCCGGCCCGCCCGGGCCCGGGACCGGAGGATCGCCGCCCGGAGGTCGCTGTTGGGGCGGCCGGAGGCGGTGAGGCGCCCTTCGAGCAGGGTGGCGTAGCCCTCGGTGACCCACCGGGGGGCGCGGCGGGCGATGGGACCGATCCCTCCGCCGGGCAGGAGCCGGGCCACCAGGCGCCGCCACGGGTTGCGCGACGGCCGGAGCAGGTGGACCAGGTGGGCGTCCTCGTGGAGGGCGACCATCTCTCCCCACTCGCGGTACCGGCCCAGGAGGGACCCCGGCTCGGGGGGGCTGGTCCAGAGGACCATCCGGGGCCGGGCGAGGAGCGCCACGGCGAGGCCGTTGGACCGCGACAGGGGGTCGGAGACGAGGACGTCCACCACCTGGGACGGAGCGTAGCCGATCTCCCCGGCGAGGCGCTCCCGGACGGCCTCCAGCCGGGCGGCGGTGCGGCGCGGCCACGCCTCCGAGGCCGCCGGGTAGTGGACCCGGAAGTGGGGCAGCTCCAGGGTCCGCCACGCCTCGTGTGGAGCCTGGGCGAGGAGGGCCCCACCGCCCTCGGAAGCCACAGCGGGGGCCAGGGCGAGCCCCACCGCCAGCGCGAGCGCCGGCAGCGTGCGGTGACCGGAGCCCCCGCCGGGAGATCGACCCGACGAGGGGGGACCCCCGGAGGGGGCGGGCGGAACCCCTCGACGCGCAACCCCGGTACGACAGGCGTGGTCCATGGCCGCCGATTCTAGAGCCGCTCCTCCTCCACCGATCCGCCGCGATATGGTTGCGCTCCGAGGCGCCGGCCCGGCTGGCGTCCGCCGCCTCCGTTGCTCCTCCAGAGTCTCCCGCCCCGAGCGACACCGGATGACCGAACCGTTGCAGTTACGCTCCAGCCGCCGCGCAGCCTGGAGCCGGCGCATCCTGGGCCTCCTGATCTTCGCCGGGACGGTCTACCTGGTCCACCGGCTCGTCGCCGAGGTGGGTTGGAACGAGGTGGGCGAGCGCCTGGCGACGGCCCGGTTGCCGGTCCTGGGGCTTTCGGTGGCATGCCTCCTGGGCCAGCTTTCGACCTGGGCTGTGCGCCAGCGCCTCGCCATCCGCCGGATCCTGGCGACGCCGCCGGGCTGGACGATCTTCCTGGCCCTGGTGGCGACCGCCGCGGCGAACTTCCTCCTGCCCTTCGCCCGCCTGGTGGGCGGCCTGCTGCGGGCCCGCTACCTCTCGCGCACCAGCGAGCCCCTAACCCAGAAGAGGCTCTACTACGGCGCGGTGCTCTTCGACCAGGTGGTCCACTTCCTGGTCATGGGGGCGGTGACCGTGGTGGGCCTGGTGGGAGGTGCCCTGGCCCTGGGCCGCCGCCCACTGGCCGTGGGGATCGCGGGGGGCGCCGCGGTGCTGGTGGCGCTCGGGGCGCTCTGGATCCGGCGCCGCGTGGGAGCCACGGGCGGCGGGCTGGTGCGTTTCCTGGAGCGCCGGGCGGAGCGCCGGGAGGGGCCGGTGGGGCGTCTGCTCGCCGGGAGCGGGACCGCCGCCGGGGTCTTCTTCCGCCTCGCCCGGGACCGGGCCCTCTGGATCCGCTCGGCGGGCCTGGGAGCGGCCGTCTTCGCCTTCGTGGCGGGCGCCCAGTGGACGGTGTTCCGCGCCGTGGGCACGGAGGTGCATCCGCTCCTGGTGGTGGGCACCCTGGCCCTGGGGCTGTCTGCGGGGGTCCTCCTGGGCACGCCGGGGGGCCTGGGGACGACCGAGGCCACGATGATCGCCCTCTACGGCGCCTTCGGTGTCGACCGGGTCGACGCGGCCTCGGCGGTCCTCCTCTTCCGGGGGCTCCAGTTCGCGGTGGTGCTGGGCCTGGGCCTGCCGTCCATGGCGGTGCTCGAGGTCTACGCGGTGGTGGTGGGGCGCCGGCGGCGCTCGGTGGCGGAGCCGGAGGAGGACCTGGAGGAGGCGGGCTTGCGTGGGGAGTGAGTCGGGGGCGACCGGCCGGTCGCCCCCGACCCACTTCTCCCTTCCCCAGCCGTTGCCTCCGTGCTCCAGCCACGCCCCGGTCAGAGCAGCTCGTCCAGGGCGTCCAGGAGCCGGTCGATCTCGGCCTCGGTGTTGTAGACGTGGGGGGAGACGCGGAAGCGGCCGGCGCGGTGGGAGACGGCGACGCCGCGCTGCTCCAGGTCTTCGGCGAGCGCGCGGGCCGGGCGGTCCGGGTGGGTGCCGGCGACGATGCCGGACGTTTCGCCGGGCGAGCGGTGCGGCTCCGCCAGCGCGAAGCCCCGGGAGACGAGGCCGTCCGCCACCCGGTCCGCGAGGGCGAGGACCCGCGTTTCGACGGCGCCCGGCCCCCCATGGCTGTCCAGCTCCAGCAGCAGGTCCACCGAGGCGCCCAGGGCGTGGATTCCGTAGACGTTGAGTGTTCCGGCCTCGAAGCGCAGGGCCCCCGTGGCGGGTGTGGGGTCGATGGCCCCCCACTCGAAAGCCTTCGCCACCGAGCGCCACCCGTGGCGGGTGGAGCGGAGGCGCTCGACGACCCGGTCCGAGACGTAGAAGATCCCCACCCCCTCCGGACCCAGGATCCACTTGTGGGAGGCCAGGGCGCAGACGTCCACACCGGCGGCCTCCACGTCCAGGGAGAGGGCGCCGACGCCCTGGATGGCGTCCAGGACCAGGAGCGCGCCGGCGTCCCGGCAGGCCGCCGCCAGGGGCTCCAGGGGCAGACGGTGGCCGCTCGCGTACTGGACCCACGAGACCGCCACCACCCGGGTGCGCCCGTCCACCGCCGCCACCAGGTCCTCCGGCGCCACCCGGCCGTCGCGCTCCGGCACGCGCCGGTACTCCACCCCGAGCTCCGCCAGGGACATCCAGGGGTAGACGTCGGACGGGAACTCCGGCTCCGGGCCCACCACGTTGTCGCCGGGACGCCAGTCGAGGCCCCAGGCCACCGCCGACAGCCCTTCGGAGGTGTTGCCCACGAAGGCCACCTCGTGCTCCCGGGGGGCTCCCAGGAGCTCCGCCACGCGCCGGCGCACCCGCTCGCACTCGTCGTTGCGCTCCGGCCAGTGGCGGTCCCCGGTCTCGGCCACGGTCCGGGCCAGCTCCGCCATCCGATCCGCCGAGCGCCGCGGCATGGGCCCGATCGCCCCGTGGTTCAGGTAGGCCCAACGCTCCGTGACCGGGAACTCCCGCCGCAGCGCCTCCACGTCGATTCCGTCGCTCATCCGTCGCCCTCCAGGTGTCCCGGAGAGGGTACCCGACGCCTCCCACCGAGCCTCCTCCGGTAAGCTAGGCGCCACCCCAGCACCGCTGAAATCGTCCCGGAGGCCGCCATGTCCGCCAGAGTCCGCGTCCGCTCCCTCGTTCTGTCGCTCCTCCTCCTGCCCCTCGCCGTCCTGCCGGCCGTGGTGGGCTCCGGCGCCACGGAGCCCGGCTCCGGGGAGGGATCCGCCGGTGCGGGCGATGCCCCGGTGAAGGCCCTGGTGGGAGGCCGCCTGATCGACGGCTTCGGCGGCCCACCCGTCGAGGACAGCGTCGTCCTGATCGAGGGCGACACCATCGCCGCCGTCGGCCGGGAGGGCGAGGTCGAGATCCCGGAGGGGGCCGAGATCGTCTCCACCGAGGGGATGAGCGTCCTGCCCGGCCTGTGGGACGCCCACGTCCACCTGATGATCGTGGG
>JBKHJP010000303.1:0-5429 GCA_046538065.1 Thermoanaerobaculia bacterium | reverse complement strand
GGAGGGCGACGACGGCATCTCTGGTTCGGTACGGTCAGGTTTGGGCTACTGGGACGGAGGCGGCTCCTCCTCTGTCTCCTCCTCGGTCTCCTCCATGCCCTCTTCCATCTCCTGGCCCATCTCCTCCATGCCTTCCTCGGCCTCTTCCATGCCTTCCTCGGCTTCCTCACCCATCTCGCCCATCCCCTCTTCCATTCCTTCGCCGGTCTCTTCCGCAGCTTCGCCGGCCTCTTCGCCGGTCTCTTCCGCAGCTTCGCCGGCGTCCTCCGCCTCGTACCCGGCGTCCTCCTGAGGCGCGCAGGCGATCATGGGCAGGCTGACGAAGGCCAGAAGGCTCAGGATGGACAGGTGAATCAGTGTCTTTTTCATGTCGGTTTCCCCCTTCTCGGGTTGGACATTCCGATCGCGGCGACCAGCGCCGACGACCGCCCACTCGAATCGAATCGACGAACTCTCTCCGGACGGCTCGACCGGGGCCTCCCCCGCCGCGGTTCGTGAAGTCCACCCTCCGGAATCGGACAGGGGAGGGTGAACGACATGCCCGGCGGCCTGCTCTGGCCCGTCGCGGGGCCCCCGACTGCGGGGCTGCGGCATGGTTGGGGTCGGTCGCTGGACGGAGTATAGCACCGGATGCATCCGGCTCTCTCGCCAGGCCTCTCGCGGAACGCTCCGGGCGCGCCCGGGCTCATCCCGCCGTGGCCTCCGCCGTCTCTCGCTCCTCTTCCTCCTTGTAAGCGTTCAGGCGGTTGTACAGGGTCTTCAGGCTGATCCCCAGCACGTCCGCCGCCTGCTTCTTGTTGCCGTCGTACTCCTCCAAAGTGGCCAGAATGAGCTTCTTTTCGGCCTCCGCGATGGAGGAGCCCACCGGCACGTGGATGGACGGGCCCCCGGAGGTGGGCTCCATGTGCCGCGCCTCGATGGGGACCTCCTCGGGACCGATCTCGTCGTCCGCCAGGATGAAGGCCCGGTGGACCACGTTCTTGAGCTCCCGGACGTTGCCGGGCCAGTTGTGGCTCCGGAGCTTCTCCAGGGCCTCCGCGGTGAACTGCTTGTCGGTGCCTTCGGCCTTGTTGAGGATCTGGAGGAAATGCTCCGCCAGGTGCTCCAGGTCGCGCCCCCGGTGGCGCAGGGGCGGCAGGTGGATGGGGAAGACCTGGAGACGGTAGAGCAGGTCCTCGCGCAGCCGCCCGTCGCGCACCGCGTCCTCGGGGTTGCGATTGGTGGCCGTGATGATCCGCACGTCCACCTCGATCGAGCGGTCGCCGCCGATCCGCACGATCTGCCCGGACTCGAGCACCCGCAGGAGCTTGACCTGGAGCTCCAGGGGCATCTCGGTGATCTCGTCCAGGAAGAGCGAGCCGTGGTTCGCCCGTTCGAAGTAGCCGTGGTGGCGTTTCTGGGCCCCGGTGAAGCTCCCGCGCTCGTGGCCGAAGAGCTCGCTCTCGATCAGGGTGGGGGAGATCGCCCCGCAGTTCAGGGGCAGGTATTCGCTCTTGCTCCGGCGGCTGAGCTGGTGGATGGTCTCGGCCACGAGCTCCTTGCCGGTGCCGCTCTCGCCCGTGATGAGCACCGTGGCGTCGGTGGGCGCCACCCGGGAGACCAGCCGGTAGACGCGCTGCATCGCCGGCGACGACCCGAAGAGCAGCCCGAACCGGCCGAAGCGCCGGACCTCCTCCTCGACGGCCTCGATCTGGGCCCGGGATTCCCGGGAGCGGGCGATCTCCAGCAGGATCTGACGCAGCCGCTCGACGTCGATCGGCTTCATCAGGAAGTCGGTCACGCCCAGGCGCAGGGCCTCCACGGCGCTGTCCACGCTGGCGTGGCCGGTGATCAGGATGACCTCGGTGGAGGCCGCCGCCTCCTCCAGGCCCTTGAGCAGCTCGAAGCCGCTCCCGTCGGGCAGCACCAGGTCCATGAGGACCACGTCCGGGATGTTTTCGGAGAACTTCCGCTTCGCCTCTTCGAGGCTGGTGACGCTGGTCGTCTCGAACCCGACCTGGGCGGTGAGCTCCTCCAGGCCCGAGAGAAAGTTCGGGTCGTCGTCGACCGCGAGCGCTTGGGGTAGGGTCGTCAAAGAAACTGCGGACTCCTGGTCGGTTCAGGCGGCCAGCGGCAGTGTCAGGGTGAAGCGGCTTCCCCCGTCGGGGGCGGGAGTGTGCTCGATGGCTCCGTTTGTAGATTCTACCATCGTGCGCGCCACGAACAGCCCGATACCGTCGTGCCGTTCCTTGGTGGAGAAGTACGGATCGAACATCCGGTCGCGGGCCTCTCCGGAGACTCCGGGCCCCGTGTCGGTGATGGAGAGGGCCACGCTTCCGTCACGGGACTCGAGCTCCACGCGCAGGACGCCGCCCTCGGGCATGGCCTCCAGGGCGTTGAGGACCAGGCAGAGGACCGCTTGCTTGACCCGGTCCCGCTGGCCCGCCACCCGCAGGTCGCGACCGCCGTCGGCCTCGTCCACCTCCAGGGAGACACCCTGGTGGCGGGCCGTCGTCGTCACCAGGGCCGTGATCTCGTCGACCAGCTCTCCGAGCGGGAAGGGACCTTCGCCGTCCTCCAGGGGCGCGGCGGCGGGCAGCAGGCGCTCCACGGCCCGGTTCAGGCGCGCCAGCTCCTCCTGGAGGACCCGGGCGTAGCGGCGCTGGCGGTCCACGTCCGGGCTCTCGGAGATCGAGGACCTGAGGAGCTCCAGGTTGACGACCAGGGCGTTGAGCGGCCCCTTGAGGTCGTGGACCACCCCGGGGTAGATCGCCGAAAGGGCCCGCATGTGGGCCGCCTGCCGGAAGATCCTCTCCAGGTCCCGGTCGAGCTCCGGCCCCCCTGCTTTGTGACGTGTGTCGTCCATGGTCAGTCCCCCGCGAGCGGGCCCGGGCCGTCGCCCGAAAGCGGCCCCCCCTCGCGCCCGTCGGACGCCAGCGGGTGGAGGCGGCCCCGGGGGGCCGCCTCCGACGCCGGTCACCCGACGCATGGCAATGGAGCCACTCCTCCCTCCTCACCTCGCACTTCGGCTCCCTCCGTGTCCAGAGATGAGCAATGACTGTGCCATCCGGGGCGAGGGCGCTTGCAGCCCGCCGGCAGCGCTCCGGCAGCGCTCCGAACCGGGTTCGGCCGTCCCCCCGGTGGTAATTGTTACATTTCGGGGTCACGGATCGCCGAAGACCGCGCGCAGGTGGAGCTGCGCCTCCCGGCCGTGGTCGACGCCGGGGCGGCAGAGGTAGATTTCGTCGCCGGGGCGGGCGACGGGCTTCAGGCCGGCGGCCCGGAGCAACGCTTCCACGGCCGCGCGGTTCGGCACCCACCAGTTCGTCGGGTCCCCGGCGAAGGAGTGCTCCAGGAACGCCATCTTGGGCCACCCCGGAGCCAGCAGGTCGCCCCGGGCGGCCAGCGGCCGGTCGCCGGTGTCCGGCTCCACCTCGCGTCCGGGAAGCGACAGGCTCTGGAACAGGAGCAGGCGCCGCACGCGGCGGGCGATCCCGTCCAGCGCCAGGACCGGGTAGCGCAGGTGGTAGAAGACCCCGAGGAACAGGACCAGGTCGAAGCTCTCGCCGCCCCGGGCTCCTTCCCGGGCCAGCTCGTAGACATCACCCCGCTGAAAGGAGATCCGCTCCGCCAGGCCGAAGCGCTGGGCCGCCCAGCGGGCCTGGTCCAGGTAGTGCGCATCGTGGTCGACGCCCGTGACCCGGGCGCCCCGCCGGGCCAGCTCGAAGCTGTAGAAGCCGGCGTTGCACCCGATGTCGAGGGCGGTCCAGCCGCTCAGGTCCGGTGGCAGGTGGGGGGCGATGCGGCGCCACTTGTTGGCGGGAAAGTCGCCCAGGGGGTGGTCCGGGGCGGTTTCGGTCCCGTTGGGCAGGTGGAGGTTGTGGAACCAGGGCCCGAGCTCGGCGACCCGCCGGGCCACGGCCGGTGCCTCGGAGCGGGGGGCGCGTTCGTAGCTTCTGGACCGGAGCGTGGTCACGACCATCCTCCACCCGGCTCAACCGGCGCAGGCCAGGCGCGGACGCCGGGGAATCCGGCCGAGGACCCCGAGGGCGTAGCGTTCGAGCTGGCCCGCCCGGCGACCGGCCGTGTGCTCGGCACGGACACGGCGCAGCGCCCGGTCGGCCACCGCCCGGCGCTTCGACTCAGGCGTTTCCCGGAGGATCCGCAGGCACTCCGCGGGCGTTTCGGCGACGAAGATCTCCCGGCCGGGCAGGAAGAAGCTGTCCAGTCCCGGCCACGGGTCGGTGACGATGGGGGTGCCGCACGCCGCCGCTTCGAACAGCCGGACGCTCGGGGACCAGCCCGCCCGGACCATGTCGGCCCGGGTCACGCTGAGGGTGAAGCTCTGGGCGTTGTAGAAGCACCGGTGCCGGGCGGGGGGCACGTGCTCGAACCGATCCACGTTCCGGGGCCACGGCAGGTCCGCCGGGTAGCCCGAGCCCGCCACGGCGAAGCGTCCGGCGGTCCAGAGCCGCGCCGGCTCCAGGCAGAGGCGCTCGAGCGCCGGCTGGCGATCGCCGCTGTAGGTCCCCATGTAGCCCAGGTCCCAGCGGGTGGTGCACTGCTCCGGGTAGTAGGAGTCCGGGTCGAAGGAGCAGTGGAAGGGCCGGGCCCGGGCGGCGCCCCACCGGCGTTCCAGGCGGTGGAGGATCGGCCCGCCGGTGAACGACAGGTACAGGTCGAAGCGGGGCACCAGGTCCGGCGCCATGTACTCGTAGTCGCCGCGGGCCATCTTCGCCAGGGTCACCGGGGTGTCGATGTCCAGGAACGCGACGCCCCCGGCCGCTGCCTCCAGGAGCCAGCGGCCCACCTTCACTCCGTCGGGCACGTAGGAGCCCAGGATCGCCAGGTCCGCTTCGGCCACGGCGCCGGCGAAGCGGTCCTGGAGCTCCTCGAGGGAGCCGTAGAGCTCGGTGCGGCCCCAGGGCGGCTCCGGCAGGTCGCGGTTCTCGGCGTACCAGGGGACGTCGCGCTCCAGGAACAGGACCCGGTGCCCCCGGGCCGAGAGCTCCTTGACCAGGCCCCGGTAGCACGTGGCGTGGCCGTTGCCCCACGACGAGGTGATCGAGAGCCCGAGGAAGGTGATGGACAGGCGCCGTGCGCTCATGGGCCGACCTCCCGTGGGTCCTCCGGGGACCCGTTCAGGGCCGACTCCACCCGGATCGCCCGATGGGCGTAGGTGTGCTCGTCCAGGACCCGCTCCCGGGCGGCACGGCCGATCCGGCGGGCATCGGCGGGGTCCAGGCCGGTCAGGAACCCGGCGATCTCGTCCCCGCCGCCCGCCAGGAGCACCTCCCGGCCGGGCTCCAGGAAGAGCTCGATTCCCGCCCAGGGGTCGCTGATCAGGCAGGCTCCGGCGCCGGCGGCTTCGAAGATCCGGGTCGCCGGGGAGTAGCCGCACCGGGCCATGCTCTCCCGGTTGACGTTGAGCACCGCCCGGGGGGTGGAGT
>JBKHJP010000302.1:0-5433 GCA_046538065.1 Thermoanaerobaculia bacterium | reverse complement strand
CGGCACGCCGGGCGACTCCAGGCCTCGCGGTGGCAGGGCACCCGGCGGTGCGGAGGCGCCCGGGCCGGCGGCAGGGCACTGTAGCCGGCCAGAGGGCTTCGGGGCCGCCGCCGGAGCGGAATGCCCCGGCCCCTGCCCGAGGGCGGACCCCGCTCCGAAGGTCCCCACCCAGGCCCCTCGACTCCGCTCGGGGCGACAAAAAGAAGCGCTTCAGGCGAAGAGCGCGCGCTCGGGGCGACAAGGAGACGCACGCCGCGCGTCGAGGCGAAGCCGAAGCGCGCGCCCTCCGTCCCCTTCACCTCCGAGCGCGCGCTGGTCCCCGGACGGGAGGCCCGCCCGAGCCCCGAGCCTGGCACGCCGGTTGTATCCTGTGTTGGAGGCATCGCTCATCGAAAGGAGGACGCCTTGCGCACCACCGCCCACCGACCGAACCCGCTGGCCGCCGTGCTGCTGGCCGGCGCCGCTTCGCTCCTCGCCACGTGTCCCCTGGGGGCCCAGATGGAAGACCACGACCACCACAAAAAGCCGACCCCGTCCATCACCGTCACCGGCTCCGGCGAGGTCCGGGAGGCGCCGGACGAGGCCCGCGTCAGCCTGGGGGTCGTCGCCCAGCGGGAGACCGCCCAGGAGGCCCAGCAGGAGGCGAACCGCATCGCCCAGAGCATCCTGGACGGCGTCACCGCCCTCGACGTGCCGGAGGAGGCGATCCAGACGTCCCAGCTCGTGCTGACCCCGGTCTACCAGCAGGGCGGTTCCCGCCAGCAGGTCCCCACGGAGCCCCGCATCATCGCCTACCGGGCGACCAACGTGGTGACCGTGCGGCTGCAGGACCTGTCGAAGATCGGGCCGGTGATCGACGCCGGCATCGAGGCCGGGGCCAACCGGGTCGAGGGGGTCTCGTTCCAGCTCCGGGACGACCGGGAGGCCCGCCAGGAGGCACTGCGCCGGGCCGTGGCCGAGGCCCGCGCCAAGGCCCGCGCCATGGCCGAGGCGCTGGAGGTCTCCCTGGGGCCGGTCCTCCACGCCCAGGAGGGGGGCGTGACCATCGAGACGCCGCGCTTCGGCGGCCGGCAGGTGATGGCGATGGAGGCCCGGGGCGCCGAGACCCCGGTTTCCCCGGGGGAGGTGACGGTCACCGGCGACGTCACGTTGCGGTACCGGATCGGGGAGTAAGGGCCGCGCGGGCGACATGCGCGTAGGGGAGGGGCAAGCTCCGCCCCTACAGGCTCGCATTGCGGCCGGGAGTCCGCGCTATGGCTCCGCGGAGCGGAGCTCGAACGTCGGGCCGGGGGCCTCGGACGCTTCCGGCTCGCCCCGGGGCGCGAGGCGCCCCTGGAGGCGCTCTGAGACCGGCAACAGCATCGGCACCGGCTCCCAGCGCACCGGCTCGCCGGTGGCGGCGTCCACCACCCGCCCCTGGTCCACGGCGCGGGTGGCCTCCCCCAGCGGGAGGTGCCCCACGGCGCGCCGGAAGGCCCGGAAGCGGGCCGCGTCCTCCGGGTGGAGGAAGCGCAGGTACTCCGTGGCCTGGGCCGCCATGTGGTAGTGGGAGGGCACGAACAGCACCCCGTCTAGCCCCAGGCGGTCGCAGATCAGGACCAGCATGGCCGCCACGTCCTTGAGCAACCCCAGGCCCGGGTGCTTCTGCCCGGGCAGCGGCTCGGTCCCGGGCCGGAACTCCGCCCGGGGGTTCTGGAGGAGCAGCCACTCGATCCGGAGCATCTCGGCGTCCGGCACCGTGCGCCGGTCGCGGCGGGCCCGGAGCTCCGCCAGCAGCTCCTCACGGTCGGGCTCGGAGAAGACCCGAACCGTCTGGCCCGCCGGGTTGTCCAGCTCGAACTCCAGGGTCGGGTGCCGGAACCCGCGCTCCCGGAGGCGCTCGAAAATCCCCAGTCGCTCTAGGGCGAGCTCCAGGCCGTGGCGCGAGTAGTAGTCCAGGAACCGGTTCTCCCGCGGGCGCCCCCCCAGGGTCCCGAAGACGTCCTCTTCGGTCAGGCCCAGGGAGTCGCCGTTCCGGTCGCCGGTGAGCTCCCCGGGGCTCAGGAGACCCGAGAGCACCCGGTAGCGTCGCAGCGTGATCTCGTCGGTGGACGGGACCTCGGGCTCGCGCCCGGCGGCCAGCAGCCAGCCCAGGAAGCGGGCCGTGTGGCGCCACGCGTCCGGCCCGTAGCCGCCGGCCAGGGTGACCACCGTGGGCGGGTCGCCCGCCCGCCGGAGCTGCTCGACCACGAAGCGGTCCCGGGCCAGCATCCCCTGGCCGCTGATCCGCCAGTTGCCCAGCGGGTCGTCCGCCGCCGGGTCGGCGCCGGCCAGGTAGAAGACCAGCCCGGGCCGGAAGCGCGCCAGCACCGCCGGCAGGTGCTTTCGGAGGGCGGCCAGGTACTCCTCGTCCTCCACGGCGTCGCCCAGGGTGACGGCGGTGTCCTCGACGGCGCCCACCTGGTCGACGTCGTCCCAGAGGCGGTTGTGGATCGAGAAGGTGTGGACCGTCGGGTCCCGGGCGAAGACGGAGCGGCTGCCGTCGCCGTCGTGGAGGTCGAGATCGACGACCAGGATCGGCTCGTCGAAGCCGTGCCGGCGGAAGGTGGCCACCGCCACCGCCACGTCGTTGAACACGCAGAAGCCGCCGCCGCGGTCGGCGTGGGCGTGGTGGAGGCCGCCTCCCAGGTTGACCGCGGTCCGCCCGGTCTGGAGGGCCGTCCGGGTGGCGAGGAGGGTGCCGCCCACCATGGCTCGCTGGAGGTCCAGGAAGCGGTCCTCGTACGCCACCGGGATGCGGACGCCCAGGACCCGCGTCAGCGACCCCGGCTCGCGCAGGCTCTCCAGGTAGTCCACCGTGTGGACCCGGCAGAGCTGGTCGAAACCCGCCGGCCGCGGCCAGTGGAGGAGGCCCCGGCGGACCAGGCCCTCGCCGCCCAGGAAGGTCAGGATCTTCTCGGCGCGGCGGGGATCGACCTGGTTTCCGGCCTCGGGACCCAGGGCCTCCAGGACGTACTTGCCGCTGTAGACCAGCTCCGCCACGGGGCTCATCCCGAGCCTCTGGGCGATGTACCAGCCGGCCCGCCGCAGTCCCCGCCGGAGGACGCTCACGGCGCCGCGGCTCCTACCGCAGGAACGGGACCTTCCGCCACAGGCGGAAGGCGGAGATGAGGGCCCGGGCCTTCGAGCGGCTGTCCGTCCGGACCAGGATCGACTCGTACCCGCCGCCGGTGGAGAAGCTCTCCACGATGGACTGCTCCTGGGTGAACCGGAGGATGCCGTGCTCCCCGTGGCGCCGCCCCAGACCCGAGTGCTTCACGCCCCCCATGGGCGCGTCGAAGGTGTTGTAGATGAGCAGGGTGGAGTTGACGCCGGCGCTTCCCGTCTCGAGCCGCCGGGCCACCTGCCGCGCCCGGCGGCCGTCGCCCCCCCAGACCGAGGCGTTCAGGCCGTAGGGGGTGGCGTTCGCCAGCTCCAGGGCCTCCTCGGCGTTCGCCACCCGGTGGATCGAGACCACGGGTCCGAAGGTCTCCTCGCACGAGGCCAGCATGTCGGGGCTCGTCCCGGCGAGCAGCGTCGGCTCGAGGAAGCAGGGTCCCAGGTCCGGCCGCAGCCGCCCGCCGGCCAGGACCTCCGCCCCCTTCGCCATGGCGTCCTCCACGTGGGACCAGACCTTCGCCGTGTGGTCCTCGCCGATCAGGCTGCCCATGTCCTTGTCGTAATCCAGGGACCAGCCGATCTCCAGGCCCTGGACCCTCTCCACCAGCTCCCGGACGAACCGGTCGTAGACCGGGCTCTCGACGAAGACCTGCTCGGTGCAGATGCAGGTCTGGCCGGAGTTGGCGAAGGCACCGGCGAGGAAGCCGGTCACGGTGTCGGCCACCGGTGCGTCTTCCAGGACGATCATCGGGTTCTTGCCCCCGAGCTCGAGGGAAAAGGGGATGAGGTTCTCCGCCGCCGCCGTCCCCACCTTCCGACCCACCTCGGTGGAGCCCGTGAAGCCGATGAAGTCCACGTGCCGGATGAGCTCCTGGCCCACGGTGGCGCCGTCGCCGTGGACGAGCTGGAAAAGGTCCGGGTCGAGACCGCTGGCCACCAGCAGCTCCCGGCCGATCTCGGCGGAAAGCGGCGTGATCTCCGAGGGCTTGACCACCACGGCGTTGCCGGCCAGGAGCGCCGGCATGGAGTCCCCCAGGGGCAGCAGCAGGGGGTAGTTCCAGGGGCTGATCAGGCCCGCGACCCCCACCGGCTTGTGGACCACCCGGGCGGAGGTCAGGCCGGGCACCGCCGGCTGGCGCCGGCGGTCCCGCAGGTGGTCTTCGCCGTGGGCCAGGTAATAGCGCGCCGTGCCCGCCACGGTCACCAGCTCCGACAGGGCGTCCCGGCGTGTCTTGCCGGTCTCCTGCTGCAGCGTGTCCATGACCCGGTCCGCCTCGTCCAGGAGCAGGTCGTGGAAGCGGCGCACCACCGCGGCGCGCCGGTGGAACGGGGCCTCGCCCCAGGCATTCTGGGCCTTTCGGGCCCGCTCCACGACGGCCGCCACCTCGCCGGGAAGAGTCGCGGGCACGGCGCCCACCCGTTCGCCGGTGGCCGGGTTGCGGACGGGGATGCTTTCCAGGGCGTGTGCTGTGGCCGTCTCGCTGTTCATGCAACCAGTCTATCGCGCCGCGCCGCGGCAGGGCCGCCCCGGGTGCCACCGGCTCGCCGCGGGGCCGTGTTCCGCCGGCGGTGTCCCGCATCGGCCTGCGGCGGCACCGTTCCGGGTGGCGGCGCAAATGCCGCAGTGTGCGCGGCGGCCGGCCTCGAGAGCCGGCCGCCCAGGGGGAGGCGCCACATGGCAAGAGTGAAGGGTACGAAGATCACCTCGAAGATGGAGTTCGTCCGCGACGTCTTCGGGGAGGAGGGGGTCCAGCAGGTGCTGGACGCCCTCGGCCCGGACGAGCGCGGGCAGGTCCGTCGCGCCCTGGAGATCGGCTGGTACGACCAGGAGCTCTACGACGGCCTGATCCAGGCGATCCTGGCGGGCCCGGGGGACGGTGACGAGCGGGTCCTCGACCGGATGGGAGCCTACTCCGCCGATCGGCAGTCCGAGCAGGTCTACAGCGTCTACTTCCGCTCCCGCGACCCACGGGCGGTGATCGAGGGCATGATCCCCATGCACCGGATGCTCAACGACCCCGGCGAGATGAGCGTCGAGCGTCGCGGCGACGGGCACCTGTCCCTGGTCGTGCAGGAGCCCCCGGGCGATCCCAAGAGCTGCCGGGTGGCCCGGAGCTTCTACCAGCGTGCGGTCGAGCTGTGCGGCGTCGATGATGTCACCGTGCGGGAGGTGGAGTGCTCCGGAGTCGGAGCGGGCCAGTGCCGCTTCGAGGTGCGCTGGACGGCCCCTTCGTGACCTCCTGTTAGTGGCTTACTCCCCAGGATGTCCGAATTCTGCGGACATGTTCAGGCGGC
>JBKHJP010000033.1:0-20990 GCA_046538065.1 Thermoanaerobaculia bacterium | reverse complement strand
AGCACGGGGAGGTAGGTCTCTGGCAAGGCGGTCGTGACCTCCGGGGGACCGCGGGCGACGGTCCGGTGCGTCGATCCTCGATGTCGGGTACGTTCGCCACGCCGACGCTCCGCCCCGGCGGGGGGAGGGCGCCGTCTGCTTCTCCGTCCAGAGTGTCCGAGCTCGCTCGGGAACCCCTGTCCCGGCGCACGAACGGCGGCGAAGGGGTCAACCTCGCCGCCGCTTGCGTCAGACGGGTGAAGGATGTCACAAGCCCGTTCCAGGAGGCAAGACCGCGGGGCGCCCCGGGCAACCCGGTCACGCTCCGATCCGTGACCCGGGAGGTGACGATCGGCACCTGCCCTCCGGTGGGCCGCGCCGTAGACTAGCCCCGATGCCCGAGGAGATCGCCAGGGCCCTGGACACCGCGCCCCCGTCGTTCGCCCGGATCGAGCGGGCGGGACGGGCGATCCTGGTCGCCATCGTGGGGGTGGGGGTGCTGGTCTCGGTCCCCGGGGGACCGGCCCCGTTGTACGCGCCGGCGAAGCTCGGCCTGATCGCCCTGGGCGCGCTCTCTACCTGGGGGTCTTCCTGGTCCTCGGGGACCGGGCCTGGTGTGATGGGCGGCCCGGCGGCCCGCCGTCAGTCGTCGAGGACGCTCAGGTCCGCGCCGGCGTCGGCGGCCTCGCGGTAGCCGCGGGCCGCCTCGCCCTCGTCGCCCACCTGTCGGGCGGCCACGGCAAGGATCGCAAGGCCGTCGGTGTCGTCCACTTCGTTTCGGAAGAGCCGCTTGCGGACCAGGTCGTAGGCCTCCCGGTACGCGCCCCGGCGCAAGGCCGCCCGCGCCCGGAGCACCTTGAGATCCTCCCGGACGGCGAAAGGGTCGCCCCGCTCCAGGAGCTCCTCGGCGCGGTCCAGGAAGTCTTCGGCGCTCCGGTCCCGGTCGCGGTCGAGCATGAGGCGGCCGAGGCGGAGCAGGATGCGGGCGTCCAGGAGGCGTGCGGCTTCTCCGAGGTCCTCGTCGTCCTCGTCCGGCTCCTCCCCATCCCGCGGGCCCCGGACCCCGGACTTCAGGGCCTCGAGGTACGCCGCCTCGGCCCGCTCCAGATCGCCGGCGGCGGCTAGGTCGAGCCCCCGGTAGTACAGCGTGCGCTTGGGCCGGCTCCTCTGGTCGAAGAAGCGGGCGAACAGCCGGCTCCGGGGGTCGAAGGCGACCGACACGGGCTCGTGAGGCAGCTCGAAGCGGAAGTGGGTCTCCTGGCCCTCGAGGAGCGTGCGCCCTCCGAGGGGGACCGGCTCGTCCGTCTCCGGCTTCCGGACGGAGATCCGGACCGGCACCACCAGGTGCCAGTCCTCGACGCTGGTCTGCTCCACCGCCTCCCGCACGACGTCGAAGCCGCCGGAGAGCTTCACGACGCGGTACTCGTAGCGGTATGGCGCCTGCTGGCGGGCGACCCCCCGGACCAGCCATCCCTCGCCGTCGCCCTCCTCGAACGAATAGTCGTAGTAGACCTCCGGCAGACCGGTGCCGTAGACGAACTGGCGCGTGAAGGGCTCCATGTCGAGCCCGCCGGACGCCCTCTCCACCAGGTCGAAGAAGATCTCGGTGGAGAGGGGCCGGAAGTCGGCGCCCCGGGCGACGGCCCCCAGGATCTCGTTGAAGCCGTCCTCACCGAACAGGACGGCGAGCATGTCCAGGACCACCGCACCCTTGCGATAGACGATCGCCTCGTACGCCCGGTGGCCGTCCGGGCCCGTGGCAAGCCGCTCACCGAGCACGACGGGCCCCAGCGACTCGATCGGCCGACCGTCCTCCGTGGTCCGGCTCAGGGCCCGGCGCCAGCCGGTGGTGGGTCCCCGCCACGGCTTGGTCTCCAGGCGGTTGCGGGCGAACAGGAGGGCGGCGTGGTTGGCCATCGCCTCGCTCAGCCACTGGTCCCGGTAGCCGCTCCAGCCCACCACGTGGCCCCACCACTGGTGGGCGACCTCGTGGGCGATCACGGTGCGCCGGTCGGGCAGGAGGAAGCTCGCGAACCCCAGGTCCCCCACCATCACGCTGGACAGCGTGACGAAGCCGAGCAGGGACTGGGAGTAGGGCCGCGGGGACGTGACCAGGGTCAGGCGGTCCAGGGGGAAGGGGCCGAAGAGCTCCTCGAAGTAGAGGAGGCTGGCTCGGACGGTCTCGAGGATCTCGTCGCGCCACTCCTCCACCAGGGGAGAGGAGTAAAAGTCGAGGTAGAGCTCCACCTCCACGTCGCCGGCCCGGGCGGTGTAGCGGTCGAAGCTGGCCACCTCGAAGCTGTAGCCGAAGGTCGGCAGGTCGACCACCCGGCGTTCCCACTGCATCCGGCCTTTCCGGCCCCCGTCCACCCGCCGGCCGGGGGCGACGAGGTCCAACCGCCGGGGCCAGCGGAGGGTGACGTCGTAGGCGGCCCGGTCCAGCAGCCCCGTGTGGGGGTACCAGCCCGTCGTGTCCCGGAGCACGAAGCTCTTGGTGTCCACCTTCTCGGTGGGGTTGCCCCGGTACTCGAGCTCGACCACGGTGGGGCGGCCGGTGGGCGCCGGCTCGGCCAGGATCACGGTCACCCTGCCGGGCGAGGGCAGGAAGAAGAGCTCCCGGCCCTCGCCGTCGCGGGCCGCGGTGACCTCCAGGTCGGGGCTCACCCTGAAGGGGACGACCCGGCGGCCCGGACCCTGGGGCTCCAGCGTCACCCGGCAGCGGCCCCGGAGGAGGAGCTTGCGCCCTTCCAGGTCGGCCTCGATCTCGTAGCGCTCGGGCTCGAAGGGCGCCCGGCCCGGCCGGCCCCGGACGGCGGAGAGCCAGGGGGTCCATTCGCCCAAATCGTCCACCCGGAGCCCGAGCATCCGGCCCCGGCGGCGCTGGCGGTGGAACGTCCGCTCCAGCCTGCGCCGCTCGCCGCTTTCCACGTCCACCGGGACGAACCGGCCCAGGCTGACCTGCTCGGCCTCGTCCGGCTCCACCAGGTAGAGGAACCGCCCCAGCTCCTCGCTCCGGAACCAGCCCGCGAACAGGTCTTCGTACCCCGGCTCCCCCAGGACGGTGAGGAGGACCGAGGCTTCCAGCGCCAGGTGGCGTCGCTCGGCGCTCACCCGCCAGCGGGCCAGGAGCTCCCGCGCCCGCTCGAAGCGCTCCGGCTCGACTTCCTCCGGGGTGGGCCGATCGAAGAGGGCGGCGGAGGCGCGCTCGTCACCTACGACCAGGACCGCCTCGGTCACCGGCTCGTCGAAGCGGCGGCTCCCGGTGAAGCGCTCGAGCTGGCCGGCCTCGATGGCGTCCGGCGGGTCCACGAAGAGGCGGGCACGGCCGATGAAGACCATCTCCACCACGGTGCCGTCCTCCGCGACGGCGGCGGGGAAGAGGGTGCCCTTCTCGATGATGAGCTGGCCGACTCCGGCGTCCAGAGCGGCGCTCTCCAGGTTTACGGCTGCGTGGCGATCGAGGCGGCTCGCGCGGATCGACTCGAGGAGGGCCTCGGGCGCCTCCCCGGCCCCGGCCGGGGCCGAGAGCGGCGGACCGATCAGGAGGAAAGCGAGGGTGAGGAGGAGGGTGGAGCGGGGAGCTTCCATGGGTTCGCCCGGCGGGCCGGTGCCGTCCTGTACCTGTACGTGCCTCGTCGTGGCGAAGCATTTCAAGAAGCTTCAGGTCCTAGACGGCACCCCGGGGCGGTCCGGAAGAGCGGATAAGATCGCCGCCCGCTTCCCGGAACCGCTCGTGAGCTCCGCCCCCCGCCAGGACGTCGTCGCCGTGATCCCGGCGTACCAGTGCGCGGTGACGATCGGGGAGGTGGTGGAGGGGGTGCTCCGGCACCTGGCGCGGGTGGTGGTGGTGGACGACGGCTCCACGGACGGAACCGGCGGGGTGGCGGCGGACGCCGGCGCCCTGGTGGTCCGCAACCGGCGGAACCGGGGCAAGGGGCACGCCCTGCGCCGCGGGTTCGAGACGGTCTTGGCGGAGCGCCGGGCCGGGGTGGCCCCGATCACCGCCGTGGCGATGCTCGACGGCGACGGCCAGCACGACCCGGAGGACCTGGCGGTCCTGCTGGCGGCCTGGGACACCCGGGACTACGACCTGGTGGTGGGGGGGCGCCTCAAGGACCGGGCGCTGATCCCGCCGCACCGGTACTGGACCAACACCATCGGCACCAAGCTCCTCTCGTGGGTGACGGGCGTGGAGCTCGAGGACAGCCAGTCGGGCTACCGGCTGGTGGCGGCGGACCTCCTGGACCGGATGCGCCTGGAGTCGAACGGCTACGCCATCGAGTCGGAGATGCTGATCAAGGCGGCCCGGCGCGGAGCCCGCCTGGGCCAGGTGCGGATCAAGACGATCTACCACGACCGGGTGCCGAGCTTCTACCGCCCGGTCCGGGACACGGTCGCCATCACCCTGGCCTCGGCCTACCACCGCCTGTTCGACCGGGTGTAGGCGAGTCGGTGGACGGTGCCGCGCCCGAGCACGGGCCGGCTCCGCGTCCCTCGCTCACGCGGCTTCGTAGGGAAGCTGGCCGTAGTTGCCGGCAAGGATGCCGCGGATGGAGAGATCCTCGTCCAGGTCCGGCCAGTGAAGGCCGAAGGGAGAAAGCTCGATCTTGTCGAGCTGATCGTGGGGCTTTCCCTGGAGTCGCGGGTTTCCCTCGACGGGGAAGGCGATTTCCAGGCCGCTCTCCATCTCGATGCGGATCTTCCCGTCGTCGTGCCGGGCCCGGAGGGGCCTGTCAACCAAAGTGCTCATCCCACTTCCTGGCGATCAGGTCTCGATTCTGCCGGGCCAATTCCTGTGCCCGGCGCAGCTCTTGGAGCTTCAATCCTACCGATTCTCGTAGCTCGATTCGACTTCCGATCTCGAAAACCGCCTCCCCTCCGCCCTTGCGTACGTGCACATGGAGCGGCGGGTGGTCGTTACTGTAGAAGAAGAACCGGAAACCCTCTTCTTTGAAGACCGTCGGCACCCGGGGACCTTACCTCTGGTCTTTCCACAGCCGCCGGAAGCAGAACCACTGGTGGGGCTCCTCCCGGATGGCCCATTCGATCTCCCGGGCGGTGCGGCGGAGGGCCTCGTCCCGGTCCACCTCCGGGTCGCCGGTGGGGGAGGGGTCGATGGGGGGGCGGACGACCAGGCGGTAGCGGCGGCGGCCCTCGCGGAAGCAGAAGACCGGGACCAGGGGGGCGCCGGCGGCCCCGGCCAGGGCGGCGGGGCCGGCGGGCAGGTGGAACGGGCGGCCGAAGAGCTCCGTCTCCACCGCCCGGCCGGTGGAGACCGGGCGGTCCCCCTGGATGCCGACGATCTCCCCGCGGCGGAGCGCCGCGAGCAGCACCGCCCCCAGCGCCGGATTGTCCCGGGAGAAGTGGAGGGTGAAGTGCTCCGCCGTCCGCTCCCCGTAGAGCTCCTCGATGAGCCGCTGGGCCTCCGGGTCCATCTCCTGCTCCCGGACCACGTGGACCGGCCGGGGCTCCACCTGGGCCGGCAGGAAGGAGCTCACGTCCCAGGCGCCGATGTGCCCGGTGACCAGGACGAACCCAGGCCCGCTTCGGTCGTCGCCGGACCCGCTGCCGGGCCGGCCGCTCCGGGCGCTGGTGGAGCCGCTGCGCTCACCATCGCACTCCTCGGCGCCTGCCCCGGTGATCCGGTCCCAGTGCTCCAGGCCTTCGGCGCGGACGGCGAAGCGGCGCTCCGTGGTCAGGCGCTCGTAGCGCTCGGAGTTGCACCACGCCTGGTTCCAGAGGGTGCGCCAGATCCGGCGCTGGCGCTCCATCCAGCCGCAGGGGCCCAGGACGGCCTCCAGGTTCGCCGCGACGGCCCTGCGGATCCGTCGGAGCACGAGGAAGAAGAAGGCGGTGAACAGGGCCACGAAGATCCCCACCGCCCAGCTCGGCAGGTGGCTCATCCCCCAGACGTGGAACCGGTACCAGAACACGCCGGTGACGTGGTACCGGCCCAGGAGACGCCGGCTCCAGCCGACCGCCGGAGCGTGCGAGGGTGCCCGGCTCCGGCGGGACCTCGGCGCGGGAGCTGCCTCGGCGGGCTGGGTCACGGTTTCTTCCCGCCAGGGGTCCGCGCCGCCGGCGGCCGCTCCAGGATCAGCCAGGCCGCGGTGCCTCCAGGGGCGAGGGCCGAGACCAGCACCCGCCGGGGGGGCGCCGTCAACGCTCCGCCCCCCCACGGAACCAGCCCGAGCTCCGGGTCGCCCCGCCGGAACCCCGGAGACGGTCCGAAGCGCGCCCCCTCGAGAGCCAGGAGAGCCGCCGCGAGCTGACCGCCCCCGAGCTCGCCGGTCACCCCCTTGGGGGCCACGACCGGGGGGAGCGGCGCGGTGCCCCAGGCCTCCTGCAGGGTGAGGGCCTCCAGGCGGTCCCCGGCCCGGGAGCCGTTCGCCCCGGAAACCACCAAGTCGACGCCCTCCGGCTCCACACCCGCCCGTTCCAAGACCCGCCGCAGGCCGCCACTCAGGAGTTGCTGTCCGGTGCCCCAGGTGGAGCGGGGGGCGGTGGGATCGAAGGCCCGCCCGGCGCCGGCCACGACGGCCAGGGGAGCTCGTCCCCGCGCGGCCGCCGCCTCCGAGTGCTCGAGTGCCAGGACCGCCGCTCCCTCGCCGGTGAGGTACCCGGCCCGCCGCCGGTCGAAGGGCCGGGCCACGGGGGGCTCCCCCGGCCGCCGGCTGCGGGCCAGGGCCCGAAACCGGTCCAGGACCGCTTGCAGCAGCGGGGTGAGCTCGTCCACGACCCCCCCGAGGGCGAGGGCGCTCCGGCCCGCGGCCACCTCGTCCGCGGCGCGGGCCACCGCCACCAGCGCTCCGGCCTCGCGGGCGGTCACCGTCAGGTTGGCTCCCCGGGCGCCGGTGAGCCGGGCCACCTGGGCCGCGGGGGCGTTCGCCACCGACTCGGCGAAGAGGAAGGGGGAGGCCGCCTCCGGGCCGGAGCCGAGGATCTGCTCCTCCAGCTCTTCGGTGACCGACGACGGCCCGTACGTGGTGGACAGGATCAGGGCGGCTTCGCCGGCCAGCCGCTCCCACCCCCCGGCAGAGGTCTCGGCGGACCGCTGCGCCGGGCCCGGAGGGTCCAGGCCTGCATCCGCGAGGGCCATCCGGGCGGCGGCCACCGCGAAGCGCGACAGCGGGCTCATCCGCCGCGCGGCCGCCCCCGGGAGCCAGCCCTCCAGGGCGCCCTTCCCGACCCGGCCCGCCCACGCGACCCCGGGCCGGAGGTGGAGGTCCGTCCTCTCCGCCAGCACTCCCGGAGCGTCGAGAGGAACCAGGGTCGGACGGGAGTCGGCCAAAGCCTGCCGGAGGCCTTCGCGGCCGGCGCCCCAGGGGCCCACCGCCCCGAGGCCCGTGATCACCACCCGGCCCGTCACGGCGACTCCCGCTCCGGGGTGCCGGCGCCGGCGGGCCCGAAGAGCGCGGCGGCGTTCGCGCCGCCGAAGCCGAAGCTGGTGGAGAGCGCGAGCCCGCCTCCGGCCCCCCGCCGGGCGTGGCCGGCGAAGGACCGGGGCCCGCCGGTCACCAGGTGCGCCGGGCACTCCGGGTCCAGGGCGTCCGTCCCGTCCGGTTCGGCTCCGGCCGTGGGGTAGACCTCCCGGCACGACAGGCCCAGGACCGTGGCCACCGCCTCGATGGCACCGGACGAGCCCAGCAGGTGCCCGACGGAGGCCTTGGTGGCGGTCACCGGAACGCGACGGGCGGCCTCGCCCAGGACCCGGAGCATGCCCCGCCACTCCGAGAGGTCGTTCAACGGGGTGCCGGTGCCGTGGGCGTTCACGAAGTCCAGCGCGCCGCCTTCCGGAAGGAGCCCGGCGTCCCGGAAGGCCCGCTCGATCGCCAGGGCGGCGCCGAGACCCTCCGGGTGGGGGGCGGTCATGTGGTGGGCGTCGCACGAGTTGCCCACGCCCAGGAGGCGTGCCAGCGCCGGAGCTCCCCGCCGCCGGGCCCGGGCCTCGGTCTCCAGCACCAGGACACCCGCGCCCTCCCCCAGAGTCATCCCGTCGCGCCCCTCCCGGAAGGGCCGGCAGGCGGTCTCGCCCACCACCCGCAGGGCGTTGAAGCCGGCATACGTCAGCCGGCAGAGGGAATCGGCGCCGCCGGCCAGGGCCACGTCCACCTCGCCGCTGCGCAGGGCCTCCAGGGCCAGGCCCAGGCCCTGCGTCCCGGACGCGCACGCCGACGAGACGGTCACCACCGGTCCGGCCACGGCGAAGTGGCGGGCCACGGCGCCGGCCGGAGCGTCCAGGGGTTGGGCGGCGAGGAGCTCGATCTCCGGAGGCGCAGTGCTTGCGGTGCCCTGGCCGGCCTCTCCCTCCGGCGCGGTCCGCCGCTCCGGACGCACCAGCTCCTCGCTCTCGAGCATCCCGGCGGTGCTCCCGCCGAAGAAGACGCCCACCGCCGCCGGGTCCGCCCCGAGGGCCGGCTCCCGGGCGCCGGCCCCCTCCACGGCCTCCACCGCGGCGGCGAGGGCGAAGCGCTCGGCGAGGGAGAACCTCGCCCAGGCCGGGAAGCGCCCCTCCATCCCCGGTTTCGCCGGGGGCACCTCCGCGGCCACCGCCGTCCGATGCCCCTCTCCGGCGAACCGCTCCAGGGCCCGGATCGCGGTGCCACCGGACCGGAGCCCTTCGAGGAACGGTGCCACACCCCATCCCCAGGCGCTCACCGCTCCCGTGCCGGTAACCACGATCGGTCCGCGTTGGGACTCCATGGGCGAGGACCCTCCGGGGAAGCTCAGGACTCCGCGGGGGCCCCGGCCGTCTCGGGGCCGCCGGCGACGTTCAGGTCCACGTGGCTTTCCCCTCCGTGGCGCCGGGGGACGAGCGGAACGAAGCGCTGGAGCCGGACGAAGGTGAAGAACAGGGCCAGGCGCACGCGATTGAGGAAGGACGGCCGGGAATTCCCGGCGAGTGCGGTGACGACCGCCCGGGACAGCCCGAAGCGGGTGGTGGGCGACAGGAGCAGGTCCCGGAACTCGGGCCGGTAGTAGCCCAGGACGAAGCGCCGGAAGAAGCGGTACTTGCGGGTCTGCTCCCGGTCATAGGCGGCGAGGATGCGCCGGGACCGGCGATCCGGCGTCCCGGCCGCCAGGCAGCGGTGGACCGACTCCGCCGCCTGGACGCCGGAGGCCAGGGCCAGGAGGACGCCGGTGGAGAAGACCGGGTCGAGGAACGACCCGGCGTCGCCCACGAGGAGCCAGCGCTCGCCGGCGTAGGTCCGCGTGGCGTAGGAGTAGTCGCCGTCCACGCGGGCCGGGGAGACCCGGCGGGCCCGGGCGAGGAGCTCGGCCAGAACGGGAACGCACCGGACCAGCTCGTCCAGGCGCTCCGCCGGCCGGCCGGGAAGGCCCGCATAGCGTTCCCTGGACACCACCACGCCGACGCTGGTGACCCGATCGTCGAGGGGGATCAACCAGGCCCAGGCGTGTCCGCCGAGGGCGATCAGCCGGGCATCCCCGGCCTGCTCCGGGGGCATGGGGACCACCCCTTCGTACCAGGCGTGGACCGAGACCTGCCGCAGCTCCGGATCGACCTGCCGCAGGCCCAGGCGCCTGGCCAGAAACCCGTCCCGTCCCGAGGCGTCCACCAGGTAGCGTCCGGTCACGGTGCGCTTTCCGGAGGCGTCCTCGATCCGGAGCTCCACGCCGTCTCCGAAAAACGCCGCGGAGCGGGCCCGGCAGCCCTGGAGCACCTGTGCCCCGCACCCGGCGGCGTGGTCCAGCAGGATCTGGTCGAAGCGCTCCCGGGGCACCTCGTAGGTGGCGGGGCACTCGATTCCCTGGGCCTCGCCGAAGTGGGCATAGCGCTCGTGCTCGCCGTCCGGCGCCATGATCACCGCGCCCCGCTTGACCGGAAACCCCGCCGCGGCGATCCGGTCCAGGACACCGAGGGCCTCCAGGATGCGGTTCGTCTCCGGGATCAGCGATTCACCGATGTGGAAGCGGGGGAAGCGCTGGCGCTCCACCAGCAGGACCCGCCGGCCGTGGCGGGCCAGCAGCGAGGCGGTGGACGACCCACCGGGACCTCCGCCGACGACCAGGGCGTCGTAGGGTTCCTCGGAGGACAAGGGCAGGCGCGCTTCGGACGTCATCGAGGCAGAAGGGACGGCGGATCGGAGCCGGCGGCAACGTCGGCCCCGCCGTCCGGCACGGCCGGCGGGCGAGGGTGATCCGGCCCTCACCGTCGGCTATACTGAGGCCGGCCCCGACCGACAGAGGCTGGCAGTATACAGGAGGATCGGCCGCCTTCCCCGGGTGTCCGGCCGCAACACGCGCAACACGGAACGACCGCATCGCACCAGTGAGCTCCACGGTCCAAGACCCCGTTCTCGAAGCCTTCGAATCTCTCGTCCGGCGGCGGCCGGACCGGCTCCTCGTGGCCTCGCCGACCCGTCGCGTTACGGCCGGCGGCCTCGAGGCCATGGCGCAATGCGCCGCCGGCCACCTGGACGCCGCCCGGCTCCCCCCGGGGGAGCTCGTCGGTCTGGCGGCCCCGGACGGGGCCGCCTTCCTGGCCACCTTCCTGGCGCTCCGGTCCCGGGGGCTGGTCCCCCTGCTCCTGGACTGGAAAGCCCCCCGGGCCGAGTGCGACCGGATCGCCCGCGGGCTCGGCAGTGCCTGGACGTTCCGGTGCCGGCGCCGCTGGCCCACGGGACGGGAGGACTGGAGGCTCGCCGGGCACGGCCCCCGGAGCCGTGCCTTGCCGGGGTGCACCCTGGACCCCGCCACCGCCGCCGTCAAGCTCACCTCCGGGTCCACGGGGGCGCCCCGGGGGATCGTCACCCCGGGGGACGCCCTGTTCGCGGACGACGCCGCCCTCGCCCGGACCATGGGCCTGGCTGCCGGCGAGCGGATCCTGGGCGCGGTGCCCATGTCCCACTCGTACGGCCTCGCGAGCATCGCCCTGCCGGCGCTGACCCGGGGGTCCACGGTCGTGGTGCCGGACGACCGGAGCGGTCCCTACGGCCCGTTGCGGGCTGCCCGGGAGCTCGACGTCACCTTCCTGCCGACGGTGCCGGCGTTCCTGCGGGCGCTGCTCGCGGCGGAGCGCCCTCCGGCTCTGCCCGCCAGCCTGCGGCTGACGGTCTCCGCCGGCGCACCCCTGGACCCGGAGACCGCCGTGCGTTTCCGCGAGGTCTACGGCCGGCGGATCCACGTCTTCTACGGCTCCAGCGAGACCGGCGGCATCTGCTTCGACCGGGAGGGCGACGCCGGGGAGCACGGCAGCGTGGGGCCACCCGTGGAGGGCGTCCGCGTCGGCCTCCGGCCGCTGGAGGGGGGGGAGGGGAGCGACCGGGAGGGCGCGGCGACGCGGGGGGTCGTCGTGGTGTCCTCGCCGGCTGTCGGCTCGACCTACCTGCCCTGCCCCGACGAGCGCCTCTCCGGGGGCCGCTTCGTGAGTGGCGACCTGGCCTGCTGGGAGGGGGGCGCCCTCCGGCTGGTGGGTCGGACGGACGACCTGATCAACGTGCGGGGCAAGAAGGTCAACCCCCGGGAGGTGGAGGCGGTCCTCGCCGCCCTGCCGGAGGTGACCGAAGCCGTCGCCTTCGGGGTGCCGTGCGGCGCCCGGGGGGAGCCGACCCTGCGGGCGGTCGTCGCGGCCCAACCCGGGGGGCTGACGCAGGAGGGCCTGCTCGCCTGGTGCCGGGAGCGCCTGGCGGAGCACAAGGTCCCGCGGAGCGTCGTCTTGGTGAACCGGATCCCCCGCACTCCCCGGGGCAAGGTGGACCGGAACGCTCTCCTGAACCTGCGCCCTGGGCGAGTCGCCGATGCCGTCCGCTCCCAAGCTCCCTGACGAGCTCCGTGACGAGCTCCCTGAAGGGCTCCCCGACGCGACGGCACGGGCCGGGCGGGTCCGGGTCCCCCACCCGGGGGAGAGGACGCCGCCCGCCGTTCCGGCGCACCAGCGGACCCCGGGGCCAGCCCGGTGCTGGCGGCCCACGCCGTTGCTGGCGGCTTCGGCGGCCCTCCACGGCGCCGCCCTGGTGACGGCGGCAGCGGTCCCCGGGTGGATCCCGGCCGTGGCGGCCGTGCTGCTGGCCGACCACGTGGCGGTGACCGCCGCCGGGCTCTGGCCACGCTCGACCCTGCTGGGGCCGAACCTCCGGCGCCTCCCCGGGGCCGGCGGGACCGGGGCCCGCCGGAGGGTGGCCCTGACCTTCGACGACGGCCCGGACCCGGAGGTCACGCCCCGGGTGCTGGACGTCCTGGAACGCCACGGTGCCCGGGCGAGCTTCTTCTGCGTCGGCGCCCGGGTGGCGGCCTGCCCGGAGCTCACCGCCGAGATCGCCCGCCGGGGGCACCGGGTGGAGAACCACAGCCAGCGCCACCTGCGCCGCTTCTCGGTGCTGGGCCCCGGCGAGCAGGCCCGGGAGGTCGACCGGGCCCAGGAGGCGATCGCCGCCGCCACCGGCCGGGCGCCCCGGCTCTTCCGCCCACCGGCGGGCTTTCGCAACGCCCTCCTGGAACCGATCCTGGCCCGGCGCGGTCTCTGGCTGGCCTCCTGGACCCGGCGGGGCTTCGACACCGTGCGGCGCAACCCCACGCGGGTCCTGGACGCCCTGACGCCCGGGCCGGACCGGCCCCGGGGGGAGATCCTGGTCCTCCACGACGGCGGCTGCGCCCGGGGACCGGAGGGACGGCCGGTGGTGCTGGAGGTCCTCCCGCGCTTGCTGGAGCGCCTGGCGCGGGCCGGTCTCCAGCCCGTCCCTCTGGAGCCCCCGGAGGCCCGGCCCGCACACGAGTAACATCGCTCCACCATGACGACCGGACGCATCGCCCTCGTCACCGGGGGATCGGGGGGGATCGGCGCGGCCTGCTCCAGGGCCCTGGCACGGTCGGGGCATCGCGTGGCGGTCGCGTACCACCGGGACCGCGAGGCAGCCGAGGCGGTAGCCCGGGAGGCGGGCGGGGCCGCCTACCCCCTCGACCTCCGGGACCGGGAGTCGATCCGGTCCGTCGCCCGGCGGGTGGAGGAGGACCTCGGCCCGGTTTCGGTCCTGGTCCAGGCCGCCGGAATGATCCGCGACGCCCTCCTGCCGTTCCTCTCGGAGGAGGACTGGGACGCCGTCCACGACGTCAACCTGAAGGGTCCGTTCCTCCTGACCCGGGCCCTGGTGAAGGGCATGCTCTCGGCACGCTGGGGCCGCATCGTCTTTTTGGCGAGCGCCAGCGGGATCGGCGGCCAGGTGGGCCAGACCCACTACAGCGCAGCCAAGGGTGGCCTGATCGCCTTCACCCGCGCCCTGGCGCGGGAGGTCGCCCGCTACGACGTCACGGTGAACGCCGTCGCCCCGGGCTTCATCGACACCGAGATCCTCCGGGAGCTGCCGGAGAATCGCCTGCGGCGGCACCTGGAGTCGGTGCCCCTGGGCCGCCTGGGTACCCCGGAGGAGGTGGCGGCCCTGGTGGCGTTCCTGGCCTCGGACGACGCCGCCTACCTCACAGGGCAGACGCTCCGGGTCGACGGCGGCCTGATCATGGCCTGAGAGCCCCGTCGGGAGCCGCCTCCCTGTGGTACGATCCCGCCACCATGGCGCAGGCGGCGTCCGAAACCGAGCTCAAAGACCGGCTGAAGCGTCTCCTCGTCGAGCGCCTGAAGCTGGAGATGGATCCGTCGGAGATCGGTGATCGGGACCCGCTCTTCGGTGAAGGCCTGGGCCTGGACTCGATCGACGCGCTGGAGCTGGTCCTCGGCCTCGAACAGGAGTTCGGGGTCAAGATCGAGGACGAAGAGGTCGGGGGAGAAGCCCTCGCCTCCATCGAGGCTCTCGCGGCGTTCGTCCGCCAGAAGGCCGCGGCCAGCGAACACCCTGCCTAGGAAGTCCTCGGAAGTCCTCCCGTCGCCCGCGAGGAACCCCTGTCGGGGGGGAGCGCGCCTCCACCCACCAGAAGAAAGTCTGCCCGCAGGCTCTGGAGCGATCCTGGCTACAATGCGGAGAGGGAAGCGGACCGTACGGGGGAGGGGTGGTGCGAAAGGGGGGACTCGAACCCCCACGGCCTTGCGGCCACAAGATCCTGAATCTTGCGCGTCTACCAATTCCGCCACTTTCGCGCGCCGACGGATTCTAGCGAGGGACGATGCCAGTGTCAACGCGAGGAAACGCAGATCCGGCGACCCGCCCGGGCGCCGAAGCCTACCTGCAGGCGGCCCTGTACCGCCAGCTCGAAGCCGCGGGTCCGCGGGGCCTGGAGGCGGACGCCCTGGAGGCTCCGCCGGGCCTGGAGGCCGACCCCGGGAGGCTCCGCGCCGCCCTCGGCGCCCTGGAAGCCGAGGGCCGGGTCGCCGAGTGGTCCCGGCGCTGGTACGCGCTGCGGTACACGGAGCTGATCTCCGGCCGCATCCGCCGCCTGGAAGGGGGCGACGCCCTGCTGCTGACCGGCGAGCGCGGCGAGGCGGGCTACTTCCTTCCCCGGAAGCTCGCGAAGGGCGCCCTGGACGGGGACGTGGTCGTGGCCCGGCCGCACCGCCGGAAGGGCCGGGGAGGCCGCAAGGGAGGGGAGCGTCTGCCGGAGGCCTCCGTGGTCAAGATCGTCCGGCGCCGCCACAGGACCCTCGTGGGGACGGTGGAGCTCGACGAAGGCGGGCGCTGGCTCGTGCCCTTCGACGCCAGGACCGAGCTCGAGGTCGAGATCCTGGAAGGCCCCGACGTCCTGGAGGACGACTACGTCGTGGTGGAGGTGGACCCGCCCCGGCCGGGAGGCCACCCCCGGGGCCGGATCGTGGAGGTCCTGGGCAACCCCGGGACCCCCGGCGTGGACGTCCGGGTCGTCCTGCGCCACTTCGAGATCCCCGAGGAGTTCCCGCCGGAGGCCCTGGCGGAGGCCGACGCCCACCCGGAGGACCCCCGGCCGGAGGACTGGGAAGGCCGCGAGGACCTACGGGAGCACCCCACCATCACCATCGACGGCGCCAGCGCCCGGGACTTCGACGACGCGGTGGCCGTCGAGCGCCTGGGGCGGAACCGGTTCCGGGTGGCGGTCCACATCGCCGACGTCTCCCACTACGTACCGGAAGGCTCCGCCCTGGACCGGGAGGCCTACCGTCGCGGAACCAGCGTGTACTACCCGGACCGGGCGATCCCCATGCTTCCGGAGGGGGTTTCCAACGGCCTCTGCTCCCTCCGCCCCGGCGTGCCCCGGCTGGCGCTGTCGGCCTTCCTGGAGGTGGACGGCGAGGGCCGCGTCACCTCCCGGCGCTTCGCCCGGACGGTGATCCGGAGCGACCGCCGGATGACCTACGAGGAGGTGAGGAGGCTGCTGGAGGAGCCGCGGAGCGCCGACGAGGCGGAGTACGGCGAGGTCCTCCCCATGCTCCGTGACATGGCGGACCTGATGGAGATCCTCCTCGAGGCCCGCATGCGCCGGGGCTCCATCGATTTCGACCTGCCGGAGGGCGACGTGATCCTCGACACCGACGGCTACACCGTGGGGATCAAGCCGGGGGAGCGGAACGTGGCCCACCGCATCATCGAGGAGCTCATGATCGCCGCCAACGAAGCCGTGGCCGCGGAGCTCGTCACCCACGAGGTTCCCGCCCTCTACCGGGTCCACGACGCCCCCAGCCGCGAGGACGTCCTGGGCCTGAAGGAGACCCTGAACGCCGTGGGGGTCGCCCTCAAGGGGGACCTGGAGAACCTCCACCCGAGCGCCTTCCAGGACGTCCTCGCCCGGGTGGCCGAAACGGAGGAGGAGGGCTTCGTCTCGACCCTGGTGCTGCGGACCATGCAGCGGGCCCTCTACCACCCGGAGTGCCGGGGCCACTACGCCCTGGCCTCGCGCTACTACACCCACTTCACCTCGCCGATCCGGCGCTACCCGGACCTGGTGGTCCACCGGGCCCTCGCTTCGCTCCTGGAGGGCCGCTCCCGGGGGGACCGGGAGGAAACCCTCCTGGCGGAGCGCCTCCCGGGCATCGCCGAGCACGCGGGCGTGACGGAACGCCGCGCCGAGCAGTCGGAGCGGGACCTCCTCCAGTGGAAGAAGATCCGGTTCCTGGCGGACCGGATCGGGGAGGCCTTCCGGGGCCACATCACGGGGGTGCAGCCGTTCGGTCTGTTCGTGCAGCTCGACGGCCTCTACGTGGACGGGCTGGTCCCCATCCGCGCCCTGTCGGACGACTACTACGTCCACGATCCGGCGGCGCACCGGCTGGTGGGCTCCGGCCGGGGCCGGGCGTTCCAGCTCGCCGATCCCATCGAGGTCCGCCTGGCGGGGGTGTCGGTGCGCCACCGGGGGCTCGACCTGGTCCCGGTGGCCCTGGAAGGCCAGCCGGCCGCCCGCGCCGGAGGCCGGAGCCGCTCGGACCGGGGCCACCGGGCACGGTCCCACCGCCGCCGCTGACCGGCACAGACTTCTGCCACGGGCTGCTAGACTGCCCGCGCATGCTGCGCCGCGCCCATCCTTCCCACCCGCCCTCGCCGGGCATCCCGGTGCTGCTCCTGGCCTGCGCGCTGCCCCTGGTGGCGTCCGGCTGTGGCGAGCCCTCGCCGGAGGCGCAGGAGGCCGACCGCGAAGGGATCCAGGATTTCCTGGAGGACTACCTTCCGGCCCTGGCGGAGGCCTACCGCACCGGCGACGTGGACATCCTCGACCCCTACGCCGCCGAGAAGGAGCAGGCCTCCATCGCCCGGCGGGTCGATGACCTCGGGGAGCGCGGCGAGGTGCTGGCTCCCGAGCTGGTGAGCGTGCAGGTGGAGGACGTCACCTCCTGGGCCGAGGTCAACGCCTACGTCACCACCGTGGAGGTCTGGAACATCCGGACCTACGCCACCGGGAGCGAGAACGTGGTCCGCGAGGAGCTGGGGCAGACGAACCGGGTCAAGTACCAGCTCCAGCGCGACGCACGGCGATGGCGCGTGTTCTGGCGGGAGATCCAGGAGACGTACTGAAGGGGCGGCTCCGACGGGTTGCACGGCGCCATCGCCGGTCGTCAGAGCTGCCTCAGGTCCTGCTCGATCTCTTGGACGAGACTCTGCCGAGCGGTTCCGCCTGACATGACGGTCACCCCCACGGTCGCCATCGTGGGCCGCCCGAACGTGGGCAAGTCCACCCTGTTCAACCGCCTCGTGGGGCGGCGCCAGGCCATCGTCCACGGCCGGCCGGGGGTCACCCGGGACCGGATCACCGGCCTGGCGGAGCTCTCCGAGGGCGGCCGGTTCCAGCTCGTCGACACCGGCGGTCTCGTCCCGGGGGAGGACCCCCTGGGCCTGAGCGAGCAGGTGGAGGCAGCGGTGGCGGAGAGCGACCTCCTGCTCCTGATCCTGGACGGCAAGACCGGCCTCACGCCCGCCGACGAGGAGGTCTGGCGCCACCTCCGGAGCTCGGGAAAACCCACCCTGGCGGTGGTCAACAAGGGCGACACGAACGAGGCTCGGGACCGCTTCTCCGAGTTCTACCGCCTGGGAATCGAGAGCCAGCTCCTGGTCTCGGCGGAGCACGGACTGGGGATCGAGGACCTGCGCGACGCCATCGGGCACGCCCTGCCGGAGTTGCCGGAAGCCGAGCCCACCGATGCACCGGCGGTGGCGATCGTCGGCCGGCCCAACGTGGGCAAGTCGTCGCTGCTGAACCGCATCGCCGGCGAGAGCCGCGTGCTGGTCTCGCCGGTGCCGGGCACCACCCGGGACCCGGTGGACACCCTGATCCGACGGAGCGACCGGGAGTACCTGCTCATCGACACGGCGGGGATCCGGCGCCGGAGCAAGGTCTCCGACGCCCCGGAGGAGCTGGCGGTGATGATGGCCCGCCGCCAGATCGAGCGGGCCCGCCTGGTGGTCCTGGTGATCGACGCCACCGCCGGGGTGACCACCGGCGACCTGTCCATCGCCGGGACCGCCTGGGAGCTGGGCCGCGCCGTCGTGGTGGCGGTGAACAAGTGGGACCTCCTGGACGAGGAGGGCCGCCGGCGCCTGGACCTCACCTGGCCGCGGCTGGAGGAGCTCCTCGCCCGGCCCCTGCGGGTCAACGTCTCCGCCCTCACCGGCCGCGCCCTGGACAAGCTGTTCCCGGCGATCGACCGGGCCCTGGAGGCCCACGGCACCCAGCTCCCCACGGCGGAGGTCAACCGCCTGTTCGAGGAGGCGGTGCGCCGCCGCCGGCCGCCGGCGGTCCAGGGCAGGCCCTGGAAGCTCTACTACGCCACCCAGGTGACCACCGCGCCCCCGACGTTCATGCTCTTCGCCAACCGGGGCCTGCCCCGGAAGGACGCCTACCGCCGGTACCTGGAGAACCGGCTCCGGGAGGTGCTGGACCTGCCGGGGGTGCCGGTGCGGCTCGTGATCCGGGGCCGGAAGCGCCCCCCCGAGTAGCAGTCGGTTCCCGGGGCTGGTCCTCCTTGTCTCGTGGACACTTCTTGGCCTATACTTCATCCTCTGCTTTCACTCCGGCGCCCTCCGTCGCGACCACGACACCCCGGAGCCTCCGTGCCGATCGACGACGACTCCCTGGAACGCAAAGGCCTGACCAAGGCGGACCTGGTGGAGGTCGTCTACCGCCGCCACGGGGGCCTGACCAAGGCGGAGGCCACGGAGATCGTGGAGGCGATCTTCGGCACGGTGAAGACCACCCTCGGCGACGGCCGCCCGGTCAAGATCAAGAACTTCGGGAGCTTCGAGGTCACCGACCGGCCGGGGCGCATGGGCGTCAACCCGTCGAGCGGCGAAAAGATGTTCATCCCGGCCCACAAAGGGCTCTCGTTCCGGCCGGCCCGGCGCCTGGTGAGGCCGCTCCGGGGCCGGGGCCGGCGCAAGGACACGGAGGCGTGAGAGCCCCCGTCCGCCGGGGGCCGGCCCGGCTCCTCCCGCGCGAGCTTCCCTGATCCATGGCCCGCAAGAAGGTACAGAAGCGCCTTTATTACAAGATCGGCGAAGCCTGCAAGCTCCTGGACATCCAGCCGTACGTCCTGCGCTACTGGGAGACGGAGTTCCCGGAGCTCTCCCCGAACAAGTCGAAGTCGGGCCAGCGGGTCTACAGCGAGGAGGAGCTCGCCCTCATCCGCCGCATCAAGGAGCTCCTCTACGACGAGGGCTTCACCATCGCCGGGGCCAAGAAGCGCCTGGAGGCGGAGCTCGAGGCCGGCGGGCCGGGAGCGACGCCGGAGGGGGAGGGGGGCGGCGCAGCCGGTGCCGGCGCCCTTGACACCCGCGCGGCGGAACGGATAGAACACCTGCGCCGGGAGATCCGGAGCGCCGTCACCGAGGCGAAGGAGATCCTGGCCCTCCTCGACCGCGAGCCCCCCTGACACGAAGGATCCACCCCCGGGGAACACGGGCTCTCCGAGGAGCGTTGGAACAACGGTCGGGACGTGGCGCAGTCTGGTAGCGTACCTGAATGGGGTTCAGGGGGTCCCGGGTTCAAATCCCGGCGTCCCGACCAGTTTTTGAATTTCCATGATGAAGAACTACCCCATCGTCTTCGGTCTGCGCGACTTCGTCCAGGGGCGAGGTTTCCTGGCGGGTGTGAGCGTCAACAGCCGGGCGCTCATGCACGAGGAGGATGACGGCTCCTTCTGGATCGAAGGGGTCCAGCCCGGCGGGTTCTCCGCCGTCGGGACAGGACCCGCCGATGCGCTGGAAGACTTCCGGCGGTCGTACAGGGCCGTGCTCTTCGACGTCGCCTCCGAAGCCTCGACGTTCGGAGAGTTCGAAGCGGGCGTGAACGAGTTCTTCCACGGTTCGTCGCCGAAGGTGGCGCGGGAGTGGGAGGAGGCGGTGGAGGACGTTCGCGCGGGACGGACCGAGGCCGATTGGCTGGCCAAGAAGCCCGCAGACTCGCCACCCACCATCCAGGTCCAGCTCGTCGAGGATCTCTCCGTCGAGAACAACCAGGTCGAAGAGGGCGCGGCGGTCGCGGCCTAGGCGCTTGCGCCGCTCCGGGCGGGGGCTCGTACCTCAGGGGACCTGGTGGCAACGTTCGGGCAGGTCCCCTGGAAGCACATCCGGAAGATGCTGGATGAGTGCGCTCCAGGGTGGCGTTACCGGGACAAGACGCACAAGCGCTGGGTCTACTACGGGGACTACCCGATCTTCAGGCTCCCTCTCGGGCCCCACGGCAAGCGCCAGCACCACTCGATCGAGGTTGGCCACGTCAAGGCGATGGTGCGCCACCTCGAGATCGAGGAGTGTGCGAGGCGAATCCTCAAGCAGCTCGGATGAGGGGAGGTAGCGGACCGCGCCGGGGGACGCAGGTCCCAGCGGGTTCCCCCCTCCCGGAGGCGTCCGGGGGCGGGCCGGGGGGAGGACCGGCTCGCGCGGGTCGGACGGTTCGGCGCAGGGCGCTCGCCTCGGCTCGGGCCTCCCGCGGTCTTCGGGGTGTCCGCGCGGCCGCTGGCCCGGGTCGGCCCTCGACGTCCTCCCCCCGGCGCGCCCCCGGACGCCTCCTCCCCCCCCGGGCTCCGGGACGTTCCGGTGGTTGGCGCCTGGGTGACGGCGGAGCTGAGACTTCGCGCCAGTTGATGGCGGCCTTACCAGAGCTCAGTGGTGAGGCCCTCGATTTCGTGGAAATGCTCGTCCCGCGTGACCAAAACGAGGTCGTGCTGCTCGGCGTGGAGCAGGTATTCACCAGCCATCGAGATCCACTCGTTCGCAGCCTTCCTCGATGGTGCGTTCCATCTCCGCTGCGGCCTCTTCATCCAAGATGCCGGCGAAGCGAAGGAGCTCCCTGCCAGGGGTGCCCTCGGGTCGGGAGGCTGAAACGGCGAGGCCGTGCACGAGCTCCTGCGCGCGGCGTTGGAGCTCCGGGGGCAAGCGATCGAGGTCGTCGAGGATCTGTTGCTTGATCGAGGGTTGGGCCATGGCGGGGCCTCCTGGGGCTTCATTCTAGCCGGGACTCGGATGCCGGGCCACGTCGGGAGGCGGCGCAGCTGGGGGCGTACCTGAATGGGGTTCAGGGGTTTGCAGGTCACCGGTCCGTTCGGGGCTTCGGGGGGAGTGAGCTCCGGGGCGGGTGCGGTGGGGTGCGGCGGTGGCCCCCTCCCGGAGGCGTCCGGGGGCGGGCCGGGGGGAGGACCGGCTCGCGCGGGT
>JBKHJP010000301.1:0-5491 GCA_046538065.1 Thermoanaerobaculia bacterium | reverse complement strand
GGTAGGGCTCGTCCAGGTCGCTGCGGATCCGCGCCTCAGCCATCAGCTCCCGGGCGCGGTCGAGGCGTTCCCCGTCCTCCGGGGACAGCTCGGCGGCACGCTCCCCGCCGCCGGGGTCTCCGGCGGGGGAGTCCGCCGGCAGGGCGGGGCGCTGCGCCACCCGGGGCGCCGGCTCGGCGCCGGTCTCGTTCTCCTCCCCCTCCCCCTCCTCCTCCGCCTCCGCCTCGTCTGCCACGAGGTCGGCGAAGACTCCGGTTCCGTCGAGCATGCCCTCCGGTACGTGCTCGATCACCGACTCCTCGAACGCCGAGCGGGTCTCCTGCTGGAGGACCGCCGCGGAGTAGCCTCCGAATCGCTTCTCCACCTCGACGATCCGCCGGAAGGTTTCCACGAAGCCCTGGACGTCCTCGAGGGCCGACTGGGCCAGGGCCAGCCGGACCAGGCAGTCGGCCAGGACCGGCGGCTCCTCGAGGAGCCCGAAGCAGGCCAGCCGGAGGGTCTGCGCCGCCTGCTCCGGCTCGCCCCGCTCCAGGGCGAACCGGCCCTCCTGCAACAGGCGCTCATAGTGCGGATGCGCTGCGTGCGAGGCGCCGGCTCCCAGGGCTCCCCAGGCGACCAGCGCCGGGAGCAGCAGGACGAGCCGGCGCCCCCGGCCGCCGCGGCTCCGATGGTCCGTGGCGGCGACGTCCCGGTTCTGCCTCGTTACTTTCTGGATCACCCGTGCGCGCATCGTCGCCTGGAGGAGGTAGCCTCGCGGCCGGAGGTCCCGTCCCGCCGGCCGTGGCCTGGCACACTCCTGGAGCCGGTCAAGGGGAGAGCGTACCCCAAGTCCGGTCTCTCCGTCCACCGCGGGCGGCGTCGGACGAACGCCGACGGAACGATCCGAGCAACCCGGACCGGAGCGTCGGATCGACGCGGGTCCGGACCACGGGTCGCCTCCGGATATCTTTCTATTTTCGTGTACGCACCCACGACGCGGGGAGCTCCCGATCGACGCGCGGCCCCGCACCCGGGAATCGGCAATGCACGACCGACCGATCGACTCGATGGACGATGGCACCGCGAACCGTTCCCCCGGGGAAGGGGTCCGCCCCGGTCCGGTCCGGTTGCTGCTCGTCGGGGCCGGCGGGGCCGAAGACCGATGGTCGGCCGCCCTGGAGGGGGAAGGGAAACTGGCGTGCCGGATCGCCGTGGCGGAGAACCTGCGGGAGGTGCGGAACCGGCTGCGCGACCCCCTGGACGGGATCGTCACGTGGGACGACGGGAACGGGGAGCTCGCCGCCGCGGTGACCGCCGAGGCGAGGGCTTCGGGGCCCCCGGTGCCGGTCCTCGTCGTGGCCCATCCCCGGGCACCGGAGGGGGCCGTCCGGGCGCTGGCCGGCGGGGCCGCCGGGGTCCTGGACCGAAAGCACCCGGAGCGGCTGCCGGCGGCCGTCCGGCGGGTCCTCCGGGAGTCGGCCCTCCTCGCCCGGGAGGCCCTGGCAGGGCGCATCGCCCACGAGCTCAACAACTCGCTGGCGCCCGTCCCCCTGGCCGCCCGGCTCCTGCGCCGGTCGGCGACGCGCCCGAACGCGGCAGCCGCCCTGGAGGGCCAGGTCGACGCCATCGAGCAGGCGAGCCGGGCCTCGATGGAGTCGGTCCGGAAGCTCTCGGAGCTCCTGGTGGCCGAGGAGGACGCTCCCCTCCGGGTGAGGGCGAAGCACCTGCTGGCCATCGCCGCCGAAGGCTGGCGGGACGTTCCGGGCCGGTCGGCCGATGTCCTCGTGGAGTACCCGGCGGACCTGCCGGACGTGCGGGTGGTGGTCCGGCGGTCGCTCCAGGTGCTGGCGTGCCTGGCGCGCCGTGCCCGGGATCGCGCCGGCGGCGAGCTGCTGTTCCTGGGCCGCGAGGACGGAGCCGGTTCGGTGGAGCTCGCGGTCGGATGCCGGCCGGCGGGGACCCCAGGTCCGGTGGAGCGCCCGGTGGAGCGTCCGGACCCGGGGGCCTGGGACGCGAGGCCGGCCGGAGCGGAGGACGGGGTTTCGGACGTGCTCCGGGCGGTGGAGGAGGACTGGGGCACACTCCGGAGGATCGAGGCCCGGGGCGGGTGGGCCGGCTTCGCCGTCGTCCTCCCCCGGGCCCGCGAGCCGGGGCGGGGGGATGTCTAGCCCTCCGGCGCCTGGGCGCCGATCTCCACCAGGTCGCGCTCGATGGCGTACTGCATGATCTCGGCGTTGTTGCGCAGGCCCAGCTTCTCCAGGATCCGGGACCGGTAGGTGCTGATCGTCTTCACCGAGAGGCACAGCTCGTCGGCGATCTCGGAGACCGTGCCCGCGGCGGCGAGCATCCGCATCACCTGGAACTCCCGGTCCGAAAGGGCCTCGTGCGCCGGGGCACCGGGGTCCCGGTCCAGGGTCATGACCAGGCTCTCGGCCAGGCTGGGGCTCACGTACTTGCCGCCGGCGAAGACCTTCCGGATCGCGCCGATCAGCTCCTCGGCGGCGTTGTCCTTCGTCATGTAGCCGTCGGCTCCCCCCCTCAGGCAGCGGACGGCGAAGCGGTCCTCCGGGTGGACTGTGAGCATGAGCACCCGGGTCTTGGGAGTGCGCTTCTTGAGCTCGGCGACGGTTTCCAGGCCGCCCCGGCCGGGCATGGACACGTCGAGGAGGACCACGTCCGGATGGGCCTCCGAGGCCTTGGCGAGGGCCTCCTCCCCGGTGCCGGCCTCCCCGATGACCTCGAACCCGGGCCGTGCGTCCAGGAGGCCCCGGACCCCCTCCCGGAACATCTGGTGATCATCGGCCAGCAGGATTCTGATCATGGCTTGAGCTCCCGGTCGGTGATCGTACGAGACCGACCTCCGGCCGGAGCCGGCCGGAGGTGCCGGCGCGTCGATCGCGTGGAGCGTCTCCGCGATTGTGTACCAGGTCGGCCCGCGCTCTCTCCGCCTCCTGCGTTGTCGTATGGTACCCAACCCGAAAGGGGGAGACGATCGAGCCGATGGCGTCCTTCGATGAGGTAACCCGCGCCCGCGTCGCAGCGGGCGTCTGGGCCGTCCTGGTGGCCTGGTCGCTGTGGACCGGCGGTCCGGCCGGACCGCCGGCCTGGAGCGGCTTCGAGGCCTGGTTCGAGAGGTTCGACGAGGCGGGCGGCGACAAGCTCGTCCACGCCGTGCTGTTCGCGGTCCAGGGCTGGCTGGTCTGCCGGATCCGCAGGGAAGGGGTCTCCTGGCCCTGGCTCGGCGGGTGCTTCGCCGCCACGTCCGCTTTCGGCGTCCTGACCGAAGCGGGCCAGCTCGCGGTGGAGACCCGGACCGCCGAGGCTCTGGACGCCGCGGCGGACGTGGCGGGCGCCGCCGTCGGGGTCGGGCTGTTCGCACTCCTCCGCCGCGCTCCGCCCCGCCGTTGACGGACCGCGGCGGCCCCCCGGAGCGGCGCTCCGCTCTGGGGTAACATTCCGGGGCCTTTCCGACCGACTCCCCACCTGGCCGAGCCGCCGTCTTGCCCAAGCGCACCCGCAGCCGCAGATCCCTCCGCGCCGTCCTCCACCGCCTGCTGCGCAGGGTCGGCGACCTCGCCGTCTGGGCCGTGGTCGTCGTCGCACCGTTCGCGGTGTCGGTCACGGCGAACGACACCTTCCGGCTACCCAAGCTGCTGGTTTCCGAGGGGCTGGGCCTGGCCTCCCTCGCCGCGTTCGCGCTGGCCGCGGTGCTGGACCCCGCCCCGCCCGGGAGGTCCGTTCCGTGGTGGCGGAGCCGGGCACTGGTGGCCCTCGCCCCCCTGCTCCTCGTGGTGACCGCCGGCCTGGCGACGACCAGCGCTCCGGTCCACGTGCGCCAGGCATCGATCGACCTGTGGATCGGCGCCGCCTGCCTCGTGGGCTGGAGCCTGGCCCTGGACTCGGAGCGGTTGGGCCGGCTCGTTCGGGCCCTGGCCATCCCGGGCTCGCTGATGGCGCTCCTGGGGATCCTCCAGTTCCACGGCGTCTTCCGGCCCTTCCAGTTCACTGAGGGTGAGGAGGGCTTCCGGCTCGGGGTGACCTCCCTGGCCGGGAATCCGGGGGACCTGGGGGACTACCTGGTGCTGCCGGCCCTGGCGGCCCAGTGGGGCCTGGCCCGGTCGCTGGGGGAGATGCGGCGCTCCGGGAAGAAACGCGGCGCTCGGTCCGGCCCGCTGCTGTGGGCAGGCGCGCTGGCCGTGATCGTCTACGGCATGGTGGCGACCCAGACCCTGACGGCCGCCGTCGCCCTCCTGGCGGCCTCCGCGGTGTACTGGTCGCTGGCGCTGCCGGCGCGCCGGGCGGCCGTGGCGGCCGTCGTGGCGGCCGGGCTGGCGGTCGGGGTGGTCGCGCTGACCCCACCGCTGCGGGAACGGATGGCCGACCTGGAGCAGGCCGTCACCCGGGGCGAGTGGAACACCGCCCTGACCGGGCGGCTGGACGGCTGGCGGGCGGCGGGGTGGATGTTGCGCCAGCGTCCCTGGACCGGCGTCGGCCACGGCGCCTACCGGGCCGTCTTCGCCGAGGCCCGCTTCGAGCTCCAGGACGAAGGGGTGGAGTTCTACCGCGGGCACGCCGACCCGTTCTTCGCCAACGCGCACAACGAGCTCTTCGAGGCGGCGGCCGAATGGGGGTCACCCGGTCTTCTGGCCCTGGCCTGGGGACTGGCGGTCCTCACCGGCGCCCTCCTCACCGGGCGACGGCGGCCGGGGGGCGGCCCCACGGGCCGGGAGAACGCCTTCGCGTGGGCGGCGCTGGCGGGCCTGGCGGTCCTCGCCGCGGGCCACTTCCCCTTCCGCCTGGCGCTGGTGGCCTTCCCGTACCTCGTGCTCCTCGCCTGGCTCTTCCGGCGGGCCGACGAAGGCGTGGAAAGCGAAGGGGAGCCCGGCGAGCCCCGCACGGCCACCGGGCGGCGGGGCCGGGTCCTCGCCGGGGCCCTCGCCCTGGCGGCGCTGGCCGCGCTCGGGTTCCAGATCGACCGGGCGACCGACCGCCTGGGGGCGAGCAAGCGGCTGCGCGTGGCCAAGGTGATGAGCCGCGAGGTGAGCCGGTCCGGCCGGGCCCCCCGCCCGGTCGTGGCGGGGAACCTCCGGGTGCTGCGCGAAGCCCGGCGCCTCGACCCGTCCGACGTCGGCATCCTCGTGGCCCTGGCGGGCCAGTACATGCTGCTCGAGCGACCGGAGGCCGCGGTGGATGCGTACAGGGAGGCCCTGGAGCTCGAGCCCCGGCCCGAGATCTGCCTGAACCTGGGCAACGCTCTCCTGGCCACGGGTCGCCGGAGCGAAGCCCGGGAAGCCTTCCAGGCGGCGATCCGCCTGGCACCGCGGCTCCGGCAGCAGGTGCCGCCGGGGATGCGGCAGGCGCCGCGCGGGCCTCCGACCGAAGGGTGCTGGCCTAAACGCCCCGGGACGTGAGGACGATCTTCACCGTCCGGACCAGGATCGCCAGGTCCAGCCAGAAGCTCCAGTTGGCGATGTAGGCCAGGTCGTAGCGCAGCTTGTTCTGGGCGCTGGAG
>JBKHJP010000300.1:0-5492 GCA_046538065.1 Thermoanaerobaculia bacterium | reverse complement strand
TGACGGGAATCCGTAGCCCGCAAAGGAAACATGACCCGGACACGACGGACCGGACAGCTCATGCGACTAGGCGCCTACCAACTAAGCAACCGAAGGAGGTAAATGCATGGCTTGGGCATTGGGGTATCATCATGACGAAACTGGAAAGAGAATCGCTGGTGATAAGGACAAGCTCATTGAAGCCGTTAAAAACGGCATGCCGGTCCGCGTCGTCATGGAGGGCCGCGATCAACATTACGCAACAGACGCTCAGGCTCTCTGGGTCAAGGGTGGTAATGTGTACGCGCAAAACACCTCGCACGTAAGTGTTAGCTTCGAGGGAGCTCGACTCAGGTTTATGGACGACTCCTATTGGTGGATGATAATCGTTGACACCCAGGGCCATCGAGATATGATACGCTGGAGCGTCGGCGAACACACACAGCGAGGGCATAGCGAGGACCGCGTAGGTACTAAGTGGTATTTCTTTGATTCAACGGGGCCTCCTGAATCCGTGCCCCGCCCTTAGTGTTCGCATTGTGAAACGGTCGCCTTCGGGAATGTGTAGCGCCGAGGTGTCTGGCCTAACCAACCGTCTGGAGCGGTCGGCTGACGCCGCCGCTCAGCCGGATAGGCGGTGAAGCGGTCACGGCCCTGCGGGCCGCGCCGCTTACCTCATGCCCGTTGGGCGATTTGACGCGAGGAGATGAGAGGCTGCTCGATGGATGAGCAAGAGAAGAAGAGGCGCCAACTTGAGGTTTACCTCGCTGAGTACGACAGTCCGGATGCCGTTCTGGAAAGCTGCCAGGAGCCGGCCCCTACCGTCGGTCCGGCTCTGGCAGCTCCTGCGCGTTCGAGCCGTCGGCGGCGCCGACCCACAGGCGGTCGGGCTCTCCACGCCGGGCACTGACGTAGGCGAGGTGACTTCCGGCCGGTGACCAGACGGGCCAGCAGGCGTCCTCCAGGAGCCGCTCCTGCTCACCGCCCGCGGCCGGCACGACGTGGATGAACGCACGTCCTTCCTCGATCGTGCAGTAGGCGATGCGCGTCCCGTCGGCTGACCAGGCGGGGTAGATGTCGTTCCCCGGCGTCTCCGTCACCCGCCGCTCGTCGCTGCCGTCCGGACGGATCACGTAGATCTCGTCCTGGTCGCCCTCGTGGCGATCCGACTCGAAGACGATCCATCGTCCGTCGGGAGACCAGCGCGGGTTCCAGTCGTTCGCCGCGCTGCGGGTGAGTCGCCGGGCTCGCGATCCGTCCGAGCGCATGATCCAGAGCCTTCCCGTGGGCCCTACCGCACCAGGGGCCGGTACTTGATCCGGCGGGGCTGGTCGGCCTCGGCGCCCAGGCGCTTTCTCCGGTCGGCCTCGTAGTCGTGGTAATTGCCCTCGAACCAGACCACCCGGCTGTCGCCCTCGAAGGCCAGGATGTGGGTGGCGATGCGGTCCAGGAACCAGCGGTCGTGGCTGATCACCACGGCGCTGCCGGCGAAGTCCAGGAGGGCCTCCTCCAGGGCCCGGAGGGTGTCCACGTCGAGGTCGTTGCTCGGCTCGTCGAGGAGGAGGAGGTTGCCGCCGCTCTTCAAGAGCTTCGCCAGGTGCAGCCGGTTGCGCTCGCCGCCCGAGAGGTTCTCGACCTTCTTCTGCTGGTCCGCGCCGCGGAAGCCGAAGGACGCGGCGTAGGCGCGGGAGTTGACCTCGTCGCGGCCGAGCTGGATCAGCTCCTTCCCACCGTCGGAGATCTCCTTCCAGACCGTGCGCTCACCGTCGAGGCCCTCCCGTGACTGGTCGACGTAGGCGGGGACCACCGTCTCGCCGAGGCGGAGGGTTCCGTCGTCGGGTTCCTCCTCGCCGCCGATCATCCGGAAGAGGGTCGTCTTGCCGGCGCCGTTGGGGCCGATCACTCCGACGATGCCCCCCGGCGGCAGCAGGAAGTCGACATCGTGCATCAGCAGGCGGTCGCCGTAGCCCTTGGTCAGGCCCCGGGCCTCCACCACCACGTCGCCCAGGCGTGGGCCGGGGGGGATGGTGATCTCCGCCGGGCCGCCGCGCGTCTCGGCCTGCCGGTCCTCGGCGAGGAGGCTTTCGTACTGGTTGATCCGCGCCTTGCTCTTGGCCTGGCGGCCGCGGGGGGTCATCCGGAGCCACTCGAGCTCGCGCTGGAGGGTCTTGCGCCGTGCCGAGGCCTCCTTCTCCTCCCGGCCGAGGCGCGCCTCCTTCTGCTCCAGCCACGAGGAGTAGTTGCCCTCCCACGGGATGCCGAAGCCGCGGTCGAGCTCCAGGATCCAGCCGGCGACGTTGTCCAGGAAGTAGCGGTCGTGGGTCACCGCGACCACCGTTCCCTTGTAGTCGTCGAGGTGGCGTTCGAGCCAGGCCACCGACTCGGCGTCCAGGTGGTTGGTCGGCTCGTCGAGCAGCAGCAGGTCCGGCTGGCGGAGCAGCACCTGGCAGAGGGCGACCCGGCGCGTCTCGCCCCCGGAGAGCACCGAGACCTCCGCCTCGCCCGGCGGCAGGCGGAGCGCTTCCATGGCGAGCTCGATTCGGCTGTCGAGCTCCCAGGCGCCGGCGGACTCGATGGCGTCCTGGAGCTTGCTCTGCTCGTCGAGGACCCGCTCCATTTCCTCGGGCTCCATCTCCTCGCCCAGCCGCATCGACAGCTCGTCGAACCGGGTCAGGAGCTCCCGCGTCGGCGCCACCGCCTCCTCGACGCAGTCGCGCACCGTCGCCCCCTCCGTCAGCCGCGGCTCCTGGGGCAGGTGGCCGACGCTCATCCCCTCGCCGAGGAAGGCCTCGCCGGAGAAGTCGGTGTCGGCCCCGGCCATGATCCGCAGCAGCGAGGACTTGCCGGCGCCGTTGGCCCCGAGGACGCCGATCTTGGCGCCGTAGTAGAAGGACAGGTAGATGCCCTTCAGGATCTCCTTGCCCTGGGGCGTGACCTTCCGCAGGTCCTTCATGGTGTAGATGAACGGTGGTGCCATGCTGAATCGATCTCCTCGTGCGGTGTTCGGCGGGTGCGGCGTCGTGTCAGGGAGACAACCGAGGCGGGTTCGCAGCATTCCCGGACGGGGCACGGTCGCGGAGTGTCCACCGTCCGCGTGTGCAGGCCGACTCCGCAGTGAAACCCATGCTTGGGACGTGTAAGATCGCCGCGACGATCGGCCTCGGCTTCCTGCAACCATTACATTGTCTATTCCCTCACTCGCATGGTGACGGCCGAGGACCTCGAGGCGCAGCGACGGACGTTCGAAGAGCTCACGCACCGCGTTCCACCCGACCAGGCGGAGGCCGCTCTCGAGGAGCTGCTCGCGGCGCGGAAGTGACTGCGGCGCTCGGCTCGGGACCTCCGCGCACGAGAGACCGAATGCCGGACCCCAAGACCCAGCCCTCCCCTGGGCCCATCGGCCCTTCCTCTCGCTCCGGCTGCGGCTGGAAGGTCCCCGGGGGCTGCGCCCTCGGCTGCGCTGCCGCCATCGGCGTGGTGCTGCTGATCGTGGGTGGCTACCTCTGGTGGCTCCTGGGGCCGGGGACGCAGCATCCCACCCAGGCGGCCGCCGGGCCGGAGGCGACGGGCGCCTACCAGCTCCGCGACCTGGGGGAGGACGAGGGCGCCCGGGCGGCCCTCGAGGAGGTGGTGCGGGAGGTCCAGGGCCGCTCCGCCTCGAGGCCCGGCGACGAGATGCCCGGCTGGATTCCCACCGACCCGGGCTCCCTGGCCGGCGCCATCGGCAAGGTGATGCCCCGGGAGGGCACCCTCGCCTTCGAGCGGGTGCCGGGGCGCGACGAGCCGGCGGCCGTCCTGGCCCTCAACCTCCGCGGCTTCACCCGGCCGCTGCGGATGATGCTCGAGAACCCCGACAACCGCCCGGAGACCTACCGCGGCATGCCGGTCATCTCCCCCGAGGGCGGCGACCTGGACATCGCCATGGTGGACGGCACCCTGGTCCTGTCGGACGACCCGCAGGCCCTGCGGGCCGCCATCGACCGGATGCTGGACGGCACCGGAGGGCCGGTGGGGAGCCGCCTGGAGATCCTCCAGCCGCCGCCGGAGGGGGCCATCCTCTCCGGCGGGAGCTCCTTCGGGCCGGGCGAGCTCTCCGCCATGCTCCGGCCCGAGGAGGACCGGGATGGGGAGTCGGTCAAAGCGCCCCCCATCGACCCGGCGCGATTCCACGGCGTCGAGCGCCTGGAGCTGGTGGTGGACGGTCTCGACGACCGGGCGATCCGCTTCCGCCTGGGCGTGGGGGGCGCCACCCCGGACCAGGCCCGCCAGGCCTCCGCGGCCCTGGACGAGCTCCTGCGCCGCGAGCTCAGCGCCGCCGACTACAATTCCACCGCCCGCACCACCGGCGACGTCTCCGTGATCGACGCCCGGATCACCGGCTGGATCGAGCCCTTCGCCGGGTGGTTCGTGGCGGACGAGGAGGAGTCGCCGTCGTCGGAGGCGCTCCCGTCTCCATCATCAGATCGATAGCGGCTCCCACGGCTGTCGTGGCCACCCTGGGATCAGGCTCCGCTCCTCGGTGAGGATTCGGGCTCCGTTTGCCGGGGGCCGGTTCAGTAACATCGGCGATCCCGGTGGCGCCCGGAGCGGTCCACCAGCGTCCCGCCGGGCGTGCGGTGGGACGGTCCACGAGGTCTCCATCGATGAGTCCACCCGGCGCCCTCACGTTCGTCCTCCTCGCCGCGGCGGCCCACGTCCAAGGTCAGGGCCAGGTCCACGGCCAGGCCCAGGGGGCCCCGCCGCCGGATGCCCCGGCGCGCTCCCCGGCCGAGGCAGCGGCTCCGGCGGAGGACGAGCCTCCCGCGGCGGAGCTCTCGGACGAGATCGTGGTCACCGACACGGGCACGGAGGGGCGCCTGGGGGAGACGGCGGCGGCGGTGACGGTGCTGAACGCCGACGAGCTCGCCACCTCGCCCGGGGTCACCCTGGACGAAACGCTCCGGAACGTCCCCGGGTTCACCCTGTTCCGCCGCTCCGGCAGCCGGACCTCCAACCCCACCACCCACGGGGCGTCGCTCCGGGGGATCGGCGGCTCCGGTGCGGGCCGGGCCCTGGTGCTGGCCGACGGGGTGCCCCTCAACGACCCATTCGGCGGCTGGGTGGCCTGGGGGCTGGTGCCGTCGGCGGCCCTGGAGCGGGCGGAGGTGCTCCGGGGCGGGGCGTCCGACCTCTACGGCAGCAGCGCCCTGGCCGGGGTGGTGCAGCTCTTCCGGCGCCGCCCCGCCGCCGGGGGGGCAGTGGTGGACGTCTCCGCCGGCGAGCAGAGCACCGCCTCCGGCTCCGCCTGGGCCGCCCTCGACGGGGAGGGGTGGGCGGGCGCGGTGGCGGCCCAGGGGCTCACGTCGGACGGCTACGTCCAGGTGGCGCCGGAGGACCGGGGGCCGGTGGACGTGCCGGCCGGAAGCCGCCACGGCTCCCTCGAGGTGACCCTGGAGCGCAGGCCCGGCGGAGGGCGGCGCCCGGAGCCGGGTGCGGCCGGGACGAGGGGCGCGGCGGCGAGCGGGGCCCAGGGC
>JBKHJP010000299.1:0-5492 GCA_046538065.1 Thermoanaerobaculia bacterium | reverse complement strand
CTAGGAGTCTGCGCGGCAGAAATCCAGGGTCGCGCGCGGACCACCGGCCTCCGGCCGGCGGTGCCCTCTTGCGGGTCGGATCCAAGGCGCGAGGAGGAGGCGATGCCGAGCCATCGTCGACGACGAGCAACGCCGGAGACGGCCTGCAACCCCCATGCGCCCGGACCAACTCCCTGCGGGAGTCGGTGCCCGTTGCGACGGCGTGGGGCCATCTACTTCGTTGCCGCTCCTCAACGATGGCTCGGCATCGCCTGCGTCGCGGCGCCTCGCATCTGGCCGGAAAGGGCATTCTCCCACGGACCGGGGCTCTCAACGGGGAGTTGACTCCGTAGTGATCTACGGGGTTTAAGCTGGGGCACCGCAGGAGGCGACCATGGACCTTTCGGAACGCACCCTGAAGATCGGAGAGCTCGCTCGGCAGGCCGCCGTGGGCGTGGAGACGGTCCGGTTCTACGAGCGCGAGGGGCTCCTGGAGGAGCCGCCCCGGCGGGAATCGGGGTACCGGGCCTACCCCCAGGAGGCGCTCCAGCGACTCCTCTTCGTCCGCGGAGCGAAGCGGCTCGGCTTCTCGTTGCGCGAGATCCGGGACCTCCTCGACCTGTGGGACGCGGGCGAGGAGCCCTGCGAGGCCGTGCGCCGGCGGATCGAGGACAAGCTCGCCGAGGTCCGGCGGAAGATCCTCGCCCTCCGGGAGCTCGAGACCGTGCTCGACGGCGTGGCGTCGGGCTGCCGGAGCTCCACCGAGTCCGGGAACGGCGACTGCCCGGTCCTGGAGACGCTGGGGCACGGCGGGGACCTTCCCGGACTCGGCCCCAGCGGAACGGGAGCAGCGTGAGCCCGCGCTGGGTCCCCATGGCGGCCCTGGCCTCGGCCCTCGGAGCCTCTGTTTGCTGCGTGCTGCCCCTGGTCGCCGCCTTCCTGGGAGTGGGATCGGCCGCCCTGGCGGCGCGCTTCGCCCCGCTCCACCCGTACCTGACCGTCCTGACCCTGGCGTTGTTGGGGTACGCCTTCTACCGTACGTACGGGGGGCACCGGTGGCACGGGAGCGACCTCCCGGCGACCGAGGTCCGGCGCCGCCGGGTGCTCTGGAGCGCTGCGATCGCCTCGCTGCTCCTCCTGGGGTCTCCCTATCTCCTCGGATGGCTCGCCTGAAGCGAAGGAGTGACCACGGTGACGATGACGACTCGGAGTCCAACCGCTCTCTCCTGGGCCCTCGTGTCCCTCCTGGTCCCTGCCGTTCTCCCCGGTTGCGCACCGGAACCCGGCGGCACGTCCGCCAACGCCGAGGCCGACGCCCGGGAGCGCGCGGTCTTCACGGTCCCGGGCATGACCTGAGCCGGCTGCGAGATGACGGTCCGTGCGGCCGTCGAGAAGCTGGACGGAGTCACCGAGGTCGAGGCGTCCCATCGGGACGAGCGGGTGGAGGTCGCCTTCGACCCAGACCGGACCTCTGTGGCACAGATCGAGCGCGCCATCGAAGAAGCAGGCTACGCGGCCGAGATCGCGGCGGGCGACTCGGCGGGCGACACCTTGGAGCGGGCCGGAGGGTGAAGAACGGCCCGACGGGGCTCCACCTCGTGATCCTCGGCGCCGGCTCGGCGGCCGTGGCGGGCGCGCTGGAGGCCGCCCGCCTGGGCGCTTAGAGCTTCCGCGCGGATGTCCGGCGGCTCTCCTGCTGCTCGGGTTAGGCGCTCCCGCGGCGCCGGGGACGGCCCGGGCGGGGCCGTCGCCCCACGCTGTCCCCGCGCGAAGCGATAAGATCTCGCCGGCATGCCCGTGAGCCTCCAGCGCCTCCAGAGCGCCGCCGGCGCCACGGCGGGGGTTGCCCTGGTCCTGGGCTTTCTGGCGAGCGTCGGCCTGCGCTTCTTCCCGATGCTCTCCTCCGCCGGGCTGTGGGTGATGGCGCCGGTCCTCCTCGCAGCCGGCGCGGTGGGCGGTGCTGCGACCGTGGGGCGGGGGGAGGAGATCGACCGCCGCCGCTGGGAGCTGGTGGAGGACCCCCTGATCACCTCCGGCGAGCGGGAGTACGCCCACAAGGAGGCCGAGCGCGAGCGGCGCTGGGCCGGCATCGTCTTCTTCACCGCTCCCGTCGCCCTGGCCTACTGCGCGGCGGGCCACCTGCCGGCCGACGCCGTGGGGGCGCCGCCGCTGCTCGCCCTGGTTCCCATCGCCGGGTATCTCGGCGGCCTGATCGCCGCCCACGTCCGGCGCGACCGGTCGGAGCGGTAACCTCCTCGGCACGTTCCATGCGCCCTTCCGACAGCCCGGAACGCCTCCGCGTCCTCGAGCTCTACGCCGGCATCGGCGGCTGCGCCGCCGCCCTGGCGGGCGCCGCCCACGTGGTCGCCGCCGTCGACATCGACCGGCGGGCCCTCGCCGTCTACCGGCGGAACTTCACCCACCCCGCCCGGGTGCGGACCGTCGAGGGCCTGACGGCGGAGGACCTGGCCGGCTTCCGGGCGGACCTGTGGTGGCTGTCGCCACCGTGCCAACCCTTCACCCGGCGAGGCAAGCTTCGGGACGAGGACGACCCCCGGGCCATGAGCCTGCTGCTGCTGATGGACCGCGTGGAGGAGGTGCGCCCGGCCTACGTCGCCCTGGAGAACGTCCCCGGCTTCTCCGGCTCGCGCTGCCACGCCCGGCTGGTCTCGACGCTGGACCGGGCGGGCTACGTGGTGCGCGAGGGCGTGCTCTGCCCCACGGACCTGGGGCTGCCGAACCGGCGGCGCCGCTACTACCTGATCGCCTCCTCCCGGGGGCCGCTGCCGGCCTGGATGCCGGAGGCGCAGCCGGTGCGCCGCCGGGGGACCCTCCGCCCGTACCTGGACCCGGAGCTGGACCCCGAAGGGGGCGACCCGCCCCCGCCCGCCCTGCGGGTGGACCCGGAGGTGGTGCGCCGCTACGAAGGGGCCCTGGACGTGGTCGACCCGAACGACCCCGGGGCGGTCACCGCGTGCTTCACCGCGGCCTACGGCCGCTCGCCGGTCCGCAGCGGTTCCTACCTGGCACTGCCGGACGGCGGCCTGCGCCGCTTCTCCCCCGCCGAGATCCTCCGCTTCCTGGGCTTTCCGGTGACCTACGCCCTGCCGGCGGACCTGCCGCCGGAGAGGGCCTGGCCCCTGGTGGGCAACAGCCTCTCCATCCCCGCGGTACGCCGGGTGCTCTCGGCCATCCCCGAGCTCCAGGGCCTGGGGTGAGCGTCGAGCACGCGCCGGTGGTGTCCTAATGGGGTGTTGGTCGGCTGGGGGCGGGCGGGGCGGCGGGGCGACGTTCAAGATGTATGTGTGTTCGGTGGCTCGACTAGAACCCCACCGCCCGGCCCTGGAGGAAGGTAGCACGCTCTGGCCGGCTCCGGCCGGCCCGGCGGCGGGGTGCGCCGTGGGTAGCGGCGGGCGGGGCACACCACGGCGGGCCTCCGGCACGCCACCACGGGATACCGCCCCCCGGCACTCTCTCCAGAGCTGTACACTCCACCGACGCGGCGTGGGGCTGCGCTGGCAACGGTGGGGGACTCGGTGGACAAACCAGCAACACGAAGGTTCGGCAGGGGGGTCAAAATCGTGTTCGGGATGATCACCCTGTACAGCATCCCGACGCTATCGGCAGCGTGGGACGGATGGGTGCGCGCCCATGAGGCGATCCAAGCCTACCTAGCAGACCATGTATGGATCGCGGTATTGATGGCCCTGAGCGGCCCGGTGGGGATCCCCTTGGTCTGGAGATGGGTAGGGCGCCGAATCCGCGCGATCGAGGCCCAAGAGCGCGAGGCCGCAGCACAGGCAGAAGCCGAGGAGAATCGAGCCGAACGTGAGGCCGCATGGGACGAAGTCGTGGTTGCCGGGTCGGCCATTCGTGAGGCGTGGAAGAGCCTTGAGGCCGCCGCGAAGGCCCGCCAGCAGGACGGTCAATTCTCTACAGGAGTTTGGCTCGATACATCGGCCGAGTGGGATTCTCTGCAAGACGCTCTGCTGCGATATGGCGAGGCATTGCGCCTCATCCCGGCCGCGGATCGATTGGAGCATGAACGAGCGCTCGCGCAACTCTGGCTATTGGTCAGGTCCCGCGAGGTCGTCAATGAGCCAGAGCGCTACTTCTGGAGGCTAGGAGAACTGGCCTTGCTGACGCCGACCCTACGCCGCCAGTAGATCGCCCACCGCCGGCCGCCCGCCACCCAAGGCAACCCGCTGCGTAATGGCGGATTCCCGCCGTGGGTAATGTCTAAATGCTGATTCTGTAGAGTTTAGGGCTCTCGATGCTATGATCGGCCCCCATGCGGAGCCTCTCCATCAGCGTTGCAAGGGGTTGCAGCGAAGCCGGACGGTGGGAGCCACCATCAATTGCGCCGGGAGGACGTTCGGAGACAAACCCATGAGCCACGACGATAGCGTTAAGGGTAGCTTGTCCAAATTCTCCGAGGTGATGGAGCGCAGAGAAAGGGAGGAGGAGAAGCGGCGATCTGGCGACCGGGAGCGGAGGGGAAAGCACGAGGAGGAGTGGCGATCAATCTGTGATGAAGTGCTGGTGCCACTGTTTCAGGAGTATGAGGCGGGGGCGGCCCTTGGGCTCCCAGAGAATGTCACGATCCGGACCCGCCCTAGGCTGGAGACGGTGTCCCTGTATGTAGAGTGGCCTAGAGGTACTCACGTACTGGAGTATTCCCTGGACAGGGCCAAGGGCTGCGTATGGCGGCGCGGTCTTCCCGCTCACTCTCCCTTCACGAAGGATTCGGTCAACGCTCCCGTGTGTTTGGAGTTCCGTGATATGTCGCGGGAGCGATTGGAGGATTCGGTGAACAAGGTGTTGTCGCTCATCGCTTCCGGTCGACTAGACCGCCGCCAGTAGGTCGCCAACGCTCCAGATCCGGTTCGTGACCCCGGCCTTCATGGCCGGCGTCATCCGGATGCTGGAGTGCATCTTCACGAAGTTGAAGTGCGCCAGCGTCAGCGCCACGGCGGCCCGGTGGTTCCGGAGCTTCCGGCTGAACGCGTTCGTGAGTCGGGTGAAGCGGCGGCACTTCATGCGCACGTCCAGGTTTAGCCGCTCGACGTGGGAGGTGCAGACGCGCTCCGGGTCGGGGAACCGGATCAGGTAGCGAGCCTCGGTGCCTATTATCTTGGGTGGGCTGTACCGCCGCTGACCTTCGGCGTCCTGGCCAAACTCTTTGATGAGCTGCGCGTAGTCCACGCGGTGCCCGAGGTGCTGCCGCACCGCGTAGGGGTAGCCGTCGAAACCGTCGGTCGTGAGCTGGAAGACGCCCTCCGTCGCCTTGGTGAGCTTGGAGACGAACAACTCGGCGTCGTTCCAGGTCCGCCGGCCGGTGTGGTGGGTGAGGATGAGCTTCGAGGTCCGCTCTTGGCCGATGAAGGTGTAGCAGTCTCCCAGCTCGGCATTATCCCGTCCCTTCCGGGCCTTGGTCTTCTCCTTCATGCCGATGTAGGACCACAGCTCGTCCGCTTCCACGTCCTCGACCTGGACGCCCCGGACCGTCTCGT